>NZ_JBNHFF010000195.1:0-6158 GCF_059089965.1 Arthrobacter sp. SPT-J7
AACATCCGCTACGGCAACCTGGACGCCACCGAGGAACAGGTGATGGCCGCGGCCAAAGCCACCTTCGTGGACCGCTTTGTCCGCGCCCTGCCCGAGGGATACGACACCGTGATCGACGAGGAAGGCAACAACGTCAGTGCCGGCGAAAAGCAGCTCATCACCATTGCCCGCGCCTTCGTAGCCAACCCGTCGCTGCTCATCCTTGACGAAGCCACCAGCTCCGTTGACACCCGCACGGAGCTGCTGGTGCAGAAGGCCATGGCAGCGCTCCGTACGGACCGCACCAGCTTTGTGATCGCGCATCGGCTTTCCACCATCCGCGACGCCGACACCATCCTGGTGATGGAGAACGGCAGAATTGTTGAGCAGGGGAACCACAAGGTCCTCCTCGCTGCGGAAGGCGCCTACTACCGGCTGTACATGTCCCAGTTCGCCGGTGCGGATGCCGGGAACCTGCCGGTGGACGATTCGACGGCGGTGCACAGCTGAGCGCGCAGATGGAGACTCCCAGCGACGGCGGCCGGCGGATCGAGGTCCTGGTTCCCATGCGGTGGGGCGACATGGACGCGTACGGGCACATCAACAACGTACAGATCGTCCGGATGCTCGAGGAAGCGCGGATCGCCGCTTTCGGACCGCCGCGGGGAGCAGGGCTGCCCGGCATCGAGCCGCGTGTCTCCCTCTTCAATGACGTCCCCGAGGGAACCATGGCGCTGGTGGTGGATCACAAGATCCGCTACGTCAGGACGCTGGAGTACCGGAACGTCCCTGCCCTGGTCCAGGTCTGGATTGGCGCCGTCAAGGGAGCGAGCTTCGATATCCACTACCTCGTACAGGACCCTGTGACCCGGGAGGACTGCGTCAAGGCCAGCAGCCATTTGGCGTTTGTGGACGAAGCCACAGGCCGGGTGCAGCGGCTCACGCCGGAACAAAAGGAACGGCTGGCACCCTTCACAGCGTGAGCATGAGCTGCAGGCGCTCCGGCCGGTGCAGCCCGTTGCGCCGGAGCGGCCTGCATCGGAAACTAAGAACCCCAACCAAGGAGGAATAGGCATGGTCCAGAAAAAGACCTGGAAGGAAATGTCCCCGTCCGCAAAGGCCGGCACCATACTGGTGGCCATTGCACAGGTGTCCCTGTTGGTGGCGGCGCAGCGGGACATTTCGAAGCGCCCGGCAGCGATGATTAACGGTCCCAAGGCCGCGTGGCGGGCGGCGTCCTTCATCAACTTCATTGGGCCGGTGGGCTACTTTACGTTCGGCCGGAAGAAGCCGGGCCCGGTCACGTAGCCGCCCGGAAATGCCGGGTGGCACAGGGGCTCTGAGCGCCCGTCCAGCTTCACCCTGTAAATTTGAATCCATGACCCCCGCCTCCACTGCTGCCATGCCCCGTGCCCTCGGTGTCTCCCGGGAAATTGAGGAGGCTGCGTGGTTCGTGCTTGGCCCCGGGCTCCTCGGGAAGCCGTCCGCGCTGGATGGACGCACCATGACCTGGACGTCGGAGGCGGCAGCGGAGCTCCTGGACAGGCTGGAACGGGGTACCCCGGATCCGAAGGCACCCATGATGACCAACCTTCGGCAGAACCTCGAGGGCGCGTCCCGGGAAGCGAAGCAGCTGGCCGTGGAACTGCTGTTCCTGCAGTCGCTGCCCCTGGCCCACGAGGTGAAGTCGCTGAAGGTCAAGCGCGCCCGTGTGGCCGAAGCTGCCTCCTGGCTTGAGCCTCCGCTGGAGCTGCCCGAGGAGCTGTACCAGGGCCTCACCGACCACGGCGTCATCCGCGACCGGACCGCCGAGTTCAACTGGACCATCTGGGACCACCTGAAATGGCTCTGCCGTTTTGTGCAGCAGGTGGACCAGCAGACCACGGCGGACATTGCCCAAGCGCTGCAGGACCCGCTGAAGTTCCACCGCCTGGCCGCCGCCACCCCGGGGGACCAGCCCGCGATCCGCCGCAGCATTGAATTCCTCACCTGGCCCAGCTACTTCGAGCCCGTGGTGGCGGACGTGGAGCGCCAGGAAATCCGTGATGCCTTCGCGTCGCTGGTGGGCGGGGCAAAAGGTGACGCCGAAGAGGACATCACCGCAGACATCCACCGCATCCGCCTGCACCTTGATGAGCAGGCCGGGCAGCGCATTGACTGGTATGCCCGCCAGCTGGTCAGCCAGTGGCGCAAGGTGGGCGACCCCGGCCGACGGGCATGGCTGCTGCGCACGCACAGCGACAACACCGAGCTGCTCACCGCCTGGCAGGGCGAGGAAAAGGTGACGCTCGACGTCGAACATCTCCGCCTGCTGAGCCCGGGCGTCACGGCGGGGGTGGTACAGCATGCCGTGGACGAGGACTACAAGCACCTTGGCTACGTGGAGCGGGAGGACACAAAAACCGCTGTCTTTGCGTTCCTGACCGTGATGAAGCCCGGGGACCTGGCGCTTTACCAGCACGGCGGAAAGGTGCGGCTCGGCGTCGTACTCGGGGAGCCCGAACACAACGAGGACAACCGGCGGCTGCGTCGGAAGGTCCGCTGGTTCGACGAAGGCTACACCACCACCAGCCTTCCCCGCCACGTGCAGCGGCAGCTGGCCACCCCTGGGATCGTTGTGGACCTGACCAGGGTGGTGCAGGCGCTGCAGGGCCTGCTACCGGCAGAAGCGGAAACAGAACCCGACAGCGATGCTGAAGCCGCCGCCGTCATTCCTCCCGTCCAGGAGGGCTTCCGCCCGCTGACGCGCGAGTTCGCGGAGTCACTGCACATGGAGCTCGAGCCGCTCCAGGAGATCGCCGAGCTGCTGGAGGAGAACCGGCAGCTGGTGCTGTACGGTCCTCCGGGCACCGGCAAGACCTACCTGGCGAAGCACCTCGCGGCGGAACTGGCGGATGACACCACGGACGAGCGGGTCAAACTGGTCCAGTTCCACCCGTCGTATGCCTACGAGGACTTCTTCGAAGGCTACCGGCCGGACAAGACGGACGAAGGCCAGGTTTCCTTCAAACTTGTCGCCGGTCCGCTCCGCCGCCTCGCCGAAGAAGCGGCCAAGCCCGGAAACGAGAAGAAGCCCTACTTCCTCATCATCGACGAGATGAACCGGGCCAACCTCGCCAAGGTGTTCGGCGAGCTGTACTTCCTGCTGGAGTACCGCGATGACCGGATCTACCTGCAGTACAGCCCCAATGAGCCGTTCACGCTGCCGGACAACCTGTACATCATCGGCACCATGAACACCGCGGACCGGTCCATTGCCATGATGGATGCCGCCATCCGCCGTCGTTTTGCATTCATCGAGCTGCACCCGCAGACCGAACCGGTGAAGGGCTCGTTGACACGGTTCCTCGAGGCCCGGCAGCTGGACACCACTCCGGCTCTGCTGCTGGATGCCCTTAATGCCGCCATTGACGAGTGGGACCGGGACCTCATGATCGGCCCGTCGTACTTCATGAAGCCGGCAGCCCAAACCCCTGCCGGCTTGCGGCGGATCTGGAAGTATGAGCTGATGCCCCTGCTTGAGGAGCACTACCATGGCCAGCTGACCCGGGCCCAGCTCGAGGAACGCTTCGGACTGGACCGGCTGCTGGAACGCCTTGCAGGCCGTTGACCCGGGCGCATCTGTCCGGCACCTGGTGCTGGACGAACTGTCCCGCGGGATCGTGGAACGGCTGGATCCGGCCAGCGCCTCTTTCCTGAACGCCAGTGGCCTCGCCAAGGCGTCGCCCATGGGCCTTGGGCTGTACCGGATCGAGCCCGTGGGCAAGGTGGGCTCTGTACGGACCCCCACAGTGCAGCTGGACGTCCGGCCCAAGGACCGGTTGGGACTCAGCCGGCTCCTTTTCCTGCTGAGCTACGCGGGCGAACAGGGGTTCCGCCCCGACTCAGTTGCCGCCGTCGAGGACCGGGAGCTGTGGAGCGCACTGGCTCAGTCGTTGGCCCAGCTGGCCGAACGGGCCCTGGGACGCGGCGTGCTGCAGGGATACCGCACTGTGGACGAGTCGCTCCGAACGGTAAAAGGACGGATCCGCATCTCGGACCAGATCTCCCGGCGTCCCGGCATGCTGGTGCCCCTGGAAGTGTCCTACGACGAGTTCAGCGAGGACATCGCCGAAAACCGCATCCTCCTTGCCGCACTGGAGCGGATGGGCCAGGTGCCGCGGGTCCGCCCCGAGGTGCTGAGCCGGCTGCGCCAGCTCAAGGGAAAGCTCGACGCCGTCACCCGCCTTCCCGCCGGCGCTCCGCTCCCGCCGTGGACGGCCAGCCGGATGAACGTCCGCTACCACGCCGTCCTCCGCTTGGCGGAACTCATTCTCCGAAACGCCTCCGCTGAAGCCGGCCAGGGCAAGCAACAAACCGCTGCGTTCGTGGTGGACATGGCCCAGGTGTTTAAAGATTTTGTCGGCACCGCATTGCGGGAGGCGATGGCAGCCTACCCGGGGGAGCTCCGGCTGCAGTACAACGCACTCCTCAGCGAGGCGGTGCGGGACGCGGACCGGTTGTCCGTGCGGCCGGATGCCGTGCACTTGCTTGGAGGACGGCCCGTGGTTGTCTACAACACCAAGTACAAAGCCGCGTCCGACCTCGGTGCCTCGCTCACAGCAGACCACTACCAGATGCTCGCCCACTGCACTGCTTTGGCTGTGCCTACCGCCTGGCTGATCTACGCCGGGTCCGGTGAGGTCAAGCTGCGCCGCATCCTCAACACAGACATCGACGTTGTGGAGTTCCCGCTGGACCTGTCCCTGCCGCCGTCGGAAATCCTCGCCGCGATCGGGGACCTCGCCCGGCAGTCCTGGGGCGAGGTGGTTCGGCAGGCAGGCTAGACCGGAACCCGGAACGTGAACGTGGTTCCCCGGCCCAGGGCACTTTCCACCTCGATGGTCCCGCCGTGGGCCTCAACGATGGCCTTGCTGATCGGCAGGCCCAGACCGACGCCGGGAATGGCTGTCCTGCGGACGTTGCTGGTGCGGAAGAACTTGGCAAACACTTCTGAAGCGTCTTCGACGCTCATGCCCATACCGGTATCGCTGACCCGGCACGCCAGGTGGCCGTCCTCCTGCGCCAGCGAGACCACCACGTTGCCGCCGTCGGGGGAGTACTTGATGGCGTTGGACACCAGGTTGTCCAGAACCTGGGAAATCCGTGCCCCGTCCACGTGGGCCTCCAGCCGCTCCGGGGTCTCACCGGCCAGCACCACACCGGAAGCAGCCGCCCTGGGTATTGCCGAGGAAACGCTGGTGCGTACCAGTTCGGCCACGTCGACGGAGTGGGGCGTCACAATCAGCTGTCCGTTGCGGCTGGCAAGCAGATCACTGACCAACGTCAATAGCCGCTCCGAGTTCCTGCGGATGATCTCCAGCATGCTCCGCTGCGACTCCTCCGGGTCGTCCTCGAGCAGGATTTCCACGTATCCAAGAATTGACGTGAGGGGTGTCCGGAATTCATGCGAGACGCTGGAGACGAAGTCGTCCTTCGCTGTCAGCGCGTTGACGAGGTCCGTGACGTCGCTGAAAGCAATGACCGAACCGGAGAATTCGCCGTCGGCGTCCTTCATGGCCCGGGCAGTGGTGACAAAAGCCCGCTGCTCCTTGCCGGAGCCCAGCCACACAAGGTAGTCCGTGAAGGTTTCCCCGAGGACGGCACGGCGGACCGGGCGTTCCTCCACGGGAACCAAAGACTTCCGGTCCGGTCCGAAGACGAGCAACTGGGACTCGTTGGGGTCCGCTATGTCCTTGGGCCGCGCCAGTTCGTGGTTGGTCCGCTGCTTCCGGTTCATCAGCACGTCATGCCCGTCCGCGTCCACCGCCAGGACGCCCAGATGAACAGTGTCCAGGACGGTGTTCAACAGCGCTTCCTGGCGCTGGCTGGTGCGCAAATTGGCCTGCAGTTGTGCGTCCTTTTCTTCCAGCTCCCGCTGCTGGCGGGTCATGCTCAAGGTTAAGACGCTGACGGAGACCCCGATCCCAAGCATCATGACGGGCAGGAGCAGTGACCGGGCCAGGTCCTGTCCCGTGACATTGCCCTTCAGCACTAAAGGGACCCAGATAATCGCCAGCGGCGCCAGGAAAGACAGCCACAAAGCAGCCCTCGGGTAGTACCCGGAAGCGCACAGCCAAATCACCGGGAACACGGTAAGCAGGCTGATACCCGTCAGGCTCTCCTGCCCGCCTTCCCTG
>NZ_JBNHFF010000196.1:0-6136 GCF_059089965.1 Arthrobacter sp. SPT-J7
GTGTTTGCACGGATATCCAACGTGCTCCTGAGCGAGGATACGGTCGCCCACGCCCTGACGCTCATCACCGACGCCGCGGTCCTTGCCGTAGGTGGCGCAGCAGGAGCGGGCGTATCCCTGATGGACACCAACGGCAGCCGCAGCAGCACAGCTTCCACGGGCACGATCGTGGTAGAGGCCGACAGCCTTCAATACGATCTCGGGCAAGGTCCGTGCCTGAGTGCATGGGCCTCCGGACACCCGGTGGACATTGCGGATGTTCGCACGGACCTCCGCTGGCCCGAATGGGGTCTGGCAGCGGACGAGCTGGGTTTGCGGTCCTGCGTCAGTGTTCCTCTTCTTTCCGGGGATCTGGCTTTCGGGGCCATCAAGGTTTACTGGGCAAAGCCAAACGCCGCAACGCATCGGCTAATCCGGCTGCTGGAATTGTTCGCAGCCCAGGCCTCGATTTTCCTGGTCAATGTCCAGGCCCGGGAGCGCGGCCGGATGTTGAGCGAGCAACTCAAGACGACGCTGGCCCATCGGGACATCATCAGCACCGCCAAGGGGATCGTCATGGCCAGCCAGGGCATGGGGAACCATGAAGCGATGCTCCACCTGATGACCAAAGCCCTGAACGAGAACCGGCCACTGCAGGCAGTTTCGGAAGAGATCATCGAGTCCACGCCGGGACTCGATCATGACGGCGGCTGAAGCATGCGGCGCCGCGGGGAAAGAGGAAGAACAGCGCCAAGGCTTCCGGCTGGCATTCGAGGGCGCACCGCTGACCTTCGAACAGGTTTGGATCAAATACTTCGGCATTGGAGGAGTCGCTGGCCTGATTGAAGCCCAGGCCTACGTCCATGGTGCGCTGAACTTCCCTGCCCTTGAACGTGATCTGCTGGCGCACGCCCTTAACGAAATCCTCAACACACTCGGTATTAACGGCCGGCGCGCAGACTACAGCCATGCAATAAACCCGAAGCCAGGCGAAGACGGGAGAGGCACGGACTAAGGACCCTCGCTGTGGTCTTGAGTGCAGCAAGCATCTGCTGGTGGCGGAAGAGCGTTGCGCGGCTCCAGCCAGCGAGGCGGCCGCGGTCTTCGGCGGTGGGGCCCTTCGCTCGGCCCTCTTGCGCCGATTGCCAGCTTGTCCGCGCTCACAGCAGCGTCGGACCCGTCGAGGCAGCTGGGTCGATGCCGTCCAATAGGGATCGGACAAGGACGCCGCGGTAGCGCAGCAGGGTAACGAGCCCTTGAGTGGTGTCTTGAAAGCTGCTGTGTACCGGGACGGAACCGTCATGGGCGGTAGCCCCGCCGCAGTTGGAACGGGCGGCAACTAAGATGAGCCAATGTCCAGTCACTCGGGAAACGAACCCGTAACCCAGCTTCAGTCAATTCTGGTGAGCGCAGAAAATGCAGTTGACTTCCTTTCCGGGCTTTCTGGCCTTGCAGCCGCTGCGGTTTCTGAAGCTGCCGGGCAGGCAATTGAGTGTGCGATCACGGTCAAAGTCACACGCAAACCCACTACGGCCGCAGGCAGCAGCATACGCGCTGTAGAGCTTGATCAACTGGAGCAGGCCATTGGTGACGGTCCCTGCATAAGAGCACTACGGGACATGTCCCCGGTAGCCATCGATGATGTCTCTACAGATCGCAGGTTCCCGGAGTTGAACCGGAAATTCGCCGAGAAGGGCGTCTACAGCTCGCTGGGAGTTCCCCTTGGAATCAGCGGCCAAGCCCGCGCAGCACTGAACTTTTTCGCGCCCAAGCCCGCCGCGTTCACCCCGCATGTCTACGACAAGGCCCTGGGCTTTGCCGCCGCTGCGCACAACACGCTGCAACTCTCAGTCCGCATCGGCACCGCACAGAGCCGGGCGGAAGACCTGGACGCAGCCATGCAGAGCCGGACTGCCATCAACTTGGCTTGCGGAGTGATTATGGCGCAGAACAGGTGCTCGCAAGCGGAGGCGATAAAGATCCTCACCAAGGTCTCCAGCAACCGGAACCGCAAACTGCGCGATGTAGCCACCGAACTGATCGAACAGCTGTCCGGCACAAGCATTCAGACCCACTTCGACGCGTAGCGAAGCAGTCGGTGGCGACATGGGGCAATGCTGGCTCGCTGCACTTGACCGGCGCGGAACTGAACTTTGGAGATGTCCCGGAGGATTTCTGCAAGGTTTCAAGCTGGGAGACTTCCATGGGCCGTCGATATATATAAGCGGCCGCGGGAAGTGTGGGGAGGAGCAGTAAACCCAACGGTCTCGGTAGCAGCTGCAGAAGCAGCGGGTAGTCAGGTGTTGTGTGGTGCGTCTGGGTCCTCGGGTGCCTCCGTGCGGCGCTTCTCGATCAGTTCCTTCGTCCGAACCAGTCGCAGGAGGGTTACCAGGATTATGCCGCCGAGGACGTTGAACAGCAGGGTGTAGCCGAACCAGCCGAGCCATTTGCCATAGGTAATGTCCGCGCCGGAGTGAATGGCCGCGAAGATCAGCAATGAGTCCAGAATCGAGTGGAACAATTGAAGCCCGGCCAGCAGGAAGCCGCCGATGATGGTGGCAACGATCCGTGCGACATCGTTGCTGGTGCCTTGCTGCATCCGGCTCATGAGGGTGATGGTGCTGCCGCCAAGCACCGCCAGGGCGACTACTTGCAGGGTGAACGGAGCATCTACGTAGTGGTGCGCACTCTCGCTCACCACTGTAGACCACTGCGGGAACGCCTGCATGACGATCCAGACAAACACCCAGCCACCGGCCAGGTTCGCCACGAGGGTACCTCCCCAGAGTTTTGCCAGCTGAGTGACGCTGCCTTCTTTCGCGACCACGGCCGCCACTGGCATCAGGAAGTTTTCGGTGAACAGTTCGCTGTGCGCGAGGAGAAGTGCCACGAGTCCGATGCTGAACGCCAATCCGGCCAGGAGGTGGTTCCCCGTTTCATGCATAACGGCCAGATAGGCCATGATTCCCAACCCAATTTCAAAACCACCGAACACGCCTGTGATGAGGATGTTCCGCATGGTCCTGTGGAGTCGTTCGGCGCCCTCACCGATCGTCTTATCAAACGACTCTTTTAGCTCGTGCTCAACCGGCGCATCCGACTCGCCAAGTTCCCGCCTGCGTTCTTCGCTCATGCTGCCCTTCCACTGCTCTGCTGATAAGGCCGGTGGGTCCAGCGGAACTGTCGGGGGCTACCCGCACCGTTTGCCGGCACCGGTCGGCGGCGCCCTTTCCGAGGGCACTGACTAATCATCGGTCCTGTACCCGCTTTGTTCAGGTTCAACCGTTCTTGAACGGACCGCCCTAAGTGCCTGGTGTTCCCGCTGCTCAGGACCACGCCAAGGACCACGGAACCCGGCCTGCCTTGCCAGCTTCTTCCCGAATACAAGCCGAGCAACCGGGCCGCAGCGGCTAGCATCTGCGGCAAGGAAAGGGTTGGCTGCGGCGGTCCCAACGATGATGCACATGGGTCACAGCTGGCGGCTCACGAGAGCGTCGCGAGGAAAACAGTATGGCCCCTGCGCGTTGGATGTGCTGCCCCCAAAACCCTTGGTCCGCCCTCCGATAACGGAAAGCGGACCAAGGAGATGTAGTGCCCCCCGCTTGACGCGGGCCTAAGCGGTGTTGCCGGGGCGATGCGCTTTAGGGGTTAGCGGAGGTGGTGCGTGTGGCGTTGCGGGAAAGTAGGATGGCCAGGGCGATCATGGCGACACCCAGGACGAAGTGCAGCCAGTTATCCGCGCTGTTGACAGGAACGAAATTGGCGGGGGTGTCGTGGCCGATGAGGAGTCCGTAGAGCCACAGGATGAGGTAGACGACTCCGCCGTAGAGCAGGTAGTTCCTGGCCTGTTCGTTGGTGCGGGACATCAGGATGCCTGCGACGCCGAAGAGCAGGTGAACGATGTTGTGCAGGATCGAGACCTGGAAGATGCCCAGCAGGAACGCATCGGAGCCGTGGCCGGCGAAGGAAAGTGCTTCATAGTTGCTGGTGATGCCCGGGATGAAACCGAGGACTCCGACCAGCAGGAAGACAACGCCTACTGCCTGGGCTGCTTTTTGGAGGGTTGTTTTTGGTCCGGAAGCGCGGTTCGTAGTAGCCAAGTATCTACTCCCTTTTCAGTGTGAAGTGCATGGGATGGATCCTGCATGTTGTTCGAACTTGAGGATGTTGCTGACCGCCGCTGTCGAGGTCCGTGCCGGACACCACGGCTGGGCTCGGTGTTCCGGAGGTGGAGAATGTGTTGCTCCAGCTGGTGGCGGAACAGTGCTTCGGCTTCTGCTTCGGTTTCTGACCCTTCCTGGACGAGGGCCTCAGCTGCTGAGAGGACGTCCCGTCCCTTCCCGGTGAGGCAAATGTCGGCGCTTCGCCCGTCAATGCCCCGTTCCCGGGTGAGGAGCCCCAGGTTTTGAAGGCGCCGCACGACCTTGCCCAGGCTTTGCCGACTCACGCAGAGGATGGCGGCGAGATCGGTGACGGTAGTGGGCTCCAGTTCCGCCGCGGTATCCAGCGCGTCCAGCGATCCTGTGGTCAGCCCGAGTCCGGCCAGCCGGCGGTTAAGCCGCCTCTCATTGAGCCGGGCCGCCACGCTGACCAGGCGGTACGTGGCCCACTGATCCGGAACTGGGCCGGGCCGTGCCTTCATATGCCGCGGTCTACCCGTATTCGGTATTTCCACGCCGGGGTCCGGTGGCCGCCCCGCCGGGTTGCGGGGCGGTTCCGGGACCCTGTCCCGGGCGCTCATGTGGTCTGGACGTTGTCCTTGGCGTCTACAGCGCGGTCTTTGACATCGGTGACAGCGCTCTGGCCTTCGGCCTTGACGTTCTGGGCGGCGTCAGCGGCGGTGGCCTTGACGCTGTCCATCGCTTCCTGGGCGGGTTCCTTTAGATCCTGAATCATGTCCTTGGCCGCGTCAGTGACCTGGGTGGCGAGTGGCTCGGCGGCGGTTTTGAGCTGCTGGGCCGCTTCGCGTTCCTTGGTGCTGGCCGGGATCAGGGACGAGAGCAGCATTCCGGCGCCGAACGCTATCAGGCCGGCGGCCATCGGGTTGCCCTGGGCCTGGGCCTTGACCTGTCCCGGGGCGTGGGAGATCGCTGTTCCGGCGTTACTGAGTTTGGCCGAGACGGTGTCTCTGGCCCCGTGAAGAGTGTCGCCGGTGGAATGCAAAGCGCCACCGGCATGGCCGGTGCCGGAAGAGACCTTGTCCTGGACTGTAGAGACCCCATCTCCGACAGCGGACGTGGCCGAGTCGGCTACCCCCATGACCTTGTCCTTGACACTGGTTACGGCGTCCTTGACGCTGCCCTTGACCTTATCGGTCTGGCGCTGGACAACGTTGGCCGGAGTGACCTTGTCGGCAAGGGCGTCCACATTGGTGCCCAAGCGTGCGCGGGTTTCTTCGATCTCGGTACGGATTGCGTCCGGGTTTTCGCTCATGGGTCTATACCTCACCTGGTTTGAATGTTTCGGGGATTTCAGAAAGTGTTTCGCTGGTCTGGGGCATGCCCTTGATCTGTTCCAGTTCCTTGCGGCCCTTCGCGGCCAGGACCGCGGCGATAATGCCCCATATCACGGCAACGATCACGGCGGCCCAGCCCAACGGCATCAAGGCGCCAAGCGCGAACATCAGCGCAAGGGACAGGAACAACAGCACGAAGTGACCTGCCACTCCGGCTCCGGCGAGCATCCCGCCGCCCTTCCCTGCCTTCGTGGCAGACTGCTTCGCCTCCGCCTTGGCGAGCTCCACTTCCTGGCGCATCAGCGTGGACAGGTCACGGGTTACATCACCCAGCAGGTCACCCAAGGAGGTGTTGTCCGCCTTCACATGAGCTTCGCTCGGAGCAGGCTCCGGAATCTGGCTGCTCACAGGTGGCGTCCTTCGTGTGACTGGTAGGGATCATCCTCGAGCCGCAGGGGCGTGTCCTCTGCCGTGCCCGAAGGAAGTGATGACGTCGAGACCGGAGCGCCCCCGCCGATGACGGGCTCATCATAGAAACCGGCCGGGCTGCCGGTAGCAAAAGCCGTGTTTTGCCCGACCGGTGCCGGTACGGAACGCTGGGATGCCGAGGACTGGGCACCGCCCTGTGACTGTGGCGCCCCTGCCTGGAGGCCGCGGCCGAGGCGGCCGACGAGAATACCGGCGCCCGCCGCCAAAAGCAGG
>NZ_JBNHFF010000197.1:0-6126 GCF_059089965.1 Arthrobacter sp. SPT-J7
CTGGACGTGCAGCTTGTCACCGTCCCCGCAGGTTCCACTGCCGATGTGGATACCTGGGATGATGCCGCCGCACTTGGAGTTGACGCCGGAAGCCGGGACGCGGGCCAGAACCGGAGCGGCAGCAGTTGAATTGGGAGGCAGTTCTTGAAAAGCCAGGATGAAACGCTGGAGGAATGGTGCAGGTCCCTGCTCCAGGCTTATGAGCTTGAGGACGTCCAGGTGGACGTCAACGCCATCCTCGCGCTCGCGGGTGTAGCTGCCCACTCCGTAGTGCGGCCCGCGGCGCCACTCACCACCTTCATCGCCGGCTACGCTGCCGGCCTGGCCTCAGCGTCCGGGAGCAGCACAGATGCCGCATCAATGGAAGGGGCGCTGGATGTGGCACGTTCCCTGGCGGTGGACTACGATGCTGAAGCCGCCGGGACTCCCGGCGAATGACCGAGGAGCCCGGGGAAGGACGGAGTTCAACCGAGCTGCCGGAAGCGCCGGAGCGTCTGGACCATACGTGGGAAGAAGCCCGGCGGGCCGCTTTTGATGCAGCCACCCCGATTCCTGCCGGGCCGGTTCCCCTGGCCCTGGCCCTGGGCCGCAGGTTGGACCGGGACATTATGGCGTTGCAGGATATGCCCCACTACGCGTCCTCGGCCATGGACGGCTGGGCGGTTAACGGAACCGGGCCATGGATCATGGTGGAGCCCGGCGCCCCGCTGGCGCCGCACCAAGCCAGCCCCATCGTGACCGGCGGGCTCATTCCTCCCGGCGGTAAAGCGGTGCTGCGCAGCGAGAGCGCCGTGCTCAGCAAAGACGACGACGGCTTGCCAGTCTTGACGACCGGAGGAACCGCCAAGCCCGGTGAGCCGCGGAACGGCCAGCACATCCGCAAAGCCGGGGAGGAAGCGCTGGCGGGGGACATCCTGGTCAAGGCAGGTACGGACCTTAACCCTGCACATCTCGCAGTGGCTGCCCTGGCCGGCTACGACGAGTTGCAGGTCCAAGGGAAACCCCTGGTCCGGCTCCTGCTGACCGGCGGCGAGGTAATAGGCCAGGGAATTCCAGATCCCGGCCAGGTGCGCGATACCTTTGGGCCGCAATTGCCGGCCGTTGTGGGCATGCTGGGAGGAATAGCGGGGGGACAGCAGCGGATCGGGGACTCCTATGAGGAGTGGCTCGCCGCCTTGGAAGACGTGGTGCCGGAGGCGCCGGGCGCTCCGGATCTGCCGGCCGACGTCGTTATCACCACTGGCGGGACGGGACGCTCAGGCACGGACCACCTCCGCCAGGCGGTGGCGGAACTGGGCGGACGGCTCGTCATCGACGGGATCGCGATGCGGCCAGGCCACCCCGCCGTCCTGGCGGAACTACCGGACGGCCGTTTCGTACTCGGCCTCCCCGGGAACCCCCTCGCCGCAATGATGGCGCTGTGCACCGTGGGGGCCCCGCTGCTCGCCGCGCTCGGCCACGGCAGCCTGCCCGAAATCCGGGAGGTGCCCTGCGGAAGCACCATTGAACCCGATCCGGGACGCACCCGGCTGATGCCTTTCCGGCTCCTCTATGGCATGGCCTCTCCGGCGCAGCACACGGGCCCGGGTATGTTGCGCGGGTTGGCGTCGGCGGCCGGCGTGATGGTGGTGCCTCCGCACGGGGTCCAGCTCGGCGAACCGGTGCCGGCGTTCGCGTTGCCCTGGGGACCACCCATCCCGGCGGTTGCGGAGCCTGCCGGCAAGGCCAAGCCGAGGAACGCGGCCCGGCCAGGCAGGACGGCAGGCAAAGCGGCTGCCGGCAGCCCCGTGGACTGGAGCGCGCTTCTTGGCTGATGACGCTCCGATGCCCGGCTGGTATCCCGCTGCGTCAGTTGTCATGATGGACATATGAAAAGGCAGGGGTGGCTATGGGCCGCGTGACCCAGCGCCGCAAGGTGCATAAGTATGTGCTCGACGGATCTCCGAAGGCGCTCGAGTTCCCGGTACGGCACCGTGAGGATGTCCTCGCCGTGGAGGAGCCGCTGGAGATCAGGTTGGGCCAGCTCTCCTTCTCTGTCACCATGCGAACCCCGGGCGACGACTTTGACCTGGTGGCCGGTTTCCTGGTATCGGAGGGCATCATTTGGACCTCCGAGCAGCTTGTGTCGCTGCGTTTCTGCGCCGGGGAAGATGAAAACGGCGTCCAGACATTCAATGTGGTTGAGGTCCAGTTGCGGCGCGATGTCACTGTTCCGTCCATTGGCCGCCACATCTATACATCGAGCTCCTGCGGCATTTGCGGAACCGATTCGGTGGAGTCCGTCCAAAAGTCCTCGCACTACAGTCCCGCAGCGGATCCCCTGACCATCGATGCCGAACTCCTCGCGTCCCTGCCGGGCCTGCTGCGGAAGTCCCAGCGCCTTTTCGAGGATACGGGCGGAGTGCATGCGGCCGGGCTGTTCAGGATCCAGGACGACGGCGGCGTGGAGCTTATGTGCCTCCGGGAAGACGTAGGCCGCCACAATGCCGTGGACAAGGTGGTGGGCTGGGCCTTGCGCGAAGGACTGCTGCCGCTGCGCGGAACGGTCCTCCAGGTATCAGGGCGGGCCTCCTTCGAGCTTGTACAGAAAGCGGCCCTGGCGGGAATCCCGGTGCTTGCTGCAGTCAGTGCTCCTTCCAGCCTTGCTGTTGAGCTCGCAGAGGCCAGCGGTTTGACTCTCGCCGGGTTCAGCCGGGGAACCAGCCTCAACATCTACGCCGGGGACCACCGGATCGTCAGGCCGGTTTCCCAGACCCCCGCCGGCGCGCTGCACTGACTATCGCTCCGCCAAGGCCATCTTATTCCGGGACCGCTTTCAGGGATGTTATCCGCAGGGATTGGCGAGTAGGCTACCAGTGGGTAATTTTATCCACCGAATGGACGCCATGGTCCACGTTTCCAGTGCTTAAGAGGGCCAAAATTGCATGACGACCGACGGATTACGGAAGTCCGCCTCGAAAGGTTTGTCCGCGAACGCATCAGTACCGCCGTATACAGCAGGAGCCTCCCCCTCACGCTGAGCAGCTGGGACGTGCCGGACGAACCGGTGCCGGCGCTGGAGGCCATGCGGCAAAAGTTCCAGGCGCAGGAACATGGCGCGCCCTGGGGAAAGCCCTGGGGTACCAAGTGGCTCCACCTGCAGGGTGAAGTCCCTGAGTTCTGGGGCACGGAACCGGACACGACCGTTGAAGTGGTGGTTGACCTTGGCTTCACCATCGAAGTGCCCGGCTTCCAGTGCGAGGGCATCGCCTGGCGTGCCGACGGCACCATCATCAAAGCCGTGTCACCCCGGAACCAATACATTCCGCTGAAGCTGCTGGGAGGCGGCATGGCTGTGGACTTCTACGTGGAGGCCGCCGCCAACCCTGATGTCGCGCAGGGCTGGACGTTTGCGCCCACGCCGTACGGTGACAAGTCGACGGCCGGGACAGCACCGCAGTACAGGCTGGGAGCCATTGCCATCGCCGAGTTGAACCGGACTGTCTGGGAACTCCAGCAGGACATCTGGACCCTGTCCGGCCTGATGGCGGAACTGCCCCTGGAGCTTCCTCGGCGACATGAAATCCTCCGCGCGCTTGAGCGGATGATGGATGTGATGGACCCCGACGACGTTGCCGGAACCGCAGCTGCCGGACGCGAAGCGCTCGCTGAAGTGATGGGCAGGCCTGCCTATGCTTCCGCCCATCAGCTCGTTGCCACGGGCCATGCGCACATCGACTCGGCCTGGCTTTGGCCCGTCCGGGAGACCATCCGCAAATGCGCCAGGACGTTCTCCAACGTGGTGGCGCTGATGGATGAATACCCCGATTTCGTTTTCTCCTGCTCATCTGCCCAGCAGTTGGCTTGGATCAAGGAGTTCTACCCTGAACTCTTCGGCCGGATCCGGGAAAAGGTGCGTGCAGGGCAATTCGTTCCTGTTGGCGGCATGTGGGTGGAATCGGACACCAACATGCCCGGCGGCGAGGCCATGGCACGGCAGTTCGTGGAGGGGAAAAGCTTCTTCCTGGCCGAATTTGGTGTCGAGTGCAGGGAAGCGTGGTTGCCGGACTCCTTCGGATACTCGGCGGCCCTGCCACAGATCGTCAAGTCTGCCGGCAGCCGGTGGTTCCTCACCCAAAAGATCTCCTGGAACCAGACCAACAGGATGCCGCACCATACCTTCAACTGGGAGGGAATCGACGGCACCAGGCTCTTCACCCACTTCCCGCCGGTTGATACCTACAATTCCCAGCTCAGCGGACGCGAACTGGCCCACGCGGAGCGGAACTACCGTGACCACGGCCGTGGAACGGTGTCGCTGGTGCCCTTCGGCTATGGCGACGGCGGCGGCGGCCCTACCCGGGAGATGCTGGCGGCGGCTGCCAGGACGGCGGACCTTGAAGGCTCGCCGAGGGTACGGATCGGATCCGCGGAGAGCTTCTTCCAGCAGGCGGAGGACGAATATCCGTCCCTGCCGGTGTGGGTGGGCGAGATGTACCTCGAACTGCACCGCGGCACCTACACCAGCCAGGCCAGGACCAAGAAGGGCAACCGGCGCAGTGAACACCTGCTGCGCGAGGCGGAGCTGTGGTGCACGACGGCCACAGTCCGTACCGGGGGTTCCTTTGCCTATCCCGCTGCCGAGCTCAAGAAGCTGTGGCGGCTGGTGCTGCTGCACCAGTTCCATGACATCCTTCCAGGCAGTTCCATCGCCTGGGTGCACCAGGACGCCGAACGGAATTACCAGGCCGTCGAATTTGCCCTTGAAACATTGATCGCCCAGGCAGCCAAGGCAGTCCTTGGCCGCGGGGAGCGGCAGTTCCTGCTGAACGCCGCACCGCACGCCCGTGACGGGGTGCCGGCGCTGGCAGCAGGGGAGCCGCTGGCATCGCCATTACCCGCCCGTGCCGCCGCCCGCGACGATGGCTTCGTGCTGGACAACGGCATCATCCGGGCAGTTCTGGACGCAGACGGTTTGCTCACTTCACTTCAGGACTGCGCGAGCGGACGCGAGGCGATTGCCCCGGGGGAGCGCGGCAACTTGCTGGAGCTGCACCGTGACACCCCCAACGAGTGGGACGCCTGGGACATTGACGAGTTCTACCGCCGCAACGTCACACCGTTGACCTGCGCGGAGTCGGCGCGGCTCGCGGACGATGACGGCGAAGCTGCCGTGGTGGTGGAGCGGGTGGCAGGATCATCTGCCATTACCCAGCGCATCAGCCTGGCCGCCGGGAGTCCCTCCCTTTCCATCATCACGTCAGTGGACTGGCAGGAGCGGGAAAAGCTGTTGAAGCTTGGTATCGCGCTGGACGTACGGGCGGACCGGTCGGCGGCCGAGACGCAGTTCGGTCACGTCTTCCGCGCCACCCATACCAACACGTCCTGGGAAGCCGCCAAGTTCGAAATCTGCGCGCACCGCTGGATCCACGTGGCCGAGCCCGGCTACGGCGTCGCAGTGTCCAACTCGTCAACCTACGGCCACGACGTCACCAGGAACATCAGGGAAGCCGACGGCGGCACCACCACCACAGTGCGTATGTCACTGCTGCGAGGCCCGAAGTTCCCGGATCCGGACGCCGACCGCGGACTTCACGAGCTGACAGTCACCATCAGGCCCGGCGCTGACATCGCCGATGCCGTCCAGGAAGGCTATCGGACGAACCTCGCTCCGCGGCTCGTCACTGGCGCCGCGCCGGTGGATCCGCTGTTTTCCGTGTCAAACCCTGCCCTGGTCATCGAGGCGGTAAAGCTGGCCGAGGACGGCTCCGGGGATGTGGTCCTCCGGTTGTACGAGTCGTTGGGGCAGCGTTCCGCGGGACGGCTCTCAGTGAACTTTCCGGTCCAGCAGGTGGCAGCCGTCGACCTGCTGGAGCGCCCCGTGCAGGCGACCGGCGTCGAAGCAGGGCCGGAGGGAGCGGATTTGCTCCTGCGGCCGTTCCAGTTGGTTACGCTGCGGTTTGTCCGTCCCTAGCACCCCGGCTTAGCCGCATGCGTCCTGGCAATAGAGCAGAAAGGGCCTTAAATGGCTGAGTGGGGGCGGTCCCCAACGGCCGCCACCACTCATCCCCCCAAAGCATGCAAAGGCCCCCGGGAGCCACATCGTTCAAGAAAGTATCCCCGTTCGTAAACGCCCCGGCTCCCACC
>NZ_JBNHFF010000198.1:0-6117 GCF_059089965.1 Arthrobacter sp. SPT-J7
GTGGCCGCGGCGGCCATCGCCCTGCTCGCCCGGCGCCGGCAGGCCGGCCTTGGCGGATTTGCCCGGTTGTCGCTGGTCCGCACCGCGGAAGAACTTTTCAGCCTGCCGGCCGTGCATTCAGGCGGCAGGACAAGCCCGGTGCCTGAACCCGAATTGGGCACCATGGCGAGCACTTACGGGCTACTTCGCTACGCCCTGCCGCCGCTCCGGGTGGCCGGACAACCCCTCGACTACACCGCGCCGCCAGCGCCGTACGGAAGTTCGTTTTCCGCCTGGACCTGACGGTTTGCCGGGCGGGAAGCTTCAGCGGGCCTGGGGGTTTACAGGGGTCTTGCGGTTTCAAAGGCCTGCCGTGCTTGTGATTGAGTGGTGCCATGCCTTTTTCCCGGTCCGGCCGGGCCTTCCAGAGCCTTTCCGCTGCAGCCATGAGCGCCCTGCTGCTGGCCAGTGCCATGAAACATTTCCGTGACCCCGGCTTCTTCCGCCAGGTGGTGCCCGACTACCTCTGCCTTGAGGACACGTACCGGCACGAGCCGGGCGACGGCGGTGCCGGCGCCGGCGGCACAGGTGCCTTCGATGGCGGCCCGGAACAGGACCGCCGTGGGCCCCTGGCCGTGATGACCAGGGAGGAATGGATCGCTGTCAGTGGCCTGCTGGAACTCGCGGCCGCCGTCGGTATTCTTATCCCGCTGACGCGCAAGGCGGCCGCGACCGCTCTTACCGCGATGTTCATCGCCTTCCTCGCCGGCCATGCCGATGCCCTCCACCGGGCCTACGGGCCTCGGGGAACCGCCCTGCAGCGCACGGTCCACGCGCTGCGCCTCCCGCTTCAGGCGCCGCTGATCCTCTGGGCGTGGAGCCTTCGAAAGCCTGCAGCAGGTTCGTGGCAGTGAAACTCCTGGCTTCCCCGGCCGTGCGCGTGGGGCTCTCCATCAGCGTTGCCACTGGCCTGTACGGAATATCCTTCGGGGCACTCTCCGTCACGTCCGGGCTGGACTTCTGGCAGACAATGGCGCTGAGCCTGCTCCTGTTCAGCGGCGGCTCACAGTTTGCGTTTATCGGGGTAGTGGGTGGAGGCGGCTCAGGCATTGCCGCGATGAGCGCAGCCACGCTCCTGGGTATGCGCAATGGCATCTACGGCATGCAGCTCAACGCCTTGCTGCGCCCCACAGGGTGGCGTAAGTACGTGGCCGCCCAGGTGACCATCGACGAATCTACAGCCACCAGCACCGGCCAAACCGACCCCGCCGAGCAGCTCCGCGGGTTTTGGGCAGCCGGCCTCGGCATCTACGTGCTCTGGAACCTGTTCACGGCAGTGGGGGCACTCGCCGGGAGCGGGCTGGGGGACCCCAAGCAGTGGGGACTGGACGGGGCAGCGGTGGCAGCTTTCCTGGCCCTGCTCTGGCCCCGGCTGAAGGGCCGCGAACCGATCGCCATTGCGGTGGTGTGCGCCGTGGCCACGGTGGTGGCAGTGCCCTTCGTTCCTGCCGGCGTGCCGATCCTGGTGGCCGCCGTGGTGGCGGCTGTGATGGGCTGGTTCAGCCATGGCCGGAGTGATGAAGGCCTTGAACCGGACGTGGATCCCTACCGGGAGCACCACCAGGGCGACACAGACCATCAGGGCTTGCACGGCCAACACCGTGACCACCAGCGCCGCGAGGGCGGCACCCCGGGGGCAGGCAAATGAGCCTCTGGGTTTGGCTGCTGATTGCCTGTGCCTTGGCGTACGCCTGGAAGCTGGTGGGCTACTTTGTCCCGGCGAGGTTGCTGGAGAACCCCAGGATGTCGCGGATCGCAGGTACCATAACCATCGGGTTGCTTGCGTCCCTGACCGTGGTGAACGCGGTAGCGTCAGGGCAGGCCCTGGCAGCCGATGCACGCCTGGGTGCGCTCGCCGCAGCTGCAATCGCACTGGCCCTCAGGGCCCCGTTTCTTGTCGTGGTAGTGGCCGGTGCCGGGACGGCGGCGCTGCTCCGGATGCTGGGCTGGAACTAAACCCACGAGTAAGAACGTGGCGTAAATCTCTTCCCTTGCCCGTGGAGGTGAGTTGTACTATGAGAGCGGCTATGCAGTTGGCCCCCACGATTTGTATGAATGGCAACGATGGAAGATCAACTGCACGCGGCCGCGGCCAAGGCCGGAAGACACCGTTCCCACAAAGATTTTCGACGACGCGCGGGGCTGCCTGTCAAGCGTTTCTTCACCCGTTTTGCCGGTATTTCCAACGTGCCGGCCGAGGACCTGGAGGCGCTCGCCGAAAGCCTTCAACGGGCGATGGACGTGGATCCCGCTTCCCAGGTTCCTGCGCTGCAGGCCTTGGTGCGCAGGGAGATCCGCGCCAGGGGAGCAACTGACAGCGACTAGCGCGGGCAGACCAAAAGAATACGGGCATCAGGGGGAGTCCACGCTGATGCGCGTCAGTGGCTACGCTACCCCGTGGGTGGCGCCATCAGGTGCAGCTGACCGCCGCGAGCTTTCTTCAACGGCCATCTCATACCAGGCCTGGGCACCGAACTCGGGCTCGAAAGTGTCAAGGTTCTGGTAGAGGGCATCCAGCAGTTTTGCGAGTTCCTCTGCCGGCAGGGTAGGAAGGACTTCCTCAGGGCCGCGCGGATCGTTGATGTAGTGCAGAAGCCGCGAGTTGTTCATCGCGCTGGCGCTGTCAAGGGCCGGAGGTGGAGGAACTGTGGCATCGAGGGGCTCCATCTGGAGAAAACAGAGGCTGGCTGCGTAACCCACTTGAAGTGTATTGCACCCGTTGGAGGCCCACAATGGGGAGGACCAAGCGTCCTGCGTGCTGGATTCCTGCGGCTAGAGGGGCTGCTGGCCCGCCAGGGAAGAGGCAGGCAGGGGCACCTGGACGGGCAGCGGGCGGCTGGGCCGGACCGTTCGGATGGCGTCCTCCACCAGGGCCAGTGGACGGCGCCAGGCGTCTGATCCGGGTTCCATCGTGTCCACGACTCCGATCAGCATCGCGAGCAGCCGGAACATGTCCGTCATGGAGATGTCCGCGCGAAGGCTGCCTTGGCCCTGGCCCCGTACCAGGAGCACACTCATTGACTCCATCAGCGAACCCGTGATGCCGGTCAGGAGCTCCCGGCGGCCGGCAACAGCGCCCAAAAGATTGGCGTCGTCGCTGGCGACGGCCATTAGGGCCTCCATCACCCGCAGCAGTCCCGCTGCGGCGTCGATATCGGCAAGGGCCCCGTCCACCACTGGATCCACGGTGAGCCGCAACTGCCGGTTGAGGGCTGCGAGGACCAACTCCTCCTTGTCCGAGAAGTTCCGGAAGAGGGTTGCCGGGCCCACTCCGGCTGTCGCCGCAATGGTCTGCAGCGGTACCTCCGGGCCGAATTCCCGGAAGCATCGGCGCGCCGCCGTGATGATCTTGTCCACGTTCCGCGCGGCGTCGGCGCGGAGGGGCTTGCGGGCGACTGCGAGGCTCATGCCAAAAGGTTAGCAATCGAGCCTCCGCCCTTCACCGTTACTGAAGGGTAGGGGGTTATGTGACGGTGGCGTCGCCCGCCCTTGCCTGCGGCGTCGCCTGCGCCATGGCACACTGGGCTTCATGCTGCTTGCGTTTTCTGTCGCCCCGTCCGGTACTCCCAGCGAAGGTTCCAGGCCGGGTGACGCTTCCGTCCATGACGCCGTCGCCGCCGCCGTGAAGATCGTCAGGGAGTCGGGCCTACCCAACAAAACCGACTCGATGTTCACCACCATCGAGGGTGAGTGGGATGAAGTGTTCGACGTCGTGAAGCGCGCCACTGAGGCCGTAGGCCGCTACGGCAGCAGGGTCTCCCTGGTCATCAAAGCGGACATCCGGCCCGGTTACTCAGGTGAGCTGACTGCCAAAGTGGACCGCCTGGAAGAAGCGCTCTCCGACGGTTCCTGAACGCGGGCGTCCCGTCCGGAGTCGGCCGCAATTTCTCTGGACCCGCGCGTGGCCGCGTGCCAGACTGTGCCCATGTTTGAGCACAAGCCCCGGCCAGAGTGGATTGCCACGGAGAAGTTCCTGACCGACGTCGTGGTCCACCCTGATCCGGGCGTGCTCAGGGCAGTGCAGTCCGCGGCTGCCGCGGGGATGCCGGCCATCGAGGTGGCGCCCAACGCCGGCAAACTCCTCAAGCTCCTGGTTCAGCTCTCCGGCGCGCGCCGCGTCCTTGAGATAGGAACCCTGGCCGGTTTCAGCACCATTTGGATGGGGCAGGGACTGCCCGACGACGGCACTTTGGTCACCTGCGAATTCCTCCCCAAGCACGCGGAAGTGGCGTGGGCCAACATCGATGCGGCGGGTTTGGGGCAGAAGGTGGAGATCCGGCTCGGACCAGCCCTGGACACCCTCGCCGCACTGGCGGATGAGGACCGGGAGCCCTTCGACTTCATCTTTATAGATGCGGACAAGGAGAACAACAGCCATTATCTGGACTGGGCAGTGCGCCTGGGGCGCCCGGGGACAACCGTTGTGCTGGACAACACCATCTGGGAAGGTGCCGTTATGGACCCGGGCTTGGATCCCGTCAATGCGCAGGGAATTGTTGATGCTCTCACGCTGTTGGGCGTCCATCCCAGGCTGGATGCCACCGTCATCCAGACAGTGGGCTCCAAAGGCTGGGACGGATTCGCTCTCGCGCTGATTAAGTAGGGCTACGGTCCGTCCCTCCTTTCCTGCCGTGGGTTCCAAAACTGCTCAGTATGCTGATGGCCGCAGCAGCTCACGGCGCCCGTCACCGAGCCTGCGTAGCCACCGATCCGGCAAAGCAAAAGGGCCTGCCGCGGTGCTCCGCAGCAGGCCCTTTTCGCAATACTCAGTCTTTCTTGAAAGCGTCCTTGACTTTCTCGCCGGCCTGTTTCAAGTCCGCTTTGGCCTGGTCCATCTTGCCTTCGGAACGAAGGCCCTCGTCATGGGTGGCCGCACCGGTAGCCTCCTTGGCCTTGCCGCCCATTTTCTCTGCGGCGTTGTCGATCTTGTCATCCAAACCCATGGTGATTCTCCCTTCGGCTGGTGGCCTGCGGATACTAACCGCTAACCATGTTCAATGCTAACCAGCGTCAGGCAACTTCAACAGGTTCGAGAAGAGGTTGTCAGACCAGGTCCGGTGCGCTCGCCACGATGTAGTCGGCAGCGGCAGGACCCGTCATGGACAAGTTGTTGCTGTCCGGGTTGATCCCGTGGGACTGAAGCGCCTCCCACAGGGCTTCCGGAGCTTGAAGCTGTGCCTTGTGGAGGAGGCACCAGCTGGTGTAGAGCCCGTAGAGCTCATCGCGTTGGAGGCCCAGGCCAGGCTCCCTGTCTGCGACAACTGCTTCGGCGAGAAAGTCTTCAAAATGGGTGGCAGGCATATTCGCTCATTCGGGGTCGACCGTGTCGCCGCCGTTTCTGCTTCAGCGGCACTGCCGGATCCCAAGGGAACCAGCAGGGTAATCATGAACGTATGGCAGTACGGCTCGTTTTGTCCAGTTGCGCCGGGGACTTCACTGGATCGAGGGGGCCGACGGCGACTGGGGGGACTGGCCTCGGTCTCAGAAGAGGCCATCTCACCGCCGGCCCCGCCTACGTCCCGGGCCACCTTGTTGTTGACCTGGGAAACCTGAACAGGACCCTCCAACACAATTTTCCCCCATCTTGCAGGTCCTGCCTAGTCCCCGAAACTGGCTGCCGCCTGCGCGGAGCTGCGGGCCAGCCGCGTCCCGGTCCCAGTGTCTAGTCGCGGCCGGTACCTTGGTCACGCAGCTTGTCCCGAACCCGGTCCCGGTGCGGCTTTCCGGGCTGGCCGGAATCCTGGTTACCGCTTTGGCCGTTGTCTCCGTTCCCCCCGGAATCCCCGTCCTGGCCGTTCTGCGCGCTGTACTTCTCCCGCAGTTCACGTCCGTGCTGGATGTCCTCTTCCTCCTGCTTCTGCAGCTTCTCGCTCTTCTTGGTGTCACGCGGCGGCAGCTGGATGGTCTCTTCAGCCTTGATACCTGCCTGGAGTTGGCGGCCCCGCTCCATCTCGGCGTCGAACTCGGCACCAAAGAGCAGAGACATGTTCAGGATCCACAGCCACAGCAACATTACGATCACGCCGCCCAGGGCGCCGTAGGTCTTGTTGTAGTTTCCGAAGTTTCCTACGTAGAAAC
>NZ_JBNHFF010000199.1:0-6066 GCF_059089965.1 Arthrobacter sp. SPT-J7
GGTAGTTTTGAGCCTCTCTCCCTCCACTACAAAACCAGCAGCACTGACTGTGTCGATGATGTGCCGAAGTGATTCTCCTGTTCCCGAGGCGTCAACTGAGTTGCGGTATCTCACCAGCTGGCCCGGCGTGTGGGAATGGTAGCCTCCGCCCACCAGCAGCCCCTCCGCGCTGACCTGCAGGTAATAGCCCATCCCTTCCTGGATTGAGGCAAAAGCACCTTGCGCCGTTTTGTACGGCGATTTATCCAGGGAGAACCGGATGTCCCTGTTGGGCCGGAAGGTCCTGCCGGGGCCAAACCGGGGCTCCAGCTCCGCGAGCAGGAGTGTGATCGGTTCACGGACCAGTTCCTGGTACCTGTCCTTATGCTCCTGCCACCACTTCCGATTGTTGTTGTCCTGCAGCTCTTTGTAGAACTCGAAGGCGCCGGCGGGTATGCCCTGGAAAGTTGTCATGCGTCGATCCTAGGGACGGCTGCCAGAGGCGGCTACGGGACTTAGTGCCTGTGTGGAAAGCGCTTCTTCTGGGGAAAAACAAAAAACCACCCCGCCCACGGGAATCCGTGGCGGGGTGGTTTTCAGCAGCTTAAGGCGGATCAGCCGATCTTGTTGGCGGCCTCTGCGTCGGAGGAAGGTGCCGACGCAACTGCTACGGCGCCGAGGTTGGCGCGGAGCTTGGCGCCGAGTTCGGCGTCAACGTTGGTCCAGTACTGGATGGCGCGTTCCTTGATGCCGGGGCTCTTGACGCCGCCCACTGCACCCGTGATGGTTTCGAGCAAGCGGGCCTTCGCGCCGTCGTCGTAAACCTCGCGGTACAGGGTGCCGGCCTGGATGAAGTCGCTGTCCTCGGCGTGGAGGGAGTGCGCGGCAAGGGTCAGCTCGCCGTCGTTCTCCCAGCCGCCGGCCGGGTTCTGCGGCTCTACTGCAGCCGGGCCACCCACCGAGTTGGGGGCGTAGACCGGGACGGAGGGGGCGTTGAAGTGGTACCGCCCGGCGCCGTCCTGGCTGTAGTTGTTGACCTGGTTCTTCGGCTGGTTCACGGGGATCTGGGCGTGGTTGGTGCCCACACGGTAACGGTGCGCATCAGCGTAGGAGAAGATACGTGCCTGGAGCATCTTGTCCGGGGAAGCAGCGATGCCCGGAACGAAGTTTGACGGCGCGAACGTGGCCTGTTCGATCTGCGCGAAGTAGTTCTCCGGGTTCCGGTTCAGCTCCATGGTGCCCACCTTGATCAGGGGGTAGTCGCCGTGCGGCCACACCTTGGTCAGGTCGAACGGGTTGAAGCGGTATGTCTTGGCGTCCTCGTACGGCATGACCTGGACGTGGAGATCCCAGGACGGGAAGTTGCCGGCTTCGATGTTCTCGGACAGGTCGCGGATGTAGAAGTCCGCGTCCGAACCGGCCAGGGCCTCGGCCTGCTCGCTGGACATCGAGTTCACGCCCTGGTTGGACTTGAAGTGGTACTTCACCCAGAACCGCTCGCCTCCGGCGTTGATCCACTGGTAGGTGTGTGAGCCGTAGCCCTGCATTTCACGCCAGGAGGCGGGCAGGCCGCGGTCACCCATCAGCCAGGTAACCTGGTGGGCGGACTCGGGAGACAGGGTCCAGAAGTCCCACTGCATGTCGGCGTCGCGCAGGTGGGTGCCCGGGAGGCGCTTCTGCGAGTGGATGAAGTCCGGGAACTTGATGCCGTCGCGGATGAAGAACACGGGGGTGTTGTTGCCCACGAGGTCGTAATTGCCCTCGGAGGTGTAGAACTTCACGGCGAAACCGCGGGGATCGCGCCAGGTGTCCGGGGAGCCGCTCTCGCCGGCCACGGAGGAGAATCGGATCAGCATCTCGGTCTCGACGCCGGGCTGGAGGAAGGCTGCCTTCGTGTACTTGGACACGTCCTCGGTGGTCTTGAACGTACCGAATGCACCGCCGCCCTTGGCGTGCACTACGCGCTCCGGAACCCGCTCGCGGTTGAACTGGGCGAGCTTTTCCACCAGATAGTGGTCAGTCAGGATGATGGCACCGTCGGCACCGACTGACTTTGAGTGTGCGTCGGACGTAACGGGGGCACCTGACTGGGTTGTTGAAATGGCAGTCATTGTTCTCCTATTTCTCTATTTCTTCTGAGGGGCGATTGGAAGGAAGTTGTTGGGACTGCTGGCAGTCCTGGCAGATGCCCTGGTACATCACATCGGCGATCTGGATGGTCATGGGCTTGGCGTTCTCGTCCCAGTGGGGCGTGAGGCAGGGTGCGTGGCCCACCGCGCAGTCCACGTCCTCCACGCGGCCGCAGCTGATGCAGATGGCGTGGTGGTGGTTGTCACCGACCCGGGTTTCGTACAGCGCGGGGGAGTGCGGGGGTTCGAACCTGCGAAGCATGTGCAGGTCTGTCAGGTCACCGAGGACCACATACACGGACTGGGCCGTGAGTTCCGGAAGCTCGGCGCGGGCCGCGGCCAGGATGCTCTCGGCAGGAGAGTGGGGATGGTGTTCGACGGCGGCGAGCACCGCAAGCCGCTGCTTGGTCACCCTGCGGCCATGGGCGCGCAGGGCGGCAGCCCATGCCTCGTGGCCGTCAAAGTGCTCTGTCATGAGACTATTGAAGCACTTATTATGAGCATCTCACAATAAGGCTTGGCTAACCTCGTCTGACCCAGCGGTCCCATGAGCACCACGAAGGTCTTGCAGGGGCGAGGAACCTGCCCGTTGACGTCCCGCTTCTTAAGGAGGACACGGAACCCTGCTCCGTAGAAGGCCGTTCCCATAGAAGAGGGAGGATGAGACGTGCACAAACACTACAACGGACTCAAGACGGCGGCGCTGTTCGGCGTCCTGTGGGCGGTACTGCTGGGCCTCGGGGCGCTGATCGGTGCCAGCACCCGCAGTTCCGCGCCCATCTGGATCATGGCGCTGGTGGGGGTGGCGACCACGGCGTACGGCTATTGGAACAGCGACAAGATCGCCATCCGGTCCATGCGGGCCTATCCCGTCACCGAAGCGCAGGCTCCGCAGCTGTATCAGATAGTCCGGGAGCTCTCCGTCCGGACCAACCAGCCGATGCCGCGCATTTACCTCTCACCCACGATGAATCCGAACGCGTTCGCCACCGGGCGCAACCCGAGGAACGCCGCTGTCTGCTGTACCGAGGGAATCCTCCAGCTCTTAAACGCCCGCGAACTCCGCGGAGTCCTCGGCCATGAACTCATGCACGTCTACAACCGGGACATCCTCACGTCCTCGGTGGCGGCCGCTGTTGCTGGCGTCATCACCTCGGTGGGGCAGATGCTGCTGTTCTTCGGCGGCGATCGGCGCAACTCGAATCCGCTGGCGATGCTGGCGATGGCACTGCTCGCGCCTTTCGCGGCGTCCCTGATCCAGCTGGCTATCTCCCGGACCAGGGAATACGACGCCGACGAGGACGGCGCACAGCTGACCGGCGATCCGCTGGCGCTCGCCTCGGCCCTGCGCAAGATCGAGCGGGGCGTGGGAATCGCGCCGCTTCCGCAGGACCAGCGGCTGGTGAACGCCTCCCACCTGATGATCGCCAACCCGTTCCGCGGCGGAGCCATGCATAAGCTGTTCGCCACGCACCCGCCCATGCGGGACCGGATTTCGCGGCTGGAACGGATGGCGGGGCGGCCGTTGGTTTAGCTGGGTCCTGTGGGCGACGCGCAAATCACCGCGTGAAGCGCCAAGAGGCCGGCGCCCCCAATATTCGCGCGTCGCCGGCCCCTTTGCGCAGGGGCAATGACAGGGCGCGTCGAAAACGACATTCTGCCGCTAGCTGCGGAAGTTCACAAACTGCAGGTCGGCCTCGTCGAAGTCCTTCAGCAGCGCCATGGTGGCCTGGAGATCGTCACGGGACTTGGACGTGACGCGTAGTTCATCGCCCTGGATCTGGGACTTCACGGACTTGGGGGCTTCGTCGCGGATCAGCTTGTTGATCTTCTTCGCCAGGTCCTGGGCGATGCCCTCCTTGATGGAAGCTTCAAGGCGGAACTCCTTGCCGGAGGCGTACGGTTCGCCGGTGTCCAGCGACTTCAGCGAGATGCCGCGGCGGATCAGCTTTGACTGCAGGACATCCAGCACCGCCAGCACGCGTTCCTCGGAATTGGCCTTCATTAGGATTTTCTCGCCGCTGAAGTCCACCTCGGCACCCACGCCCTTGAAGTCGTAGCGCTGGGCCAGTTCCTTCTGTGCCTGGTTGAGGGCGTTTGCCACTTCCTGCTTATCCACTTTGCTTACGACGTCGAACGTTGACTCGCCTGCCATGACTCTCCTTGTGCTGGTGGGGGCCCCGTCCGCGGACAGGGCTTTTGTGGCTGGATTCAAGCCTAATACGGATGCTCGCGTTGAGGGGTGAGCCGTTTTCACAGTTCCCTCTCAGCGGACGCTCCGGGGGAACGAAGGGGGCCCGGGCAAAGTTGTAGGAGTTGGGAAGCTGCACGAAGGGAACGCCATGCACCGCAATGCCGTCCGATATGTCACGCGCACCACCTCGGCCGCGGCCGGTGCGGTGGCCACAGCAGCAACGTCGGTGGCGGCAGCGGCGGTGGCCGCCTCCATCGTCTTCAGTCCGGTGCCGGACGCGTCTTCGCGGTTGGAGGGCGTCCACGCGGACCTGCTCCGCGCCGTCCAGCTGAACCAGATCACCGCGGAGCAGGCTGTGAAGTTCGAGGCCCGGCTCGCCGGAAGGATTTTGGGTGAAGCCTGACACGCGCCTGCTCGGAAGGTTTTGAAAGCCCGGAATTCCATGCCGTTGCTGGCCTTCGGATGCCGATTCGATTCTTCAGCGGAAGTTCTGTATTGTTGTGTTGCCCGCGGTTACTGGAAGCGGAACGGCCTGGAAACGGGCGGTTCGCAGACTGCAGCCGGGGGTGATCTTCTTTTGAAGTTCGGCAGATTACCCGAGCGGCCAAAGGGGGCTGACTGTAAATCAGCTGGCAACGCCTACGGGGGTTCGAATCCCTCATCTGCCACCCAAGGAAAGCCTCCGGAACCATGCGGTTCCGGAGGCTTTTTTGTGTCCTCCAAGGGGGTCCCGAGCTCCAGGTAAGCGGCCGGAAACCGCCGTCGACACTGCTGCCGGGCCGGGCGTAGGCTGGCAGCATCGGCGCACGTGCCCCGATGCCCTGCGTCGATAAACCAATCGATGAAGGAGGACCAATGAGTGCCGTACGTGAGTTTATGACTACGGACGCGCAGTGTATCAAGGAAAACCAGTCCCTGGCAGATGCCGCCCGGATGATGATGGATCTGGACTGCGGATCGTTGCCGATCTGCGGTGACGACGGCAAACTCAAGGGCATGATCACCGACCGCGACATCGTGCTCAAGTGCGTGGCCGCCGGAAGGGATCCGCGGGAAATGATGGCCCGCGACCTCGCCTCGGGCAGGCCCCACTGGGTGGACGCCGACGCGAATGTTGATGCCGCCATCGAAATGATGGAAAGGTACCAGGTCCGGCGGCTCCCGGTTATCGCCGACCACAAGTTGGTGGGAATCATCAGCCAGGGAGACATCGCCCGCAACTACTCCGAACAGCGTGTAGGTGAGCTCGTGGAGCACATTTCGGAACGCAAGCCGATGAACGCATAGCCGGCTGGCCGTCAGGGTTATTCCCCCAACCAACGCCACGGAGCCTTCTCCGTGGCGTTCCTTGTTGCACGTTCGCAACCTTCCCAGCTCCCCGCCTTGAAGGCTGAGGAACCGGGAACAAGCCTGGGAAATCTGGCGCATCCAGTTCAAGCTCAGTTCAGTGCGATGAGGAGCATCTGGCTTGTGCCCGGAATGCAGGTCTGCAGGATGGCCCGGGGGAAACCGCCGAATACTGCGATGACATCGTTGGTGGTTCCCGGGTTGGGGACCTGGCCCCTGGCAGTCACCGTGTACGTTCCGTAGCCCGGGATGCTCACCGTCTCACCAACGCCGATTCCCGAGAAGCGCCCCCAGCCGCCGCAGAAATCATGCTCGGTGATAAAAAGCGAGTAGCCGTCGTTGGGCGTGTAATGGATGGGTCCGATGCAGGCATCCACCATGGCTTGCCCGCCCGCGCCGGCAACGTAGATGGTGCGG
>NZ_JBNHFF010000200.1:0-6032 GCF_059089965.1 Arthrobacter sp. SPT-J7
CGCGCCCGCCTGCACCAACGGCGCGCCGGCCGCAAGCCGTGACTGCTGGACCGCATCCAGCAGCGGGGTCTGCGTGGCAGCCAGTTCTCCGCCGGGAAGGTGGTTGAGCAGCAGCAATGCCAGCGCCAGGTAGATGGCGAAGGCAGCAGCCAGTGCGGCAAGGATGGCCCTTGGGATGGAACGGGACGGGTCCTTGACTTCCTCACCCAGCGTGGCGATCCGGGCGTAGCCGGCAAAGGCGAAAAACAGCAGCCCGGCAGCTGGCAGCACACCCTCGGGTCCGCCCAAGGCAGCCCCCAGAGGTCCGTCGGCTTCCGGGTGCGGCCCAACAATCGCTGAAACGGCCACAAACACCAGAGTGGCCAGTACCATGCACAGCAGGATGCGGGTCAGCAGGGCCGTCCGGGTGACCCCCAGAAGGTTGACTGCGGTCAACGCCACCACAGCCGCGATGGCAACCGGCACTGCGAAATCACGGGCGACATAGCTGCCGAAAGTCAGCGCCATCGCCGCACACGATGCGGTTTTTCCGGTCACGAAGCCCCAGCCGGCGAGGAACCCCGGCCACTCACCGAGCTGTTGGCGGCCGTAGACATACGTCCCTCCGCTGGTAGGGTACTTCGCTGCCAGGGCGGCGGAGGCCACAGCATTGCAGTAGGCCACGGCCCCCGCAATGATTACCGAAAGGACCAGCAAATTCCCGGCCAGCGCGGCCGCCGGGGAAAAGACAACGAACACTCCCGCGCCCAGCATGGAGCCAAGGCCGATCGTAGTGGCATCGAAGGTGCCAAGCCTTCGATGCAGTTGCTGGTGCGCGCTCATGCGGTGACAGTCCCTTTGCAGCGGGTAAACTCGAACGGAATCGTTCCCCGAACGATCCTATTTAACTTTCCGTATGACTTCCCGTGTTACCCCGCAGAAAGGCGTGCTGTGCTGCGCACACATGACCTCGGATCCCTTCGTTCCGAGCACATTGGACAAACCGTAACCCTCGCTGGCTGGGTGGGCCGCCGTCGTGATCACGGTGGTGTGGCTTTCGTGGACCTGCGCGATGCTTCCGGCGTGGCACAGGTTGTGGTCCGCGAGGAAGAAGTTTTCCACGGCCTGCGCAACGAGTATGTCCTGCAGGTCACCGGCACCGTCTCCAAGCGGCCTGAGGGCAATGAAAACCCCGCGCTGGCCACCGGCGGGATCGAGGTCATGGCAGACAAGGTGGTCATCCTCAACACCTCCGAGCCGCTCCCGTTCCAGATTGACGAGCACGTTGAGGTGGGCGAGGAAGCACGCCTGAAGCACCGCTACCTGGACCTGCGCCGGCCCGGCCCTGCCCGCAACCTCCGGCTCCGCTCGGAGGCAAACCGCGTGGCCCGTGAGCTGCTGCACCAGGACGGTTTCGTGGAGGTTGAAACCCCCACGCTGACCCGTTCGACGCCGGAAGGCGCCCGGGACTTTGTGGTCCCCGCCCGCCTGGCGCCGGGTTCGTGGTACGCCCTGCCGCAGTCACCGCAGCTTTTCAAGCAACTTCTGCAGGTGGGCGGTTTCGAGAAGTACTACCAGATCGCCCGTTGCTACCGCGATGAAGACTTCCGCGCCGACCGCCAGCCGGAATTCACCCAGCTGGACATCGAAGCCAGCTTCGTGGACCAGGACGACATCATTGCCCTCGGCGAGAACATCGTCAAGGCACTATGGAGGCTGATCGACGTCGAGATCCCGACGCCCATCCAGCGCATCACCTACGCGGACGCCATGGCCCGGTACGGCTCGGACAAGCCCGACCTCCGCTTCGACGTGGAGCTGACCGAGCTCACCGAGTTCTTTAGGGACACCAACTTCGGCGTCTTCAAGGCTCCGTACGTCGGCGCCGTGGTGATGCCGGGCGGCGCCTCCCAGCCCCGCCGCACCTTGGACGGCTGGCAGGAATTCGCCAAGCAGCGGGGGCACAAGGGCCTTGCGTACGTCCTGTTCAAGGAAGACGGCGAGCTCGCCGGCCCGGTGGCCAAGAACCTGACCGACACGGAGCGCGCAGGCTTGGCGGATGCCGTTGGCGCCAAGCCCGGCGACTGCATCTTCTTCGCAGCCGGTGAGAAGACAGCCGCCCGCGCCCTCCTCGGTGCTGCCCGCGTCGAAATCGGACACCGCACCGGCCTCATCGACCCCAAGGCCTGGGCCTTCTGCTGGGTAGTGGACGCGCCCATGTTCGAACCGGCCGCAGCAGCGGTCGCGTCCGGAGACGTGGCCGTCGGGGGCGGCAAGTGGACGGCCGTGCACCACGCCTTCACTTCGCCCAAGCCCGAGTTCCTGGACACGTTCGACCAGGATCCGGAATCGGCCCTGTCCTACGCGTACGACATTGTCTGCAACGGCAACGAAATCGGCGGCGGTTCGATCCGTATCCACGAGCGCGACGTCCAGGAACGGGTCTTCGAACTGATGGGCCTAGACCGGGAGGATGCCCAGACCAAGTTCGGCTTCCTGCTGGAAGGGTTCAAGTACGGCGCCCCTCCGCACGGCGGCATCGCCTTCGGATGGGACCGCGTGGTGGCACTGCTGGCCGGTGTTGAGTCCATCCGCGACGTTATTGCCTTCCCGAAGACCGGCAACGGTTACGATCCCCTGACGGCGGCCCCGGCTCCCATCACGCCCCAGCAGCGCAAGGAAGCCGGCGTGGACTTCAAGCCTGAGGCCAAACCGGCAGACGGCAAGTAAAGCACCGCTATCCAACTGAAGGCTCTCCTGGAAGGGAGGGCCTTCAGTCCTATCCGCGGGAGTCCCTTTGGTTTACAGCCCCCGGGCAGCCGGCCCGCTCTTTCGAAACGCTTACGGACGTGGCCTGGCCTGCCGTCAGCGTTGCGACACGGGGGAGTGGGTCCTCCGGGCTGCCGCCGGCGTCACCCAGAGGGCCAACTCGTTGTGGCCGCGGGAGGCCGCCGTGGAGCCCCAGGCCGCGCTGCCCTGGCCTGCTGCTGAGCTCAACGCTTGGTTGTTACGTCAGCATCGTCGGGAATGGGATCGACTCGATGGGCATGTCACAAAGCCGTGCGATGGGAAGTGCCAAGGGTCCTTGTCACCCTGCAGGCCTGGTCCCGGCATTGCTAGTGCGGGTCGGTAACCTGGATCCGTACCGAGCAGGCGTCCGCGGCTGCCTTCTTCAGCACCGCCGCTTTGGGGTCGGGGACGTCAAGGTAGGCCAGCCGGGGGAGCCCGGAATAGTCCTTCAAAGCCGGGTGGTCGAGGACAAAGCCCGCCAATGCCCGGTCACCGCCCGGGACCACGTATTCGAACGGCTCCCCGCGGAATACCCGAAGGGCCTGTTCGGCTACAGCGCCCACGAGTGCATCCGCCTGGTTGGACCGCCGCCGCGCGAACCGCTGCTGGGACTGGCCGCCCGCGGCGGTCCGGGACTGCACGTAGGTGGAACCGACCTTGGAGGCAAGAGCCACGCCCTCGCTCACCACCGCCACACCGTATCCTCCACGCCTGATTAGGAGGAGGCCAAGCCGGCGCGGCTGTGACGCGAGGGAGGCGAGCCGCTCCAGCGCGTCCGCACCGCGGCCGGGCCGGCCGTCGCTGGGCCAGGGCGCCTGCAGGAGCGCAACGGCGCCGTCGTCAGCAAGAAGGCGCAGGCCGTCGTCGTCATCCCGCAGCCGGAGTCCGCCATGTGCGGCACCGAACCTCTCCGCCCACCCGGGCAGGCGGCCGCCCGGGACGTAGGCAGTGCGGACGGAAGGCAGCCGCTGTCCGCCGGCGGGGGTATGTGCGGACATGCGGGCATCCTTCGCTGAACGGCTGCAGCTTCCGCGCGGAAGCCTATGGGTGAACTGGAAGTAGCCTATCTATGTGGAAGATCTCTTCGGGCACGGGCCCGGCACCGATGACGACGACGGTCCCGTTGCCGCCGGCAGCACCGTCTCCAGCGGGAGTGCCAAGCCGCGGAGTCCGCTGGCCGTGCGGATGCGGCCGCGGACCGTCGATGAGGTAGTGGGCCAGCAGCACCTGCTGGGCCAGGGCTCGCCGCTAAGGCAACTGGCGGCAGGAGCAGATGCAGCCGGGCCGGCAGGGCCGAGTTCACTGATCCTTTGGGGTCCTCCCGGGACCGGGAAGACCACGCTCGCGCACGTGATCGCCAGGGGCCCGGGACGGAAGTTCGTTGAACTTTCGGCCATTACGGCCGGGGTCAAGGACGTGCGGCGGGTGATGGACGATGCCTTAACGGCCCGCGACCTGTATAAAACGACCACCGTTTTGTTCCTCGATGAGATCCACCGGTTCAACAAGGCGCAGCAGGATGCCCTGCTGCCCGGAGTCGAGAACCGCTGGGTTGTCCTGGTCGCAGCCACCACCGAGAACCCGTCGTTTTCCGTGGTCTCGCCGCTCCTGTCCCGTTCCCTGCTCCTGACCCTCAAGCCGCTGACTGATGCAGACATCGAAGGCCTGCTTGTGCGGGCGGTTGGGGACGCCCGCGGGCTGGCCGGGAAGGTGGAGCTCGACGACGAAGCCCTGGCGCACCTCGTCCGGCTCTCCGGCGGCGACGCCAGGCGTGCCCTGACGGCGCTGGAAGCGGCGGCAGGCGTTGCGTTCGGGGATGCTGACGACGCCGGCGAGGGTACGGTAAAAGTGGAGTTGAAGCACACCGAGCGCGCCTTGGACGTTGCGGCCGTCCGCTACGACCGGGCGGGAGACCAGCATTATGACGTGGCCAGCGCCTTCATCAAGTCCATCCGCGGGTCCGACGTGGACGCGGCCCTGCACTACCTGGCGCGGATGCTCGAAGCGGGGGAGGACCCGCGGTTCGTCGCCCGACGAATCGTGATCTCGGCAGCCGAGGATGTGGGGATGGCCGATCCCACTGCGCTGCAGACTGCGGTGGCCGCAGCCCAGGCGGTGCAGCTGATCGGTATGCCCGAGGGGCGGATCATCCTGGCCGAGGCCGTGGTGCACCTGGCCACGGCGCCAAAGTCCAACGCCGCGTACATGGGCATTAACAAAGCCATCTCCGATGTGCGGGCAGGGCTTGGGAACGGCATCCCCGCCCACCTGCGGGACGCGCATTACCCGGGTTCGAAGCAGTTGGGCCACGGCCTGGGCTACAAGTACGCCCACGACGCGCCACACGGAGTTGCCACGCAGCAGTACCCGCCGGATGACCTGGTGGGAAGGGACTACTACCAGCCCACCGCCAACGGCGCGGAGCGGGACATCGCAGTGCGGCTGGAGCGGCTGCGGAGGATCGTCCGGGGCCAGTAGGCGCCGTGGTAGGATAGATGTTTGTCTGGCAAGGCGCGGACGCACAATCTCCCCAATTTTACGTTGAGAAGGTTATGCCTGTGCCCAGTAGCAAAAGGCAGCGGTTGGCCGATGCTCTCCATCGTGGAGGCCAGTAACACTGACACACCGCAGATATTGGAAGGACACAAGTGGCTAACAACACTCGTGCTCGCCGTCAGGCCCGCCTCTCGCGGTCCCTCGGCATCGCTCTGACCCCCAAGGCCGCCAAGTACATGGAGCGCCGCCCGTACGGCCCCGGTGAGCATGGCCGTGCCCGCAAGAAGCAGGACTCCGACTACGCCGTACGTCTGCGCGAAAAGCAGCGCCTGCGCGCACAGTACGGCATCCGCGAAGCACAGATGACCCGTGCCTTTGAAGAAGCCCGCCGCACCAAGGGCCTGACCGGTGAAAACCTCATCGAACTGCTCGAGATGCGTCTTGACGCCCTGGTCCTGCGTGCCGGCTTCGCCCGCACCATCGCCCAGGCCCGCCAGCTGGTTGTGCACCGCCACATCATGGTTGACGGCGTCCGCGTTGACCGCCCGTCGTTCCGCGTCGGCGAGGGCCAGCTGGTCCACGTCCACAGCCGCAGCGAAACCATGGTTCCGCTCCAGGTTGCAGCAGCCGGCGCCCACCGCGACGTCCTGCCCGCCGTTCCGGCATACCTGGACGTCAAGCTGGAGGCCCTCCAGGCTCGCCTGGTCCGCCGCCCCAAGCGCTCCGAGGTCCCCGTGACCTGCGAAGAGCAGCTGGTCGTCGAATTC
>NZ_JBNHFF010000201.1:0-5961 GCF_059089965.1 Arthrobacter sp. SPT-J7
AACAACGTGCCGCTGGCCGGCCAACTGATTGCCAGCGGCGGCAACGTCAACGCCAAGGACGCGATCCAGGATTCGGCCTTCCTCTACGCGGGTGCCGAAGGATTCAATGAGGTGCTCCGGCTGACATTGGCCGCCGGGGCAGACGTCACGAGTACCAACAGGTATGGCGGGACGGCCCTGATTCCGGCTAGCGAACATGGCCACGCGGAGACGGTGCAGATCCTCATCGATGCAGGAGTGCCGGTGAACCACGTCAACAACCTTGGCTGGACTGCCATGCAGGAGGCCATCCTGCTGAACAACGGCGGGCCCAGGCAGCAGGAAGTGGTCCGGCTTCTCCTGGCAGCAGGCGCTGACCCCAACATCAGGGATCCGGAGGGAAGGACCGCACTGCAGAACGCCGAACGGCTGGGCTTCGCGGAGATCGCCGCACTGATCCGCTCCCGCGGCTAGCCCAAGGGCGTAGGGGTTACAGGACCTCGAGGACACTGACATAGTTGGCGATGCCCACGCCGCCCATGTTCTGGACTGGCGCGGCAGGGGTTGGTGAGCTGCATGCCGCCCGCGGTCCCAGTCAGCTGCATGGCGGCGATGACGTGCTGCGAAACGCCGGTCGCTCCCACCGGATGCCCCTTGGCCTTGAGGCCGCCGGACGGGTAGATGGGCACTCTGCCGTCCTTGTACACCCAGCCCTCCTCGATGGCACGGGCACCCTTGCCTGGTCCCGTCAGGCCCATCGCCTCGTACATCAGCAGCTCCGCGATGGTGAAGCAGTCATGCACCTCCGCGAAGTCCAGGCCCTCCAGTCCGACGCCGGCCATCGCCAGTGCGCGCTGCCAGGACGCCCGGGTGGCGTCGAAGGCAACCGGGTCCCGACGTGATGCTGGGAAGAAGTCATTGGCGTGGCCGAAGCCCTGCCAGCCGCACCGGTGCAGTGGCACCGCCGGTCGGGGAAGTGGACAACACGACGGCGGCGGCGCCGTCGGACACGGGGGAGCAATCAGTGCGGTGCAGCGGGTCGGCCACCATGGGGTTTTGTCCGAGACCGTGCGGCAGAAGTCCTCACCCAGGTCCTTGCGGAGCTGGGCGTACGGGTTGTCCACGCCATTTCGGTGGTTCTTCGCCGCGATGCTGCCCAGGACGTCACCCAGGTTGCCGTCGCCGTACCGCTTCCCGTAGTGCTTCGCTACCTCGGCAAAGAGTCCCGTGAAGCCCCTGGTGGAGGCTTTGCCCGCCATGTCATAGTCGGCGCCCAGCAGGCCTGCACCCACAACGTCGGCCCCCGCGTGAGTCATCTTTTCCGCGCCGATCACCAGTACTGTCTTCGTCTCAAGCTGTGGCTCCTTCCAAGCCGGCGGCTGCCGGTGAGTCAAGGGCCACGGTGAACACGGCCTCGGTCTTTTGCCGGATCTCCTCCACGGTGACGCCTGGGGCAAGCCGGGTGAGGGTGAGCTGCCGTCCGCCGTCGTCCGTCCTATGGAGGTCGAAGACCGCGAGGTCGCTGATGATCCGGTCCACCACAGCAAGGCCTGTCAGGGGAAGCGTGCACTTCCGCACGATTTTGGCGCTGCCGTCCTTGGCGTTGTGCTCGGTGAGGACCACGACGCGGGGTGTCCCGGCCACGAGGTCCATGGCGCCGCCCATGCCCTTGACCATCTTGCCGGGGATGGTCCAGTTGGCGAGGTCACCATTGCCGGAGACCTGCATGGCCCCCAGGATGGCTACTTTGACGTGTCCGCCCCGGATCATGCCGAACGAGGTGGCGGAATCGAAGATGCTCCCGCCCGGCAGCACCGTCACGGTCTGTTTGCCGGCGTTGATGAGGTCAGCGTCCTCTTCGCCCTCGTAGGGGAATGGCCCCATTCCCAGCAGTCCGTTTTCGCTCTGCAGCACAACCCGGACGCCCTCGGGCAGGTTGTTGGCCACCAGGGTGGGAATCCCGATGCCGAGGTTAACGTAGTCGCCGTCGTTCAGTTCTTCGGCTGCGATGGCAGCCATGTCATCCCTGGTCCAGGCCATCGGGGTCTCCTTGAATGGGTAGTGGGGTTAGGCCGGAACAGCTTCGGCAGTGCGGCGTGCGGCGGGGCGCACCGTGCGCTGCTCAATGTCCTTGATCCGGTCACTGACCTGCACCAGGCGCTGGACGTACACGCCGGGCGTGACGATGTGGTTGGGGTCCAGCTGGCCCGGTTCCACGATCACCTCGGCCTCCGCGATGGTCAGGAGCCCGGCAGTTGCAACCACCGGGTTGAAGTTCCGGGCGGTGTAGCGGTAGATCAGGTTTCCGTCCGTGTCTGCCGTGTGCGCGTGGACCAGGGCGACGTCGGCCCGGATAGCGCGTTCACGGACGTATGTTTCGCCGTCGAACACCTCGTGGGGCTTCCCCTCGGCAACCAGGGTGCCCACGCCCGTCTTGGTGTAGAAAGCGGGGATGCCGGCGCCGCCGGCGCGGAGGCGCTCCGCGAGGGTGCCCTGCGGGGTGAACTCCACCTCCAGGTTGCCGGCCAGGTACTGCTCGGCGAAGAGTTTGTTCTCGCCCACGTAGCTTGCGATGACTTTGCAGACCTGGCCCGCTTCGATCAGGATGCCCAGGCCCTTGCCGTCCACCCCCATGTTGTTGGAGACCACTGTCAGGTCCCTCACGCCGGAATCGCGGACGGCCTCGATCAGGTCTGCGGGGATGCCGCTCAAGCCGAAGCCGCCCACGGCAAGGGTGATGCCGTCCTGGAGCGCACCCGCCAGGGCGACGGCGGATGCTGGTTGAAGTTTAGACATGGCGCCTCCTCGTTGAGAATCGCGCGGCGGTGGTCCATCTTATGGACGCCGGGCTTGGGACAGGACACTACGGGCGCTGCGGAAGGCCTGTCAAGCCTGGCAAATTCTGCGTTAAGTAGGGCGTTTACAGTGTGGACGGTAGCATTACTAAAGTCCACAATATGGACAACTGAGGAGGAAAATGAGTAATTTACCCATGCAGGGCGCACAGGTTGTCAGCCGCATTGCCGGGCTGTTGCGGCTTGTGGGGCGCCAGGCTGAGGGGATGCCGCTGTCCGCGCTGGTGAGGGAATCCGGCCTCACGCGGCCCACGGTCCACCGGCTCCTCTCCTCCCTCGCATCCGAGGGACTGCTGGATCACGACGCGGGCAGCGGGAACTGGGTGCTGGGCCCGGAGATGCTCCTTATGGGGTCGGTGGCAGCCGCGCGGTTTCCATTGGAGGACATTGCGCGGCCCAGCCTCCGCAGGCTGGCCGAGGCCACTGGCGAGAGTGCCTTCTTCTCCGTCCGCCGCGGTTCCGAGACGGTATGCCTCCTGCGTGAGGAGGGGAGCTTCCCGGTCCGGTCCTTTGTGCTGCACGAGGGCGTCCGGTTCCCACTCGGTGTGGCCTCCGCGGGCACGGCAATCATGGCATTCCTGCCCGAGGCCGAGCAGGAGGAGCTGTTGGAGGGATGGGCGGGACACGCCGGTACTTTCGCTACGGCGCATCCGGAGGATCTGGTCCGGGCCAACCTCGAACAGACTAGGCTGTCGGGTTACGCCGTAAATCCGGGGCTGGTCCTGGAAGGCAGTTGGGGGATAGGCGCCGCGGTCTTCGACGCGTCAGGCAGGCCCGCCTGGGCGCTTTCCCTCACCGGAATCGAGCAACGCTTCAAGCCCGAGCGGCAGGAGGAGCTGGGCGGCCTCCTGATGGCCGAGGCCCATCGCATTACCCAGCAGCTCAACAGGGACGGGAAGGGGAACCGGGCGCGCTGAGTCTTCCAACCTTTGCCGGGGAACGACGACGGCGCGCCGCCCTCTCCGGTGCGACGCGCCGTCTTGCTTCCCGAAAGTGGGGAAGTCCAGCGGCTCCTCAGCTGGATTCCTACAGCCCCGCGCGCGGCTCCTCCGGGCCCTGGCGCTTCCACCAGGTGTCGAAGATGGTGACGGGAACGGTGCGCTTGTGCCGGGTACGCAGGTACTTCTCTTCGATCAGCTCGGCAACGGATTCAGGGACTTCCCGGCCTTCCAGGTAATCGTCGATCTGGTCGTAGCTCAGGCCCAGTTCATCCTCGTCGGTGCGGCCCGGCTTGTCGTCCAGCAGGTCCGCCGTGGGCACCTTTTCCCAGACGCGGGCGGGAGCACCGAGCTCGGCCAGCAGGGCACGGTTCTGCCGTTTGTTCAGGCCGAACAGCGGAAGGATGTCGGCGCCGCCGTCGCCGTATTTAGTGAAGAAGCCGGTGACGGACTCCGCGCCGTGGTCCGTGCCGATGACCAGGTAGTTGTGTTCACCGGCCAGCGCATACTGGGCGATCATGCGGGTGCGTGCCTTGGTGTTGCCCTTGTGGAAGTCGGAAATTTCCGAGCCCACCGTCTTCTCGAACTCGTCCTCGAAGCCATCCACGGCGGCCGAGATGTTGAACGTCCACTCGGTTTTGGGCCGGATAAAGTCCAGGGCAGCCTGCGCATCTTCCTCGTCGTGCTGGACGCCATAAGGCAGGCGCACTGCCACGAAGTTCGCCTCCACACCCTCGGCCTCGAGCTCCTCGACAGCCAGCTGGGCCAGCTTTCCGGCCAGGGACGAGTCCAGGCCGCCTGAAATGCCCAGGACGAAGCCCTTGGTGTGGGTGGCCTTAAGGTAGTCCTTCAGGAAGGTCACACGCCTGCGCACCTCCCCGGCGGGGTCGATCCGGGGCTGAACGCCCATTTCTTCAATGATGCTTGCCTGGAGTTCACGCATGGGGTCCAGCCTAGCCAGCCCTGTCCATCCGCCTCAAGCATCCACACCGGCCCGCCCCCACTAAACTGGGTCCATGACTTCCCCCAGTGACACTGCAGTAGACACTGCAGCCGCCCGCGCCCGCCTGCTGGAACTGATCAAGGAACTCGCCGTGGTCCGCGGCAAGGTCATCCTGTCCAGCGGAGCGGAAGCCGATTACTACATCGACCTCCGCCGCATTACCCTGCACCACGAGGCTTCCAAGCTTGTGGGCCAGGTCATGCTGGCTTTGGCGGACGACGCAGGAATCGAGTTCGAGTGCGCCGGCGGACTCACCATGGGGGCCGACCCCGTTGGTACCGCAGTGATGCACGCTGCCGTTGACGCCGGCCGGAAGGTTGACGCGTTTGTGGTCCGCAAGGCCCAGAAGTCCTACGGCATGGGCCGCCAGGTGGAGGGCCCGTCCGTGGACGGCCGCAAAGTGCTGGTACTCGAGGACACGTCCACCACGGGCGGCTCGGCGCTGACAGCAGTGGAAGGCGTCCGGAAGGCCGGCGGCAACGTTGTGGCCGTTGCCGTTATCGTCGACCGGGACACCGGGGCCAAGGAAAAGATCGAAGCGGAGACCGGTGTCCCGTATCTGTTCGCCTTCGGCAAGGACGAGCTCGGGCTTTCCTAGCCCCGTCGTCACGGGAGTCCGGGGCACACTGTGCCCGGGCTCCCGTGTTGGAGCGGGAGGCAGGGCTGGCCTATCATTTGCGTTATCCCCTTAACTCCCCTGTACGGAGAACGTGCACAATGCTCCCCCCTCAACAGCCCTTGAGCGCGACCGACCAGATCCAGAACCTCATTCTGGAAAGTGCCGACTTTGAGGACTTCCTGAACGAACTGGCGCGGTTCTCCGCCCATCAGATGGCTGGCGACGGCGATGACGCACTCTGTGGCATCACCCTGCTCCGGGACCGCAAGGCGGCAACGATTGGCTGGAGCAGCGACTCTGCACGGAAAGTGGACGAGATCCAGTACTCCTTGTCGCAGGGCCCCTGCCTGACTGCTGCAGAAGAGGAACGCGAAGTCCACGTTCCGGACCTCTTCGAGGAAGACCGCTGGGGACCGGACTACGCGGCAGCGGTGGCTTCGCACGGACTGCGGTCAGTTCTGTCGCTGCCGTTCAACCTGCAGGGTGAGGCGAAAGCTGCGCTGAACCTGTATTCCGACGTACCGCGCAAGTTCGATGACCGTGCCACCGCGAAGGCCCGAGGCTATA
>NZ_JBNHFF010000202.1:0-5921 GCF_059089965.1 Arthrobacter sp. SPT-J7
GGTTGAGCGCATCCTCCGCCGCAACCCAGGAAATCATGGCGCACTTGACCCGGGCGGCGTACCGCGCCACTCCCTCGAATGCCGCGGCATCACCGAGAATTTCCGGGTCGGCAGGTATTTTGCCCCGGGACCGGAGGACCTCGCGGAAGTTGTCTATTACCTCGTGCATTTCCGCAACTGTCATTCCCTCTGCCAGGTCCGTGAGGACCGAGGCGGACGCCATGGAAATGGAGCAGCCCGCGCCGTCCCAGGCAATCTGTGCCACTTTGCCGTCAGCGACGGCCAGGCGCAGGGTTACCTCGTCGCCACAGACGGGGTTGAGCTGGTGTGACTGCCCCGTGGTCGCGCCGTCCGGCGCCTCCGTCCCGGCCAGGCCGCTGCCGTGGCGGGCTTTGGAATGGTCCAGGATGATCTGCTGGTACAGGTGGTCAAGGCTCATGTCATACCTTCGATGTGCGTCTGCGTTTGATGGATTAGGCGCGGAAGTAGGCGCGCACGCCCGCGACGGCATCCAGGAACTGGTCCACGTCGTCGGTGGTGTTGTACAGGTAAGCGCTGGCCCTGGTGGTGGCCGTCAACCCCAGCCGGCGGTGCAGCGGCTGGGCGCAGTGGTGCCCAACACGCACGGCGATACCCCGCGAATCGAGGAACTGGCCAACGTCATGGGCATGCACTCCTTCGACGTCGAACGCGGCGAGCCCTATCCGGTCCAGGCCCGCGGCGGGACCGAGGACCCGGATTCCCGGAATGGACTCCAGCCCGGTGATCATCCGTTGGCCGAGCTCAGCCTCCCAGCGGTGGATCCGGTCCAGCCCCGTTTCCGTCAGGTAATTCACTGCAGCCCCCAACGCCACAGCCTGGGAAATACGCTGGGTACCGGCCTCAAAGCGCTGGGGTGCGGGGAGGTAGTCGGCGCGCTCCATAGTCACCGTGGTAATCATGGACCCGCCCGTCAGGAACGGCGGCAGGATGTCCAGGACATCCTGTTTTCCGTAAAGTGCGCCGATTCCCGTGGGGGCGAGCATCTTGTGGCCGGAAAAGACAGCGAAGTCAATGTCCAGCTCTTTGACGTCCAAGGGCATATGGGGTGCGGACTGGCAGGCGTCCAGGACCACCAGCGCGCCGGCGTCCCGGCCCAGGGCGACCAGTTCGCGGACGGGGTTGATGGTGCCCAGGACGTTGGAGGCGTGCGTGAAGGCCAGCACCTTTGTCCGGGCGCCGATGATGTCCGGGGCCAGGTCCATGCGGAGGCTGCCGGCGTCATCCACCGGGATGTAGCGCAGGGCCGCCCCGGTACGGAAGGCAAGTTCCTGCCACGGGATGAGGTTTGCGTGGTGCTCCATCTCCGTCACCACGATCTCGTCACCCGGGTTCAGCGCCAGGTCCTTCAGCCGGGCGTCGCCCCGCCCCTGGGCTGCCCAGAGGCCTGCGTTGGACAGCGCATAGCTGAGCAGGTTGAGGCCCTCAGTGGCGTTGGAAGTCCAAAGGATTTCGGAGTAGTCAGCGCCCACGAAGTCGGCCACGGTCTGCCGGGCATCCTCGAATGCTTCGGTGGCCTCAACCGCAAGGTGGTGGGCGCCCCGGTGCACGGCAGCATTGCGCTGCTCGTAGAATTCCTGCTCGGCTTCGATGACGCTCAGCGGATTTTGCGACGTGGCGCCGGAGTCCAGATAGATCAGCGGGCGTCCATTGACCAGTTGATTCAGGACCGGGAAGTCGTTGCGGATGCGCTGGACTTCTGCGTTATCCATGACGGGCAAGGCGCGTTCCAGTGTGGCTGGCGTTGATACTACGGCCAAAACTAACTCCTCGAGATGCCAACGGATGACACTCAATTGTCCCACAGCACGGCTGTGGCGGCCGCCCGGAGGGGCAGCCGCCACAGTCGCTCCGGGCTTCAGCCCGCGGATTGGGAGGGCCGGCGGCGGCTGGGGGGAGAGCCTCGGTCTCAGAAGACTCTGACGCCGCCGGCCCCGTCCGGCCCGGTCCCGAAAAGGACCGGAAGTTTGTCAGGACGGAGGAGCCTAGTTCTGCTGTTGGCAACTCTTGCGAGTTCTTTTTGTGCCGGTTCCTGTTGCCTCTTTAAGTAAATACTCCAGCGCCACCCTGCGCACGAGTAGGGTGTACTCGAATTCACTCTCCCCCGCCTACCGGGGCCGCCTGCAGTACCCGCATTCCGGCGCTGGCAGCCGGGCGAGGGGCTGAAGCAACCAGTAGCCCCGCGGCTGGGGCGGACAGAATGTCCAGGCCGAAGTTGTGCAGGCGGAAGTTGTGCAGGCGAAAGGTGTTGTGCAGCGCCTATTTGGGGAGCGCCGACTCCAGCTCGTCGCGGCTGCGTACACCCAGCTTTACGTACGTTCGGTACAGGTGCCCCTCCACCGTGCGTACGGAGACCATCAGCCGTTGGGCAATTTCCCGGTCGGTGAGGCCCTGCACGGCCAATCCCACAATGTCCTGCTCGCGGCGGGTGAGGTGGACGGCGGGAGCCGCAGCAATGAAGCGCCCTTCCCTGAACCGCTCCCCCAGTTCGTGGTCGCATTTCTCGCGCAGCGCCACTGCCTGCCTGGACCGCCGGCGTTCTCCGGCCTGCTCCAGAAGGGTACTCGCGCGGGCATAGGCCTCCCGCGCGAGGTTCACAAAGCCTGATTCCTCCAGGGAGTTTGCCGTGTCCATCAGGGTATCCCCGTCAGCTGCTTCCCAACTGGTCGCCAGCGTCAGCATCGCTTGGGCGTACCGTCCTTCTACCGCCTCTGCGACCGATTGCACCATGGGGATGACCGAAGGGTCACCCAGGTCCCAACAGATGGACAGGATTTCGAGCAGGGTTCCGGCTCTCGCGGTGGCGTCATGCCTGGTGGCGAGGGTATGGAGCGTTGCCAGCCCCTTGCCGTCCCGCGACAGATATTCGGACGCAGCAGCACCGTATGCGGAAGCCAACAGCTCGTGGGCAGGACCGCCAGCCACGGCGTCGGTGAAGTCCTGTTCAAGGCGCTTGGCCTGAGCTGCATCCCCCAGCCTTGCCGCCGCGTAAAAGCCCAGGGAAGACCCGAAGCGGAACAACTGCAGCGGATCATTCAACCTCAGGGCCTCCACGGCCGGCAGCAGCACCTGGTACGCCCGTTCCATCCTGCCTTGCCGCAGAAGTGAGTAGCCACGAAGCACCTGCAGGCTTCCGTTGAAGGTGGCGACTCCTGCCGCATGTCCGGCCGCGTAATTGTCGAGTTCGCGCTCGGCCGACTCCCATTCACCCATCGCCAGGTAATCGGTCACCAGCCGGCCCAGCACGAACTCGGTGAAAAAGAACAGACTGTCCTCCAGCGGAGGTAATTCCGAGGCGGCCAGGAGAGCCGATTCCAGCCCCTCGCCGGCGCGGCCGGCTGCAGCAAGGGCATGGGCAAGAAGCGCCTCACCAAGCGCCCTGGCGGGTTCGCTTCCGTCCTCCGCGGAGGACGCGTTCCGAATCTCCCGGACCTCAGTGGCAAGAGCCCCGGCATCCACAGCCGCGCCGAGCTGCAGGAGGTGCAGGACCTGCAGGAGCCGGTCCGTCCGTTTCTGGTCCCCGTCAGCAGCCTGTTGGCCCTTGACATCGTCGGCCAGTGCGTTCAAGGACTGTCCGGTGGCTTGGTGGGCGGCTACGCGGAGCAGGAGGACAGCGGGTCCCTCCGGGTCATTTGAAAGCTGACTCCAGCACGCATCAAGCAGGTGGGCGGCCTGATCATAGACGCCCTCGTTGTAGAGGGCCCGTGCCTGGATTGCCTTGGCCAACGGAACCAGCGCAGGGTCTTGGATCTTGGCTGCGATGGAGCGTGCGCTTACATTGCGGAACCTCTTCAGGGCCTCACGGGCAGCGTCGAGCATCTCGGGGTCCGATACCCGCAGCCCACACTCAAGAGCCCACTCCACGGACCGGAGCTTGCCCTCTCCCCGCAGGACCGTGCCGTTCTGGTGGACCCGAATTTTCTCGAGCAGCTGCAGGCTGCGCGACACCGAGAGGGTGTTTCGGAGGGCGCTGGCGAAGAGCGCATTCCACATGGACAGTTCAGCCGGCACTCCGGAACTCTCGATGATCATCTGCTGGTCCAGGAGCGAGCGGACTACGGCGGCCCCGCTGATGTCCTCGATCACCTTCCGGCCCAACGGCCCGGCAAGGGCGATGAGCTTCAGGGCCTCCTGTTCCTCCGGAGTCCGCCTGATGTGGTCCTTGATCACCACGGTCGTGAGCTGACCGCCGTCGGCGGGTAATGGCCCGAGTAACATCCATATGCCGTTCCGCTTGGCCAGGACACCGGTTTCGGCTGCGTCGTGCAGCAATGCGTCGAGAATGCGGGGATTGCCGCCTGAGGCAGTCCACACTGATTCCACCGTGGCTGCCGGAACCGTTCCATCAAGGACATGGGCCAGAACCTCCTCAATCTGTTCCCGGTTCAGGGGCCGAAGGTCAACCCGCTCGGCCAGGCCGTCGTACCAGAGCTGGTCCAGCGGCTGCGGGAGGCCTGGCCGGGGCCGGGCAGCAGCCACCACTGTTGCCCAACCGGCTGCAATCAGGTCGGCCAGTACCCCGGCTGAGGAGTCGTCCAAGTGGTGGGCATCATCCACTACCAGCAGAACGCGTGCGCCCTGGTCTCCCTTCAGCTTCTCGAAGTACTTCCACATGGAACGCAGGACCGCAACGGGTGACACCGACTCTTCGGCGGTCAGCTCTCCGGTATAGGGAGTCAACACGCCGAATGGTACAGCGGCCAAGGCGGAACTGCCGTGGATCTGCAGGATATTGAGCTCCCCGGAAAGCCGTTCCCTAACCGCTTCCGTCAGGGACGTCTTACCGATCCCGGGCCCTGCCATCACAAAAACGGCACGGCTGGTCCCGTTCCGGACAATGTTGCAGATCCGCTCCAGGGGCTCGCGCCTTCCGGCGACGGAGTGCAGGGCTGGTGCCGGTTTGTGGCCGTTAGACGAGTCCAGTCAGATCACCCCTGGAAGTTACGCCGAGCTTGGTGAAGACCTGGTACAGGTGGCCTTCCACGGTGCGGACAGACACACCCATCTCCAGGGCTATTTCACGGTTGGACGCCCCCCGGCCGGCCAGCCGTGCAATCTGGCGCTCCCTGGCGGTCAGCAAAGGGCTCCCACTGCTGGGCACGATGGGAAGATTCGTCACAGTGGCAGCCAGGATGTCCAGGCGAGCTTGGGCGGTACGGGCGGAAATGGTATCTCCGTCCTGCCGGGCGAAGTCCACGGCCAAGGCCATGCAGCGGGCCTCCACGGTATCCAGTTCGAGGGTGGCCGCGATTTCCCCTGCTGCGAGGAGGGCCTTGGCATCTTTGGTCCGGCTACCCACTGCCAACAGCCGCGCAACTTCCGCCAGCGGTCCCTGCCGGTGATCCGAAATTTCCTCCAAAAGGCGGAAGTCAGCATCGCTGCCGTTCACCGTGGCTGCCAGCAGGCTGATCCCGGCGAGTGTGTAGAGACCTGCCCCCATGCTCCGCCGGGCGGACTGCTTCAAGCCCGCGGCCGACTCGGAGTCGCCCAGCCAGCGCCCAGCCACAAGGGCGCAGAACTCGACGATGCTCTCCCTTGAAAAACTCGATCTGCCCTGTGTCCGCTGGAGTTTGGCCAGGAACTTGCGTGCCTGGGCAGCGTTGCCCGTCTGCGCATGGGCCAGTGCCGTTGCTGCGTAGGCACAGCGTAAAGCACTCTGAATCGGCTGGAGCTCAAGCTGCGCCACCGCCGAAATCAGGGGGTCCAGGGCAGCGCCTCCCCGGCCGGAATAGACGTAGGCGAGCCCGACGGCGAGTTCAGTGGCGGCGCTCCGGTAGGGGAGCCTGCCATACTCACCGCTATCATGTGGACCCACAAGGTCGATGCAGCGCCGCCACTGCCCGGCCGTCAGCAACACCAGGTAGGCCTCCCTGGTGTACTGC
>NZ_JBNHFF010000203.1:0-5898 GCF_059089965.1 Arthrobacter sp. SPT-J7
CGTGGCGGGTGGTTGATCCGCAGGGGCCTTAGTGGTCCACAGCCTTCTCTGCGCCGACACCGGTAAGGGAACGCACTTCCATCTCTGCCTGCTTGGTTGTGTCCTCACGCGTCTTGTCGGTGATGGTTCCGAGCCAGCCGAGGAAGAACGCCAACGGGATGGACACGATGCCCGGGTTGCTGAGCGGGAACAGTGCGAAGTTTGCGTCCTTGATCATGGAGGTCGCCGCGCCCGAAACCACAGGCGAGAAGATGATCAGGACGATCGCGGCACCAAGTCCGCCATACATGCTCCATACCGCACCGCGGGTGGTGAACTTCCGCCAGAACAGGGAGTAGACGATGGTGGGGAGGTTGGCGGAAGCTGCAACGGCAAAGGCCAGGGCAACGAGGAACGCAACGTTTTGTCCGTTGGCCAGGATGCCGCCCAGGATGGCCAGGACACCGATCACCACTACGGTGCGCCGGGCCACCTTGACTTCAGTCTCGGCGTCGGCCTTGCCCTTGGAGATCACGCTGGCGTAGATATCGTGGGCGAATGATGCGGCAGCGGTGATGGTCAGGCCTGCCACAACAGCGAGGATGGTCGCGAAGGCCACGGCGGAAATGAAGCCCAGGAGCAGCGGCCCACCCAGGTAGAAGGCCAGCAGCGGGGCCGCGGCATTCACGCCACCGGGAGCTGAGCGGATCGTTTCAGGGCCGACCAGTGCAGCTGCACCGTAGCCCAGGACCAGCGTGAACAGGTAGAAGAGGCCGATCAGCCAGATTGCCCACACCACGGACTTACGGGCTTCCTTGGCCGTGGGAACGGTGTAGAAGCGCATCAGGACGTGCGGCAGCGCGGCGGTGCCCAGAACCAGCGCCAGTGCCAGCGACATGAAGTCCAGCTTGGACGTGTCACTCTTTCCGTACTGCAGGCCCGGGTTCAGGACGGCAGGGTTGTTGGCCGTCTCCACCGCTGCGCCAAGCAGGCTGGAGAGATTGAAGCCGTAGATCGCCAGGACCCACAGGGTCATGACCGCCGCCCCGGCGATGAGCAGGACTGCCTTGATGATCTGCACCCAGGTGGTGCCCTTCATGCCGCCGATCAGTACGTACATGATCATGAGGGCGCCGACGACGATAATCACCAATGCCTGGCCGCCCCAGTCACTGATGCCCAGCAGCAGCGAGATGAGGCTGCCGGCACCGGCCATCTGGGCCAGGAGGTAAAAGAAGCAGACTGCCAGCGTGGAGATGGCGGCGGCAATGCGCACCGGGCGCTGCTTCAGCCGGAAGGACAGCACGTCCGCCATGGTGAACTTGCCGGTGTTGCGCAGAAGTTCAGCGACCAGCAGCAGCGCCACCAGCCAGGCCACCAGGAAGCCGATGGAGTACATGAAGCCGTCGTAGCCGTTGATGGCGATGGCGCCCGTGATGCCCAGGAAGGATGCGGCGGAGAGGTAGTCACCGGCGATGGCTGTACCGTTCTGGGAGCCGGTGAACGAACGCCCCGCGGCATAGTAGTCGGCGGCAGTCTTGTTGTTCCGGCTGGCGCGCAGCACGATGATCATGGTCACGGCCACGAACAAAGCGAAGACACCCATGTTCAGCAGGGTGGTTTCCTTGAGGGCGGCGACATCCACCGCTGCAGGAATCCCGATCATTTGTTTACCCCGCCCACTCGGTTGCCATCCTTATCAAATTCGTGCCCTTCAATTTCATTACGGATGTCCGCGGCGATAGGGTCGAGCCGCCGGTTGGAGTAGCTGACGTACCAACTGGTGATCGCGAACGTCGAGACGAACTGCAGCAACCCAAGAATCAGGCCAACGTTGATGTTGCCCCAGACCTTGGTGGACATGAAGTCGACGGCGTAGTCCGCCAGCAGGACGTAGGCGAAGTACCACAGCAGGAATGCGACTGCCATGGGAAAGACAAAGCTGCGGTGACGCTTGCGCAGTTCCTGGAACTGCTCGGTCGACTGGACTTTTACGAAGTCCACGGACGCCGCTGCGTCCGGAGTGTGGGCATCCTTACCCATCGTTCCTCCTCATTGAGACTTGCCTTGGACACACCGCCGCAAATCCCAGGCAGGGATAGCGCAATGTGACTCCAATCACTCTGCTGGGGCCACGTCCAGGATGCCAGACCTGGCCCGCGCGCGGTCGCTCAGCGGTCGGGATGCTGCGACAAACGGCACCCGCCGTTACGCTGGGCACCATGCTGGACTCCCCCCTCCTGACAGCCGCGGCCGTGGCCGTTATTGCCATGGCCGTGGCCGTCGTCGTCGGCGTGGGGCTGAAGGTGCTGCGGTCCTTCCGGGACCTGGGTACCGACGCCGAACGGGCCACTTATCACACGCTCCACGCCGCGTCTCAGGCCGGTCAGCACCTTCGGCGCGGATTGAACCCGGCCGGCGCAGCAAAAGCGAGCCGGCAACTGCGAGCGCTGCTTGGTTGTGATGCCCTGGCCATCACGGACACGGTGGGGGTCTTGGCGTGGGATGGTGCGGCAGAGGAATTGCGGCCGCACCTGATGGCGCTGGCCGAAGGAGTGCTCGCGGGCGGGCGGATGGCCGTTATCCCGGCGGGCCGCCCCGCTGCGCCGGGCATCTCCAGGGAGGGTACCGGCGGCCACCTCGCTGCGGTCATTGCGCCCGTGAGGGCCGGGACCAGGGTGGTGGGCGCTGTCGCCGCCTTTGCACCGTCGGCAGGAGCGGGCCTGGTGCGGGCGACAGGAGAGGTGGCCGACTGGGTGGCTGCGCAGGTGGAGCTTGCTGAGCTGGACGCGTCACGGACGCTGTTGATGGAGGCCGAGGTGCGTGCGTTGCGTGCCCAGATCAGCCCGCATTTCATCTACAACTCGCTCAATGCCATTGCTTCCTTCATCAACACCGACCCCGCCCGTGCCAGGGAGCTGGTGGTGGAGTTCGCCGACTTCACCCGCTACTCGTTCCGCCGGCACGGGGAGTTCACCACCCTTGCCGAGGAGCTCCGCTGCATCGACCGCTACCTGTTGCTGGAGCGCGCCCGCTTCGGTGAGCGGGTACAGGTGAGCCTGCGGGTGGCGCCGGAGGTACTCAGCACCGTCATCCCGTTCCTCAGCCTCCAGCCGCTGGTGGAAAACGCCGTCCGGCACGGGTTGGAGGCCAAGGAAGGCCCGGGGCATATCACCATCACGGCTAATGACGCCGGTGCCTTCGCCGAGGTGACCATCGAGGACGACGGTGTCGGCATGGACCCGGCACAGCTGCAGTCCATGCTGGCCGGCCACACTGAGGGTGACCACGTAGGCCTCCGCAATGTCGACGCGCGGCTGCGCCAGGTCTACGGCAACGACCACGGCCTGGTCATCGAGACAGCGCCCGGAGAGGGCACCCTGATCACCATGCGGGTGCCGAAGTCCCAGCCCGGCCACGATGCCTGACCTGCAGAACGGACTGCGACCTGATGCTCCCCTGATCCGCTGCCCTGGGGCGGAAGCTACCCTAGGAACATGATTAACGTCCTCGTCGTTGATGATGAGCTGCCCGCCGTTGAGGAACTGGCTTTCCTCCTGGGGCGGGACGACCGCATCGGCACCGTCTTTCGCGCCACATCAGGCACCGAAGCCCTTCGGGCTTTGGCAGCCGGTCCGGTCGACGCCGTCTTCCTGGACATCCATATGCCGGCGGTGTCCGGGCTGGATATTGCGCGCGCCATCTCCGCCACAAGGAATCCCCCTGCGGTGGTTTTCGTGACCGCGGACGAGGACCACGCCCTCAAGGCCTTCGAACTCGCCGCGGTGGATTACCTGCTCAAGCCGGTCCGGGCCGAACGGCTGGCACGGTCGGTGGGTCGCATCAGCGAACTGCGCGACGGCGGTACGGCGGCTGAGATGATCACCGTGGACCAAGGCGGCACTACCAAAATGATCAGGCGCGACGACGTCACGTACGTACAGGCCCAGGGCGACTATGCCAGGCTGCACACCGCAGATGCGAGCTACCTGATCAGGGTGCCCCTGGCCGACCTCGAACAGCAGTGGGCGGACGCCGGGTTCATCCGGACGCACCGCTCCTACCTTATTGCCCTGAAGCATGTGACATCCATGAAACTGGCAGCGGACGGGCCCAGTGTCACCGTTGCAGGTGCCGGCCTTCCCATCAGCCGGCGCCACCTGCCAACGGTGCGGGAGAAGCTGGGCGCCACCCGGATCAGGCCGCACGCATGACGAGGGTACGGGTCACTGCACCGCGTTCCGCAGCGCTTCCTCCCAGGGACAGCCGGGAAGCGGCGCAGGACTCAGAGGTGGGGCAGGTTTTCGTCCGGTCCCTGATCCGGTCCCAGCTGCGGCTGGCCCTGGTGGTGGCCGCGGGGTTCCTGCTGATCCTTGGCGCCTTTCCGCTGCTGCTGGCCGTGGTGCCCGGCCTGGCGGAAACCCGCATCGCGGGCATTCCCTTCGACTGGCTTCTCCTGGGCGCAGGCACCTATCCCCTGATCGGGCTCAGCGCCTGGCTGTACATCCGGACCGCAGCACGCAACGAAGTGCGGTACCGGGACCTGGCCAAGGACCAGTGACGGCACCATGAATCCAGGCGTGGCCATAGCTGCGCTCGCCGTGGTGTCCGTGGCCACTGCGGTGATCGGCTTCTACGGCCTGCGGATCTCGCGGACCACCGGTGATTTCTATGTTGCATCCCGGACGGTGCGGCCCTGGTGGAATGCCTCGGCGATCGGCGGCGAGTACCTGTCCGCGGCAAGCTTCCTTGGAGTTGCCGGCCTCATCCTGCTGTCCGGGACGGATGCCCTGTGGTTTCCGGTCGGCTACACCGCCGGCTACCTGATGCTGCTGCTGTTCGTGGCAGCCCCGCTGCGGCGCTCCGGGGCGTACACCATTCCCGACTTTACTGAAGCCAGGCTGGATTCCAGGGCTGTCCGGAAGGTCACCAGCCTAGTGGTGGTGCTGGTGGGCTGGCTGTACATTGTGCCGCAGCTCCACGGCGCCGCTTTGACCATCCGGATCACCACAGGCCTGCCGTCCTGGGTGGGATCGGTGGCCGTGGTGATTGTTGTGTGCCTGACAGTGGTTGCCGGCGGCATGCGTTCGATCACTTTTGTCCAGGCTTTCCAGTACTGGCTCAAGCTGACGGCCCTGGCGGTTCCCATCCTGTTCATCATCCTTATGCTCGCTGGAAACGGCACTCCTGCCCTGTCTCCGCCTGCCGTGAACCCCACCGGCCTTGCCCCCGCCAGCCTTTACCAGAACGTGTCGCTGCTGGTGGCCCTCCTCTTCGGGACCCTCGGGCTTCCCCACGTACTGGTCCGCTTCTACACCAACCCTGACGGGCAGTCTGCCCGGCGGACCACGCTCATTGTCCTGGGCCTGCTGTCCGTGTTCTACCTGTTTCCCACGGCCTACGGGCTCCTGGGCAGGGTGTTCGCGCCCGGCCTCGCCCGCGCCAACCAGGCCGATGCCATGGTGCTGCTGCTCCCCGGCGAACTGGTGGGCGGCCCCGCCGGAGACCTGCTGTCAGCCCTTGTGGTGGCCGGCGCCTTTGCCGCCTTCCTCTCCACCACGTCCGGCCTGGTGGTATCCCTTGCCGGTGTGATCAGCCAGGACGTCCTTGGCGCCGGCGTGGGTGGCTTCCGGCTCGCTGCGGTGATCTCCATCGTGGTGCCGCTGGGGTTAGCGTTCATGACGGATTCCCTGGCCCTCGCCGGGAGCGTGGGCCTGGTTTTCGCGTTCACCGCGTCCACCGTCTGCCCGGTGCTGCTGCTGGGCATCTGGTGGCGGGGACTGACCGACGCCGGCGCCATCGCCGGGATGGTGACCGGCGGGGTACTGTGTGGCGGCGCCATGATCGCCGGCGCCGTGGCAGGCGCTTCCAACCTCGCGCCCTGGCTGGCGCAGCCGGCAGCCTGGACCGTGCCGGCGG
>NZ_JBNHFF010000204.1:0-5888 GCF_059089965.1 Arthrobacter sp. SPT-J7
AGGCTCGGTTCAGCGGCGGGCTCCCCCATGGCCGCTGACATGCCGCGCCAACCGACCCCTACCCGGCCCTGCCGTGGCCTGGCGGTAAGCAGGCCGACCGCCGTGGCGATGTCGGGGGGCTCGAGCCGGCGCAGCAAGTCTGCGAGTGCATCGACCTTGGCGAGCCGGGAGCGCGTGGACGCCACGGCATCCGTAGTTATCACAAGCTCCTCGAGCAGCATGGCACCAGTGTGCCACGCCGGCCGATGCCGGGTGGGGATGGCCGCCGATGCTGGACAGCATTTGAGCGCAGTTCCAGACTGGACGCATGGGAATCATCGTCGCGAACCTGTTCCTTACCCTCGACGGCGTCTACCAGGGACCCGGCGGCCGCGAAGAGGATATGGAGGGCGGCTTCGACCTTGGCGGCTGGCAGATGCCGGTATCCGACGACGAGGCTGAGGCTGCCATCGAGGCAGAAATCAGCCTGATCGACGCCCTGCTTCTCGGCCGGAAGACCTACGACATCTTCGCCGCCTACTGGCCCCACCAGTCCGGCGATATCGGCAGGAGGCTCAACCGGGTGCCGAAGTTCGTTGTTTCCAGCACCCTGACTGCTCCGGCCTGGGCGGGCACAACAGTCCTGCCGGACGCCACGGCCGCCGGCCGGCTCCGTGAGGAGTACAACCAGGTGCACGTGTTTGGCAGCGGTGTCCTCATCCGTTCATTGCTCGCGGCGGAGGTTCTGGACCGTCTCCACATCTGGCTTTATCCCGTCACGCTCGGGCAGGGCAAGCGTCTCTTCGATGCCGGGACCATTCCCGCCTCCTTCCGCCTCGCTGAGCCGGCCCGCACCTTCCCGAAAGGGGCGGTGTCGCTGGTGTACGAGCGCGCGGGCGATGTTGAGAGGCAGGACATGCCGGGCGCCTAATGCGGAACCGCCACACAAAAAACCGGCCCAGCGATGCTGGACCGGTTCTTTGTGACTACAGGGCTGCTGCGGAGACTCAGCCTAGTGGCTGTGGCCTGCGTGCTCGTCTTCCTCGGCAGGCTTCTCTGCAACAAGGGTCTCGGTGGTGAGAACCAGTGCTGCGATGGAGGCAGCGTTCCGGAGCGCTGCACGGGTGACCTTGACAGGATCGATCACTCCGGCGGAGATCAGGTCCTCGTACTCGCCCGTCTTGGCGTTGAAGCCGTTGTTGGTTTCGAGTTCGGCAACCTTGGAGGTGATGACGTAGCCGTCGAAGCCGGCGTTCTGGGCAATCCAACGCAGCGGCTGGACCAGGGCGCGGCGCACAATGCCCACAGCAGCGGCGGCGTCGCCTTCGAGTGCCGTGACTGCCGGGTCCTCATCCAGTGCCTTGAGGGCGTGGATCAGGGCGGAGCCGCCGCCGGCGACGATGCCTTCTTCGAGGGCAGCGCGGGTGGAGGAAACAGCGTCCTCGATGCGGTGCTTCTTTTCCTTCAGCTCAACCTCGGTGGCTGCACCGACCTTGATGACGCCGATGCCGCCGGCCAGCTTGGCCAGGCGCTCCTGGAGCTTTTCGCGGTCCCAGTCGGAGTCGGTGCGGGTCAGTTCGGCGCGGAGCTGGGCAACGCGTGCTGCCACGTCTTCTGCCGCACCGGCGCCGTCAACGATGGTGGTGTTGTCCTTGGTGACCGTGATGCGGCGGGCGGTACCCAGCACCTCAAGGCCAACGGTGTCCAGGCTCAGGCCCAGTTCCGGGGAGACAACCTGCGCACCGGTGAGGGTGGCGATGTCCTGCAGCATGGCCTTGCGGCGGTCGCCGAAGCCTGGAGCCTTGACGGCCACAACGTTCAGGGTGCCGCGGATGCGGTTGACGATCAGCGTGGACAGGGCCTCGCCTTCGACGTCCTCAGCGATGATGAACAGCGGCTTGGAGCTCTGCAGCGCCTTTTCCAGCAGCGGCAGGAATTCCTGCACCGAAGAGATCTTGCCCTGGTTGATCAGGATGAGGGCGTCCTCGAGGACGGCTTCCTGGCGCTCCGCGTCGGTGACGAAGTACGGGGACAGGTAGCCCTTGTCGAACTGCATGCCCTCGGTGAGGACCAGTTCAGTCTGCGTGGTGGAGGACTCTTCGATGGTGATAACACCATCCTTGCCCACCTTGCCAAATGCCTCGGCGAGGAGCTCGCCGATTTCTTCGCTCTGGGCGGAGATTGCTGCAACGCTGGCCACCTGGGTGCCTTCAACGGGGCGGGCATTCTCCAACAGGCGGGCGGCAACGGCTTCGACGGAAACCTCGATGCCGCGCTTGATCTGGCCGGGAGCGGCACCTGCCGCTACGTTGCGCAGGCCTTCCTTGACCAAAGCCTGGGCCAGAACCGTTGCAGTGGTGGTGCCGTCGCCGGCAACGTCGTTGGTCTTGGTGGCGACTTCCTTGGCCAGCTGAGCGCCAAGGTTTTCATAGGGATCGTCCAGCTCAACTTCGCGGGCGATGGTGACGCCGTCGTTCGTGATGGTGGGAGCGCCCCACTTCTTGTCCAGGACGACGTTGCGGCCGCGCGGGCCGAGCGTCACCTTGACGGTGTTGGCGAGCTTATCAATGCCGGCTTCAAGAGACCGGCGGGCAGCGTCGTTAAACGCAAGCTGCTTTGCCATGGGTTTTGTCCTTTCAAGACAGAACCCCGCGCAGCTGACCAGCAGAACGCATGACCAGCGGCACGGGGATCCGGGGAGTTACTTTACGACAATCGCCAGGACGTCGCGGGCGGACAGTACGAGGTACTCGGTGCCGCTGTGCTTGACTTCGGTTCCGCCGTACTTGGAGTAGATAACAACGTCGCCCTCGGCAACGTCGAGCGGGACGCGGTTGCCGTTGTCGTCAAAGCGGCCGGGGCCTACTGCAACAACTTCGCCTTCCTGGGGCTTCTCCTGCGCGGAGTCCGGGATAACCAGGCCGGAAGCCGTGGTCTGCTCGGCTTCGAGCGGGCGGACAACAATACGATCCTCAAGAGGCTTAATAGAGACCGACACTCGGACCTCTCCTTTTCGTCAGCAAATTCGTGGACTGGAAAGCTTTCCGCCCTGGCTGGCAAACCGTCGTCGCGGTGCCGGCAGCAGCCTGGTTGGCAGCTCTTCATGTGTTAGCACCCTCCTAGGGAGAGTGCTAATGAAGACTCTATGTAAGGGTTAGCACTCGGTCAAGGCGAGTGCCAGCGTTTCGTCATTCGCGAACCCTCGGCATGTACATTTGAGCGGTGCGAGCTGCCGTTTACCTGATCCTTGCCAACCTTTTCTGGGCCGGAAATTTTGTGGTTGGCCAGGCCGCCATGAAGACCATGGAGCCACTCCAGCTGACGTTCTGGCGATGGGTGCTGGCCGCAGTGCCGTTGCTGGTGCTGGCCCACGCCGTCGAGCGGCCGGACTGGCGGGCTGTCCTGCGCCGCTGGCCGGTCCTGCTGCTCCTGAGTTCCCTGGGCATGAGCGGCTACACCCTGTTGCTCTACAGCGCACTGCAGGACACGTCTGCCCTGAACGCCTCCCTGGTGACCGCCGCGAACCCGGCACTGATCATGGTGCTGGCCGTGGTCCTTCTCCGGGACAGGCCGCGCCCGCTGAGCTGGGTGGGGGTCGGACTCGGCCTGTTGGGCGTCCTGCTGGTGCTCACCGGCGGCGAGCTGCAGCGCCTGCTGACATTTTCCATCAACCGGGGCGAGCTGCTGATCGTTGGGGCCATCACCGTCTGGGGCCTGTACACCATCATCGCCCGCAGGTTGAGCATCCCCGCCATCACATCCACGGCGGTGCAGGTGGCCATGGCGGCCGTAGTCCTGAGCCCGCTGGCCCTCGTGACCGGCGCCGGCTTACCGGGCACCCCTTCCGAGGGCTGGTCCCTGGCGTTCATCGCACTGTTTCCCTCGCTGGGCTCCTACCTGCTCTGGAACCTCGCCCTCAAGCGGACCACCGCGGCCAACGCCGGCAACTACCTGAACCTCATCGCCGTGTTTACCGCCATCATCACTGTCGTCCTGGGCCAGCCCATCACTGTGCCGCAGGTGCTCGGCGGCGTCCTGGTCATTTCCGGAGTGCTGCTCACCAGTGCGGGCGGCAAGTCGCCTCAGCGCCCCAGGTCGTCGAAGTCGACGTCCTCCCCGCCTTCGCCCTCGCCGGCGGCCGGATTCCGCCCCCGGTAAAGCACCACCGCTGCTCCTGCCGCCGTCAGCAGGGAAGCAACCAGGATGGCGATGCTGCCGGCACGCGCGCCGTCGTAAAGCCCCCGGATGTCCCGCGCTTCCTGGGTGTCACCCGCGATGTCATCACCGCCCACAGAGTAGACCGTGGCATTGAACGTATCGAGGAAAAAGATCACCACCAAGAGCCCGATGCACACCACCGCCACCAGGGATCCGGCGATCAGGGCCGGCCGGGCAAATCTGGCGGGGCCCCTGCGCCTGGTCGATTCTCCGGACTGCTGGGGGCCTGCGCTCTCTTCCATGGTTTCAACACTATCCGCATCCCGCCGGACGCTCCTCCACTAGGCTGGAACGCATGTCTCACGCTCCCCAGGACCAGATCGCGCCGCTGCTCACCCCCGAGGGATGGGACCTTTTGGCGTCTTTGGGGCCCTACCAGGAGGACACGTCGTTCGAACTCAACTCGGCCCTGCGCAAGGCCGGGCACTCCCCTGCGCTGGTCTCCGCCGTCCTGACCCAGTCCAGGCTACGGACGAGGGCCGAAGCGAAGTTCGGTGAGTTCGCCCGGAGCATGCTGTTCACCCAGGCCGGCCTGGAGCAGGCCACGAGGCTGAACGTAGCCGCGCGACACGCCCAGCGGTTCGCCGAAGCGGGAATCAAGCATGTGGCGGACCTTGGCTGCGGCCTCGCTGCCGATTCGCTGGCGCTGGCTTCGATGGACATCACCGTGACCGCGGTGGAAATGGACGAGACCACCGCCGCCTGCGCCACGGTAAACCTCATCCCCTTCCCCAACGCCACCGTGGTCCATGCAGATGCCACCGCCGTTGCGCTGGACGGGATCGACGGCGTCTGGCTGGATCCTGCGCGCCGGGTCACCTCCACCTCCGGAACCAAGCGCATCTGGGATCCGGAAGCCTTTTCGCCGCCGCTGTCCTTTGTTCAGTCCCTGGCGGCATCCGGCCGTGCGGTCGGCGTCAAGATGGGGCCCGGGATGCCCCATGATGCCGTGCCGGCAGGCTGCGAAGCCCAGTGGGTTTCGGTGTCCGGGGATGTCACCGAAGTCGCGCTGTGGTTCAATGCAGTGCGCCGGCCCGAAGTCCGCAGGGCAGCGCTCGTCCTGGGGCCTGGGGGTGCGGCCGAACTAACCAGCGGCGAGGATTTCGGCGCAGGACCTGCAGCCGAGGTGGGACCGGTGGAGGGCTACCTGTACGAGCCGGACGGTGCGGTGATCCGTGCGGGGCTGGTGGCCGACGTCGCGCTGCAGCTGGGCGGGCACCTGGTGGATGAACATATCGCCTACATCTGCGCACCGCAACTGGTGGACACCCCCTTCGCACGGGCCTACAGGGTCCTGGACGTCATGCCGTACAACGTCAAGGCGCTCAGGGCCTGGGTGAAGGCAGAGGGCATCGGGGTGCTGGACATCAAGAAGCGCGGCACCGCCGTGACCCCTGAGGAACTGCGCAAGCAGCTGCTGCCCGGCGGCAAAAACGCGGGCAGCAGGAAGGGCGGCAACAAAACAGCCACCCTGGTCCTGACCCGCATCGGGGAGGACAGGGTGGCCATCGTGGTGGAACCGGCCTAAAGGCGCTACTGGGCGCGCATGAACTCCTCAGCCGCCCGGACCTGCTCTGCCGTGGGCCGGACCCCGGTGTACAGCACAAACTGCTCCAGCGCCTGGATAGTGGCCACCTCCGCTCCGGTGATCACCGGCTTCCCGGCGGCGCGCGCCGCCTTGATCAGCGGGG
>NZ_JBNHFF010000205.1:0-5819 GCF_059089965.1 Arthrobacter sp. SPT-J7
TGTCCAGACCCAGTTCGGCCTGGACCGGGGATCCATGACGGCCCTTGCCGCCGTCTACTCCGTCCCGGTCATCATCCTGGCCCTCCTCTTGCAGCGCAAGATCGTCGCAGGAATGACGCTCGGCGCCGTCAAGGGCTAGACAAAGCAACGAGTAGCCTACTGGTAACCCCGAGGGGCAAACCATAAGGACGTGGGAGACAAGTGAGCAACAAGAACATTGGTATCAAGGATGTGGCCGTTGCCGCCGGAGTGTCCGTGACAACTGTCTCCCACGTCCTCAACGACGTTTCCTATGCACGGATCAGCCCCGGGACCAGGGACAAGGTCAGGTCAGCGGCCGAGGAGCTGGGCTATGGGCCCAACCGCCTGGCCCAGGCCCTACGCACGCAGCGGACCGGCATGCTGGGCCTGGTCAGCGAGGATATCGCCACCACGCCCCATGCGGGCCGGATCATCCTCGGCGCTGACGAGGCCGCCAAGGCCCGGGGATACAACCTCATGATCATCAACACCTCCGGTTCCGCAAGCCTGGCATCCCGGCAGGCCGACGTCGAGGCCCTCCTGGAACGCCGGGTGGACGGAATCCTCTACGCCACGATGTATCACCGCAATGTGGAACTACCGGCCAACCTCGGCAGCGTACCCTCGGTCCTCGTCGACTCCGTGGCTAGCGGCGGAAACATCACAGCCGTGATTCCTGACGAGGAGGGTGGTGCACGCACCGCAGTGGAAGCGCTCCTCGCAGCGGGCCACACCCGTGTCGGCTTCATCAACAACATCGACGACGTTCCTGCAACCCATGAGCGCCTCCGGGGCTTCCGGGCTACGCTCGCTGAAGCAGGGCTCGACGGCGAAGCGGCACCTGTCGAGTCCGAGGTCTCCGAGGTGCAGGGAGGCTACGAGGCGGCCCGGCGTATCCTGGCAGGCAAGGACCGCGCCGATATGCCTACGGCATTGTTCTGCTACAACGACCGGATGGCGATGGGAGCCTACCGCGCCGTTGCCGAGTTGGGACTCAACATCCCGGCTGACCTTTCAGTGGTCGGCTTCGAAGATCAGGAACTGATCGCCGCCAACCTTTACCCGGGCCTCACCACCGTGGCCCTGCCTCACTACGAAATGGGCGCCTGGGCCATCGAGCACCTGATTGACGCCGTCGAGGGGAAAACCGACCTTACCCTCATGGCACTTCACCCGACCGTTCTGAGCTGCCCCCTCGTGCGCCGTGATTCCATCACGACTCCGCGGCAATAGGGCCCAGCGACCATACTGGAAGCTCGCGGTCTAGACGCTCACCTAATCCTCGTAGCGCAACACGCCCTCATCAGTAGTTTCTTTTGGGCCTGCTTCCGGTGAGCTGTCGAAAGCAACCTAACGCCAACCGCCGGTGTACAGACGCATTCGAAACGACTTCTCTGTGCGTGAGGGGGTTTGGATCAGGGCCAATCTTCTCTACGGAAGCGAGGTGGACGTGGAGTCGCCAGGAAAGCATCTCCTGTCCATGTGTCATTCTCTGCCGACGACCCGGAAGCGGATGGCTCTCGGACATCCTCGTTTGCGACTGCTTCTACGCACATGTTTATGTTCATCATTGCTCCCCCTGAACAAGTTCTAGACCCACCTTAGGGAGCGGTCTCGTTAAGAGGAAGAGAGTTTGTCCATCAAAGCGAGTAATTGATGCAACCTTGAGCATTTCAGTGTTAACGCACCTGGCAACAGCCAACTTGCACCGTGAGTCGTCCTGGAAACTTCAAGGTTTCTATAACTCGGACTCCCTACTTTGGCCTTATCCAAAAGACGGTACGGAGTGGCCATGAAATTTCTGCAGGGCGCGGCCCTTAACAAGGCATTGAACCGCCGCCAGTTTGGCAAGGTGGCTGGCGGAGCAGCGGTCCTCCTGGCCGGTGTAACGTACGGTGCCGTCACGATCGCCGAAGGAAGTGCCGAAACAACGGTTCGCACGGCGTTCGGCAAGGTCTCGGTTGTTCGCGTCAGCCGCCTGCCCCGCCTGGATGCGCAGGGCCACAGCGCAGCAATCAACCACATAACAACAGGGTCAATCTTCAGCGGACAAGGCGCTCCAGACTCCGGTCGAATCCGTGTCAGCGGGGCGTCGGCAACTAGCGGCGGCCACAGTCACGGCGACGCACTCCTTAACGCGGCTTGGCCGCAACCCATCAACCTCACCTGGGGTGATGTGCTGGTGCTTGAAGCGGATATCTACAACGAAAGACCGGAGCCGGTACTGTTCAGTCCCGCCCAGCTCCGACTGAAACTGGCGCCGTCAGGCACAACGGTCACGCCCAAGGATTTCGACCGCATTCCCGGCATGCTCGACGCAAACGCCAGGGAACGGATCCGGATCAGCTACTTAGCTCCGCATTCCTTGAATACCTTTGAGCTTGAGTTCTCTGACGGCGCGCACGAGCGCGTTCTACGGCTCGCTATGCCGCCGGTGACCACTATGGAGGTCTTGTCATGAGCCCACTGAATATGTACATCAATGATGGATTCCTTCCCATGGTGGACGGATCGCTGGTTTACCACCGGGGCTTCGGTGATAGGGCTACTCCGACAACGGACGCGAATCCCGCGCTGAAAATCAGCCCGCACGTCTTCACTGCCGCCGGCGCGGTGGTAGCCAGCCGGCACTACCCCCTTAATGCTCCTGTTCCCCCCTTTGGCAGGCCCCGGCCCCTGAGTCCGGACCCCGAGTTCGAGCGTCAGTTTCTGCCCCGCCGGGCCCACTGGGCCAGCTACTTTCCGGAGCGGGCGCTGATCGCCGAAACGGGAAGTACCGTCAGCATCATGCTGCACAATAATTTGCTGCAACCACACGAACTGCTTTTCCACGGTGCCGGTGTGAACACTCCCGGTGGAGCCAGGACTGACATCAGCAGCGGTGTTGTCGGTCCAGGGCAAAGGAGACTCCTGGAGTTCCCGGCCCCTGCGCCTGGCACGTACCTGTTCTCCGACCCAGGAAATGAGCCCGTGGAAAGAACCCTTGGCCTGTACGGTGCCTTGGTTGTCATCGACCCCAGTGATGCGTGGCGCCTTAGCCCTGGTGGCATCGAGTTCGAGCGTCAGTGGCTGTGGCTGTGCCATGATGTCGAGCCGAACTGGGCGCGTATCGCTTCCAGAGGGCAGACCGTCAATGCGGCCACCACCCCTGCCGTGCCGCGGTACTTCACGCTCAACGGCTACTCCGGCTTCCAGGCGCTGGCGCTCACTACCGATGAGGTGTTTAACGAGCACCGGGAGGAGGACACGCTCCCCTCAGGTTTTCCCAGGGAAACGGATGTGCGGAATTTCAGCGCGTCCCCCCAGCCCGGTGCAGTCCGCACGGGGCAACTTATGCGAATGGTCAATGCCGGTATCACCGACCATCAGCTGCACTACCACGGGAACCACGTGTGGACGGTACGGGCCAACGGCATGGACTTTCCCCGTACAGGTGGCAGAGTCAGCCCCCAAGGTGATGTCATCCTTCAGCAGTGGGAGGACACCGTCCAGCTGCAGCCGTTTGAAACCAAGGAAGCAATGCTGCCGGTCCGGCGTCCGCCTGAAGTTATTGACGAAGTGTGGGATGCCAGGACCGAAGACTGGAAGTATCCCATGCACTGCCACGCTGAGCCATCACAGACAGCGGCAGGAGGCCTCTATCCTGGCGGTCTGATGTCCGACTGGGTGCTCGCCGCAGGACCGATACCGGAGCCTGGCCTACCAAGCACTGTAGAGGACGAGGCCCACCACACCTTCCGCAGTCAGGTGGACTTCGCTTCGGACCAGCCCCATGAGGGCAGCCCGGAGACCGAATTCCTTCTCCGCCCCAACGTCTCAGTCGAGATGGATTTTTTCAGCAGGGAACTGGACTTCCCGGACGGCTCGGAGCACGAGGTGTGGAGCTTTGAAAACGACAAGTCAGGACGGCAGCTGCCGGGGCCGGTTGTGCGGGTGACGGAAGGGCAAATCTTTCATGCGACCATCAAACCCAGCAAAAACGTCCATACCCTTCACTGGCACGGCCTCGAACCGGATCCCCGCAATGACGGTGTGGGCCACACGTCCTTCGAGGTGTCAGGACACTACACCTATCAGTGGCGGCCAGAGGCTGCAGAACCAGGCAACCCGAACCGCGGGGCGGCAGGAACATACTTCTACCACTGCCACGTCAACACTCCACTCCACGTCCAAATGGGCATGTTCGGAGCGGTGATCGTCGATCCCACGGCAAACCCGGCAAAACCGGCCCCTACGGGAACCCGCCGCCACTCGTTCGAAGGTCCGCTGTATGACATCGCGACGGAAACGCTGATCGCTCCATATTCAGTCGACCCTCGATGGCATGAAATGAACCATGCAGAGGGCCTGTCCGGTGAGGACGCAGGCCTCAACCGCTTTGAGCCCCGCCACTTCTTTCTGCTGGGCGGCGTCATCCCCGCCCGGCCCCGGGGCGACCGGGTCTGGGCAGTCTCCCGTATGCAGGCAAACGTGGTGACGAGCAAGAAGGCGCCCACACTGGTGCGGATGGTGAATGTGGACTATTTCCCCACGCGCACACGGTTTCTGGACGCCGCCGGAAAGCCCGCGGCCATCGCCGAACTGGTGGGGCACGACGGACGTCCGTTCTGGAACACCCCCAGCCCGGCAGGGCCTGCCGTTCAGCCGTCCACTGCAGGAGAACCGCTGCTGACCAGCATCATCAAGTCCGGGGCGGCGGAGAAGTTCGACTTCCTGCTGCGCCCGCCGGCAGCGGGAAAATACACCATTGCCATCGACTTCCAGCATTGGATCACCGGTGAGGTACTCGCGACCCGCACTGTGGCCGTCACCGCTGCATGAACAACGTCGAGCGCATCCGGTTTTAGGGGATGCATGAATGGAGAAAAGGATCAGGTTTGGCCGCGTGATGATCTGCTCAAAGACCCGGCGAAGGGCCGCCCAGGCGTTAGCCCTTTCCCGGGACTCCGCGCCAGGAGGCCGGCGTGTCAGGGACCACCCTGGGCGGACGGGCCGCGGCCCCAGGGGCGAAGTGCGACCGCTCATTCCCAAGGGGCTTCAGGTCACACGGTGGTGCTTTTCCCTAGCCACGCCATTGCTTCCATCCGTGAGGTGAAAAAGCGTTTGGGACGGGTTGTCTTGTTCATTGCCAAAACAAAGTTCGCGACGACTTTGTCTACCGGTGAAGTGCCCAGCAGCGCCACTTGTGATGCCTGGCAGGTCTGGCCGAAGACAGCGCGCGCTCGCCGGCTGACCGCTGACGTTGTGGCCATGTCCACCAGCAGCGGGCGTTCCGTATGTCCGCATAGCTCGTTGACCATGTGCATGGCTGCCTCAGCATCACCTGATTGGATGATTGCGTTGCGCGACCACTTCAGCTGAAGAATCCCATATTCATCCAAAAACAGCTCAGCTTTGCGTGGTCCGACAAATGCCGTCACTTATACCCCCCCCAAGGCTTCATTCGTGCGTCCTAAATGTAACCCGACTGGATAAGGACTGCCTCCTCAACCGGGTTATCTCTTTTGCCAGTTGGTTGTTCATCCATTGGCGGTACGCTCCCCAAAGGTCGTCGTTCCGGAGCCCAAAACTTTTGCCCCCATGCGGGCCCGTGCAAGCAGACTGGATCGTCACACCGCTGGAGGGGATGACCATTGAGACGGTGCGTACTGCTGTAACTCCTGCCTTCCTCACTGCCGTGAGGTCGTTAACGGTGCCCCGGCGGCACCGCCTACGTGCACACGGTCATCGACGACCACTCACGGGTCGCCTACGCCGAGATCCACGGTGACGAAACAGCTGCCACCGCGGTCGGAGTG
>NZ_JBNHFF010000206.1:0-5764 GCF_059089965.1 Arthrobacter sp. SPT-J7
GGCAAGTCCACCCTGTTTGACGCCATGCTCCGGGTATTCGATGCGAGGCCCAGGTCCAACGAGGCCGCTGCCCAGCGCTCAGGCGGTGCTGTGGAGGACAAGCGGACCACCTTCACCTACATGCGCGGCAAGGTGGGCGACAAGGCTGTGGGGGAGGGGTCGGCGAGCGCCTTCCAGCGCCCGGGTGCCACCTGGTCCGCCGTGGCGCTGACGTTCGACAACGCAGCAGGCACCCGGGTGACGGTCTCGGCGCTGTTCGACCTGCCGAAGAACGGCACCGAGTCGAGCGTCGGCCGGTTCTATCTCATTGACCACCAGCCGCTGGACCTGGAGGCGCTCGAGGGCATCGCGGACAAGCGGTTCACCAAGGCTGCCCTGGAAACGATTTTTGCGGATGCCCAGGTCTTCGATGTGCACAAGGCGTTCGCAGAGCGCTTCCGCCGGCTGCTGGGAATTAACTCGGACCAGGCCCTCCCGCTCCTGCGCGTTATCCAGGCAGGCAAGGGCCTGGGCGGCAGCGTCAACACCTTCTTCCGGGACCAGGTCCTGGATGCTCCGGCTACTCTCGCAGCGGCGGATGACGTCGTCGAGGAGTTCAGCAACCTGATGTCCATCCGGCAGCGGCTGGAGGACGTCCGCCAGCAGCGGGACCAGTTGGCCCCGGTGCCCGGGCTGAACAGGGAGTACGCGCAGGCGCTGCTGGACGCAAACCGGCTGCGGGACCTCGCCGGCGAGGAATTCGAGGCCTACAAGCAGCAGCTCGCCGTGACGGTTCACCAGAAGATGCTGGCCCGCTTCAAGGAGTTGGCCCAGGCGAAGGCCACGGAGCTCGGCGCCGAGCGCGGAGTCCGGGACGGCCTGGCCAAGGAGCTGCGCCAGCTGGAGGCGGATTACAACAACCAGGGCGGCAACGCCATCTCCGCCATTGAGCAGTCACTGGAAAACGCCCGGGTTGGCCTGAAGCTTCGCCAGCAGGTGGAGGAAGCGGCACGCCGAGCGCTGGGCGACGCCGGCCTCCGGCTTGAGTGGACTGCCGAAGGCTGGGAGCAGGCGCACGAGCAGGCGGCGGCAAGGTCGGCGGAGCTCAAGGATGATTCCCAGGCGTTGCAGGACCTTCGCTTTGAAGCCTTCGATGCCCACGCAACGAAGAAGCGGGAGCTGGCCGCAGCTGAGCAGGAGCTCGTGTCGCTGAAGACGCGCAAGTCGCTGCTGCCGCCGTCGAGCATTGAAAACCGGGCCGCGATCGCCGCAGCCACGGGCATTCCTGAGGACCGGATGCCGTTCGCCGGCGAACTGATGGACCTCGCCGAGGGGGAAGAGAGGTGGCGGCCCGCCGCAGAGCGCGCCCTGCGTAACCTTGCCACCACCCTGCTGGTGCCGGGCGAACACTTCGCGGCTGTGACGCGGTACCTCAACGACCACAATGTCCGCGGCGCACTGCGGGCAGTGGACGTTTCCAAGCCGCTTTCCGGCGGCGCCCTGGCGCTGGATGACGTGCGCGACGGCGACCTGCTCACCAAGCTGGACATCCTCGCCACGGGCGTCGCGAGCGAAGCGGGGTCCTGGATCCGCGAGCGGATCGCGTTGGACTTCGCTTACCCCTGCGTGGACGAACCGGACGAACTGGCTGTGCTGGACAGGGGCCTCAGCCTGGGGGGAGTGGTGAAGCGCAACCGGCACACGGTGGAAAAGGATGACCGGTTCACCAGCCGGCAGGATTATGTCCTCGGGTTCGACAACGCCGCCAAGCTCGAGCTGGTTGCCGGCCAGGTGGAGGACCTGCGGCAGGAGGTTGCCAAGGCGGCAGAACTGGCGCAGACCCGCGAGGACTCTCACCAGGGGATGAGCCGGCAGCTCGACGCCCTGCGCCGCATTGCTGAGGATCACCGTCCTTGGGAACAGGTGTCGGCGGCAGTTGCGGCGGACGAGCTTGCCAGGATCGAGCAGCGGCTGAAGGACGCCCTGGCAGCGCAGGCAGATCTTGAGCCCCTCCGCGCCATCATCGAGGAGGCGCGGCAGAAGCACCAAGCCAGCACCGAGGCCGCCGCTGTCCTGCAGAGCGAGTACAAGGCATTGGACCGGCAGCTGACGGCCGCCGATTCCCTGCTGGAAGCTGCGCGGGACCGCCTGGCCCAGGCGCCGCCGTCGGACGCCACAGTCACCGCGCTGGAACCGTACTTTGCCGATTTCGGTGATGTGACGGAGATGCATGAGCTGGACAACCTCGCCAACCGGGTACGGACCGCCCTGCTCGGTGAACTGCATGCGGCGGAGTCGCGCGGGCAAACAACTGCCGAACGCCTGACGAGGATTTTCGAGGGCTTCGTCCGCGATTGGGGCAGTGCCATCTCGGCCGACCACGGCAGCACCATCGGTGCTGCCGGCGAGTTTGAAACCCGCTACCACGCGATTGTCAGCGACGGCCTGCCCGCCCAGGAGGCAGAATTCCGGCAGTTCTTCAACCAGCGCACCCATGAATCCTTCAGCACGCTGCTGCATCTGCTCGATGAGGAACGCCGCTCCATCACCAGCCGTATCCTCCCGCTGAACGGCATTCTCTCGCAGGTCAACTTCCACGAGGGCAGCTTTCTGGAGCTGGATATCAAGCAGACGCTGCCTCCCTCCGCCAAGCAGTTCAAGGACGCCATCCAGAACGCGCTCAAGGCCCGGCACACGCGGCCGGCTAAGCCCGAAGGCGGCAGGTCTGACGGCTCCAATGGGGAAAGGGACGACGACGCGGAACTGACCGCCCGCTACAAGTCCCTGGAAACCCTGGTCAAGCGGCTGGGCTCGCAGGCGCCGGAGGACAGGCGGTGGCGGGCGGAGGTGCTGGACGTGCGCGGGCACCTGTTCATTCAGTGCAAGGAGCACCGGGAAGTTGCCGGGCCGGCATCGGGCAAAAAGGGCGGGGCGAAGAAAACCGAAGTCTTTATGCACGCGGACACCGGATCCATGTCCGGCGGTGAGCGCCAGCGTTTCACGGCCTTCATCATGGCCGCTGCGCTGAGCTACCAGCTGGGGATCGCGGAGCAGGGCTTCACCACGTACGGGACCGTGATGATGGACGAGGCTTTTGTGCTGGCATCCGAGGAGTTCGCCGGAGCCGGAATCAAGGCACTGCACGAATTCGGGTTCCAGCTGCTGCTCGCCGCACCTGAAAACGTGATCGACCTGTCCCGGCACCTTGGCTCGGTCACCGAGATCCTCCGCGACAAGCGCACCAACCGTTCAGGGGTGCTGACAGCGCCGGTCATCCGGCCGCGTGCGGGTGAGGAAGGGGCCTGGCGCTCGGAAGCGAACCCGGTTGACATCGTTTTGCGCTAGCCCGTTATCGAGGGGACCGGCTTTATAACAAGTCGATGGATATATTGTTTGGGAGCTAGTGAAGGCGTTGTTCCGATGCGATGCTGGTCGGCATCAAACACTCGCCGTCGTCCTTCCGCCGGGCAGTTGTGGAACGCTGGGTCCTGCATCTGACGCCTGATGGTTTTGACGGCCTTCCCTTGAAAGGCACCACAAATGCGCCCAGCACGCCGCGCCACCACCTACATGGCGCTCACCGCCGTCGCAGCCCTGACCCTCGCGGGCTGTGCGGCCGGCGGCACTGCCGGGGACGGAGGTAGCTCCACCGGCCCTGCCGCCCAGGCAGGTACGCCGAGTCCCCCTGCGTCGATTGTTCCCGCCGCTACCTCTTCTCCCGTACCCAGCGGGCCGGTGTCGTTTACCTTTCCCGACGGCCGGCTGTCTTTTGCCCACCCGGAGGGCTGGCGCGTGAAGCATGAACAGGTTTCGACGTCCCCGGCAGTCGAGACGGCGACCGTCTACGATGCCAACGGCAACGAGCAGATCAACATCTACTACAGCCAGGTCGGTGACGCCACAGCCGGCAATGTCTCCAGGTTCATACTCGAGACGGACCCGGTGCCGGGATTGATCGGGGCTGCGGTTCCCACGCCCAGTTCGTCGTTCTTTGTTGATCACGCTTCTGGAACTGCTACTTACCGCATGGGGCTCACGGCAGGATCGCCGGTCTCGCCGGACGGGCAGGTGCAATACGGGCTCATAAAGCTCGATGACCGCATTCTGACCGCAGACGTGCTGTTCACGGACCAGCCGTTCGAGAACGACGACGCGGCGAAAGAGTGGTACTGGGGTGACAAGGGCCGGGAGTTGAAGGCCGTGCTCATGAGCTTCTCCTACCGCTGACCATCAACAAGAGGAACCCTCCCCGACGGGGAGGGTTCCTCTTTGCTGTTATTTGACCCGCACCCGTGCCAGGAACTGGGCAGTCCGGTCCTGCAGGCCCTGGATCTGCCGCAGCACCACGGCTGCCGGGTCCGGATTGATTTCGTTGGCCGGAGGCTCCTTCCGGACGTTGCCACAGCAGAGGAAATCGGCGCAGATCAGCGTGCCGACGCTATTGCCGTCGCGGCCAGCCTGTCCGGCGCGCTTCGCGACCCAGAGGAGCACGTCCTCCTTGGAAAACACGTCCCGGCACAGCTCGCAGAGTACCGAGCGGTTCTTCCGGGCGCCGCCTTCGGGCGCGCGCAGCATGATTCCGGTGAGGCCTCTGGGCCCTGGAACCACCAGATAACCGCGGAGGGGCATCTTTTCGTCCCGCCAGCCCAGGAAGTCAAGGCTTTCCCAGTCAAGGGAATCGAAATCCTTGGGGAGGGTTAGCTTGGCAGCTTCGGAGCGGCTGGCATTGATGAACGATGATCGGATGTGCTGAGGCGTGATGGATCGCATGGCTGAACTTTCAAGGAGATGGGACCTGAAAAGGGGTTAAGGAAACGAGGAATCAGTCATTCCCCGCGGAGCAGGCCGCAACGGCCGCCCCGCTTTCCATGGCAGCGCTGGCCGTGACGGCCTTCTGCGTGCACATCTGTCCCTGTTCTCCCCATCTGAGTCCGTTTGACTGCGGCGGTTCAGCCGTTTAGTTCCGGCAGGGACATCCTGCCAAACCGCATCTTCCCTGTCCAAAGCCACTCGGGCGGAAGGAATGTGTCTTTCGTCACGAGGAGGAATACAATACAGAAACCTTGCGTAATGCCCCCGAGGGTAGGCTAGCCTTACTTAAGTTCGTCTTCATCCACTTAAGGAGTTCCGTGACTTCCCCCCTCTTTTCCGGGCCCAGCGCCACCCGCCGCACGCTATTCAAGTCAGCCGGCAAGGCCACGGCCGTTCTGGCCGCCGCGGCGCTCACCCTCTCCGCCTGCTCCACAGGCCCCGCTTCCTCCAACACCGGCGCCAACGCACCCAGCTCCAGCAACTCGCAGTTTCCGGTGACCATCGAGCACGTTTACGGCAAGACCACCATTGAGGAGCAGCCCACGCGTGTTGCCACCGTCTCGTGGGTCAACGACGACGTCGCCATCGCCCTGGGCGTTGTGCCGGTAGGGGTTCCCAAGAATGAATGGGGCGGCAACGACCAGGGCTCCACACCCTGGAAGGATGCAGCACTGGAAGATCTCGGTGCCGGCTTCGGTTCCGACAAGGCTCCTGTCCAGTACTCCGAAGCTGACGGCATCAACTTCACCGAGATCGCCAAGCTCACCCCGGATGTCATCCTGGCTGCCTACTCGGGCCTCACGGAAGAGGATTACAAGAAGCTCAGTGAGATCGCGCCGGTCGTGGCCCATCCTGAGCTGGCTTACGGAACCTCCTGGCAGGACTCCACCTCCATCATCGGCAAGGCCCTCGGCAAGGACGCCGAAGCCACCAAGCTGATCTCGGACACCGAGGCCACCATCAAGGAGAAGGT
>NZ_JBNHFF010000207.1:0-5702 GCF_059089965.1 Arthrobacter sp. SPT-J7
ATGTGCGATCTGTTGCGCTCCTTGTCAGCGCGGGTGCGTGGGGCACTTGTCCCTGCAGTCATCGTCAGCTCCTTCGACAAAACGGAGACTACCTCCTTCAGGTGGGAGACGCAAGGCAGCAGCCTCACCCCATACCCCGCATGATCAAATAGAGCGCCCCCCTACCGAAACGGAGACGGTCTCCTTGACGAGGGGTCATCCGGGCCCGTAGCCTGATCGGTAAAGCGGAGCGTGGCTCCGTATCTTGAGTTCCGTATTACGAGAAGGGCCGGATCCGGCATGAGTCAACACGTGGACACCGCTGTGGCGGGAATTTCTACGCCAGCACCACCGCGGGAGCGCCTCAGCCCCGACGAAATCGTGGTGATCACCGTCCTGTCCCTGAGTGCCTTCGTGATGATCCTGAGCGAACTCGCCATGGGCGTGGCGTTGCCTCAGGTGATGGACGAGCTGAGGGTGACCGCCAGTGTCGGTCAGTGGCTCACCACGGCCTACGCCTTGACGATGGCCGTGATCATTCCCTCCTCGGGCTTCCTGATGCAACGCTTCACGCTTCGCGCACTGTTCTTCGCGACCATGGGGCTGTTCACACTCGGAACAGTGATTGCCGCGGTAGCACCGGGTTTCGAGCTTTTGCTCATCGGCCGGATCGTTCAGGCGCTGGGAACTGCGGTCCTGCTGCCGATGCTCACGACCACCGCGATCCGACTGGCACCCGAAGGCAAACGGGGTCGGTTGATGGCGGTCACGACCGCCGTCCCGGCCTTCGCCGGTGCGATCAGTCCCGCCATTTCGGGGATCGTCGTGGCGCAGTTGAGCTGGCGCTGGATCTTCCTGTTGGTGCTGCCGCTGGCAGTTCTCGCACTGGTCCTCGGTGGGTGGAAAATCCGCAACCTCGATCCGACGACGGCGGTGAGAATCGATGTCTTCTCCCTCATCCTTGCAGCGATCGGGTTCGGCGCCCTGCTCTACGGGCTCTCGACGATCGGTGAGTCCCACGATGGATCCTCGTTGCTGATTGCCGCAGTGGCGCTGGCTGTCGGAGTCATGGGTACGGCAGCCTTCATAGCCCGTCAGTGGCGCCTGCAGCGCCGGGACGCGGCCATGCTCGACATGCGCGTCTTCGCCCACCGTGACTTCAGCCTGTCCACCGGCATCTTCCTCGCCATGGTGATGACCGCCTTCGGACTCAACGTCGTGTTCCCCCTCGTCCTGCAGAACGTCCTGGGGTTGGGGGCGCTCGAGACCGGGTTGCTGCTCATCCCCGGAGGGGCTGCGATCGCTATCACCGCGGCGTTCGTCGGCCGGGTGTACGAGCGCGTCGGACCTCGCCTGCTGGTGGTCGCCGGAGCTGTCATGGCCGCCGCAGGCTGGGCGCTGCTGAGCACCGTCACCCCGGACACAGCCATCGGCATCCTCCTCGCCCTGCACCTGCTGATCAGCATTGGGCTCGCGTTCATGTGGACCCCGTTGTTCACTCTCGCCATGGGCTCCCTGCCACGCCACCTGTACCCACACGGCAGCGCCGCCCTGAACACCCTGCAGCAACTGGGTGGAGCAGCCGGCATCGCAGTCCTCATCACCGTCCTGACCTTGTTCACCGGCACCCAGAGTGCAGGTGCCGGCATATCACTGGAAGGCATGCGAGCGACGTTCATCACCGCACTGCTCCTGACCCTGGTCTCGGCAGCCGGCGCGCTCCTCCTGCCCCGCCGAGCAGCATCAGTTCCGATAGACCTCCCAGTAGGGCACTAATCGGACAGTCCGGCACAGCTACCGGGATAACTGCCGACGCGGCTGCCACGTGCGAGCTTCCCCGGTGCAATGCAGGGCCTAAGGCTCGCGGCGCCATGTCGCAGTGACAGAAAAAACTGGAAGCGGAAATTATCTACGAGCACGAGTAAGGGTTATTATGCAGGATTCAACGAACAATCCGATGGTCCACAGGAACGGTGCTGGTGTGAACGCACACGCCGTGGGGGAAGAGATGGCTGAGCCCACCGCCCAAGCCATGCGGTGCGTGACAGGTGCCTTCCCGACCGGAATCAGTCTTTTTGCCGCCATCGTCGACGGACGTCCTGTTGGCCTGGTTGCTAACTCGTTCACCTCAGTGTCCCTGGACCCACCGCTCGTTTCGGTCAACGTCGCCCTAACCTCCACAACCTGGCCCGCTCTTCGCGTCGCCACGCGATGGGGCATCAGTATCCTCAGCGCCGACCACGTCGATGACGTCAGGATGCTCTCGCGCCCCTCAACGGAACGATTCACCGACGTCGACTGGTATGAAACCGAAGATGGGGCTGTGTTGCTGACAGGATCATCCGCCACTTTCCAGGTCAGCTTGGAAGCCGAAGTGGATGCCGGTGATCACATCCTTGCCCTCCTACGGGTTCATGGACTGCACCGGGACGTGGACGCCAATCCCCTGGTGTTCTATGGCAGCCAGCTGCGTCAGCTTGCTGCATAACCCTCGGCTCCGAGATATGCCCGGGTCCACCGGATGATTCTCCTCTTCATGTAGAGGACCAACCTGAGCTTCCTGCCCCCGCTAGATAAGGAAATACACTGAACCGACGCTGACGGCAGCGGTCGGCCTAGTCGGCCCAAGGCAAGTTGACGGAAGATCCGTTGGTGGCGTGCGGGTACCAGGGTGGGCAGGATCCTTTTCCACTAGGGCCTTTTGCCGCCCATTTCTGTTACTCAGGAATGGCAATATGGGCGCATGACACTTACTCCTGCAGCTCTGACGCGCACGTGAGGGCCGCCAGGCCCACCAGTTCCACGGCACAGCGTCAAGATCCCCTGCCGGGCAGCGGGCCTTTGCGGAAGGGAGGCCTTGGTTGGGTGGTGGCTGGCTCATTGGTGGCGGGGGTCCTCGCAGCAGTGCTGCTGGTCGGCGCCCCGTTCGTTCCGGCGACTGACAGGGGGGTTACCGGTGCCGTCCTGCTGGGGTTTGCGTTGGGGTGGGCGTTGGTAGCTGTGCTGTCGCGTAAATTTACGGATCAGCCGCAGAAGTGGGCTTTTGCTCCAGCTCTGTTCCTGGGCCTGGGCGGTTTCCTTTTGGTGGCGTTCGGCTCGCCGATGCAGGAAGTGCTCAGTTGGGTGTGGCCCCCTGCCTTGTTGGTGTTAGCGGTCTGGATGATTATAGAGGTCCGCCGGCAGTTGCAGAGCCGGAGCGGCCGCGTCCTGCTCTACCCGGTGATTGCGCTGCTGGTTCTGGCCTCACTGGGTAGCGGCTATGAAACTGTCCGGGAAGCTGTGGATGCACGCGCCGATCCTGAAACGGGCCAATTGATCGATGTCGGAGGACACCGCCTGTACCTGAACTGCATTGGCTCAGGCAGCCCTACGGTCGTCATGGAACCGGGCGCAGGAAACATGTCGTCTGACCTGGCGTCGATCACACCGGCTATTGCCCGCGAGACCCGTGTGTGCGTCTACGACCGGGCAGGACGCGGGTGGAGCGATGCTGCGAACACCCCTCAGGACGGCGCGCAAATCGCGACCGACCTCCACAGGTTGCTGGAGCGCGGAAGTGAGCCCGGCCCGTATGTTCTGGCGGGTCATTCGTTTGGGGGGCTCTACGCGCTCATCTTGGCGGAACGCTTTTCCGAGGATGTGGCCGGGCTGGTCCTGGTGGACTCGACCGCACCTGCATCCGGCCCGGATTCAGCACACGGAACTCCTCCGGGCTCCGACGACACGATGAACCGTATCTCATCGCTGGTTTCAAGCGCATCACGCCTTGGCGTTGGCCGGCTGTTCGCGGTGACCCCCGGGGACCTTAGGAGCACCATCGAGGAGTACAACCTAGCGGGATCCTCAGTCCAGCAGGCAGCCGCCTTGGAGAACTTCAGCGGCAAGCCACTCGCCGTCCTGTCTGCAGGCAGTGGAACCCGACCCGGTTGGGCAGCGTCACAGGAAGCCCTCGCCACACTCTCAACCAACAGCCTGCACCGTGTCATTGACGGAGCTACCCATGGGTCATTGATCGACAATCCAGAGCACGCAGCCGAAACGAGCCGAGGAATCCTCGACGTAATTTCCGCCGTTCGGACAGGACGCCCTTTCACACCATAGAACGAACGACGGCAGCGGGCACCTTAGACGAGGAAAGGGGTGGCTCTTCAACGCTCAGGTGACCGGGTCATACTGCCGCGCTAGACAGGCCCGTGGTACAGGGCAAGTGCGTTCTAGGAGCGATTATCGGACGGCCGAGGTTGAGGCTTGTGCGATGACGGCCCCTGCGGTGAGGACGCATTTGGGCGAGGACCAGCCATGGATGAACAAATCCTAGGAACAGGGCGAGTAGGACCGGAACTATCACTAGGACTGATATGTCCGTGCCGCGCAGGAGGGAGGACACCTGGTCCCTTGGCATGGGTCCGAAAGGCGTCTCTACTGGGGGCTTCGTCCAGTCCGGCGCGGGACGTGAGTCCATTCCAACGCCCGTAAGCCGGTGGACCAGCTGAAATTAGTCGCTCACTTAGGTCAGGCGCTCCGAGATGCGGACTGCGACAATGTCCCCGACGTCCTTACCGAGCTTCTTCCGCAGCTTCGCGCTGATCGAAAGCATGTGACCACCACTCCCTGTTGGCATCAGGGCCACGGCCAACGGCTCGCCATCGACGCTGGCAGAGACCTTTACGGCCCTCCCCGTCCCGAACACCTGCTTCGACTCCGGAACTTCGACGCACGGCCACACGTCGCCCTTTATCTCCACCCCTATCGGGGCGGTGAACTGTAGATCCATAGGGCCCAAGATCGTACTCATCGCTTTCTCCGCTTCCTTGTTCTAAACCTGCCACCAATCATGTTGCTCCAACCATTGATGTCCTCTCCAGCAAGCTCGCAGAGTGACCGACTGTGTGGCCCGCGGTTCGAGCGCATTCCAAGCGGGTCTCGGTTGTGGGTTCAAATCTGAGACGGGGTGCACAGACCGCGATCTATGGCCTTCCCATGCGCGAGCAACGGAATGCAATGCTTCCCCACTCCGCGTAGATTGTCGGCGATCATTGGTCGTTTTTCGTGACAGCGTCCGATGAAGGCAGACCCCAAGCTGACAAACTTCGCCGCTAGTCTTGACTTCTTTTTGAAACAGGCCTAGAAGTCAACCTGACGGGTTGGGGTTGGAGGCAATCAGTGACCGGACAGCGTATCGGGTACGTGCGCGTAAGCACGCTGGACCATTACGAGAGACGACAGCTCGAAGGCCAGGTTCTTGACCGGGTTTTCACTGACAAGGCCTCGGGGCAGGGACACTTCGAGGCCAGAGCTGAGCGAGCTGTTGCGGTTCGCGCGCGACGGAGACACCGTCGTGGTTCACAGCATGGACCGGCTCGCCCGCAACCGCGATGACCTGCGTGCCCTCGTTCAGGGCCTAACGCACAAAGGGGTGCGGGTGGAGTTCGTCAAAGAGAGCCTGGTCTTTACCGGTGAGGACTCCCCCATGGCCAACCTCATGCTCTCTGTCATGGGAGCCTTCGCCGAATTCGAACGTTCCCTCAGCCGAGAACGCCAGAAGGAAGGGATCGCCCTTGCCAAGCAGCGCGGCGCCTACAAGGGGCGAAAAAAGACCCTGGCTCCGGAGCGGGCGGCCGAGCTGGTCCAGTGGGCCGGCAACGGCATTTCAAAAAGTCGTCCTTGCCCGCGATTACGGGATCAGCAGGGAGACGGTATACCAGTATCTGGGCCAAGCCAGG
>NZ_JBNHFF010000208.1:0-5645 GCF_059089965.1 Arthrobacter sp. SPT-J7
CCGTGCCGGCAGGTAAACGCGTCATTGCGACTTTGTCCATTCGGGCAGTCTCTATAGCAGCCCAGCTAGGCCTTTTTGTTCTCATCGCCCGAGTAACCGACTTAGGGACTGTCGGGGTTTTCGCACTGGCAAGCGCTACTTGGGTACTGATGCGGGCCCTACTACCGATGGGCTGGAATATAGCCGTTCTTAAACGCACGGCTGTACTCTTGGAGACGGGTTCTGGCCGCGATGCCTTCAGGTTGATGATGAGGGCGGTCATAGAAACCCTTATGCTAGGGACGCTGTTGGTGGGCGCTTTTGCTGCACTTCTTTTGGGACTCAACGACAGACAAATCGTGTTGTGGCTACTGATCGCAAGCGTCGGCCTCGTCTGGGCTAATGTAGCAATTTTGGTTGCCTACCTTCGTGCCTACGGATACTTGGTAACAAGCCAGGTTTTTGATGGAGTTGTTATCTATGTGATTCCGTTGACTGTTTGTGTGGCTAGCGTGGCTTACATTGGGCGTTTGGATATCGTTCTCGTAGTCGGGTCACACTTGCTAAGTGGAATCCTGGCGTGGATTTGCTTGTTCGCACTGGTTGTCCGTTTGCTCCGGGCATCGAATGCCGAAATGGGGCCCACCATCCTGTCATTCGCGGATGAGCGCCAGCTCGCTCGACGCCTCTGGTGGAACCAAGTTTTCAGCGCGTTGTCCAGTAGAGCTCCAGTCTTGTTGACAACCCCTTTGGCTGGAGTCGCTACTACGGCCATTATTGAGACAGGACTTCGCACGCAGTTAGTAGGGGCGACTTTGGCTTGGGCCGGAGGGACAGTCGCCAGTCCCCGATACGCAGTAGCTCATCATCATGGACGACCGGACGCGGCCCTGGTCCTAAGCGCTGTTACGTGGGCGACGATGCTACCGAGTGCCCTCGTTGCCGGCGTCTTGATAGTCTGGGGTGACCCAGTCCTCCAGATCCTTGGCGAGGCTTACGCGAAAGAACGGATAGCCGTAGCGTTGATGGCTACCGCCGCCGTGGCAGAGCTACCTGCTGCATGTGCGGGTTATTTTCTTATGATGACCGGCCGCGAGAAGATCGCTAGTCTCTCGACCTTGCTTCAGCTCTTGGTACTTTCGTTTTCTGCGCTTCTTTTGGGGCCGCAGTGGGGGGCGTTTGGAATAGCAGGGGCCGTCTTTGTCGCCGCTTGCTGCCGGTCGTTGGTAGTCCTGATTTCGCTGCGACTCAGCAAAGTGGAATCCCCGCTCTCGCCAAAAGGGTTGATATTTCTACTACGAGCTATCATTCCTGACCGTCCTAAGCCCCGCCATCGGAAAGGTGACTAGGTGCGGGAGGCCGGGCCCGCGCAATGGAAGATAGAAGAGATGAAATGTTCTGGCCGGTCAGAAATCATCTACGCGACGGAGACATGGGTCCAGTGGAATTAGTGGTCAGGCCGCCCAGAATGCATGGTTAAGAATATAGTGATATGGCTAAGTGGCTCTTCACGGTTCGTGGTGATTGGTCTGCCGTGATGGGTGGTCATGCTGCCGTTCTGGCGGCACTGCGCAACAGGATACGCGTTTTGTAGTTGCGGGCGTTGGTGAATCCCCGGCCTGTCCTTTTGATGTGCTTGATCGCGGTGTTGTTGGCTTCCACCTTCGCTGTTGTGGCACCGGTGACAATGAGTACCTCGATCTCTTTCCACCACCGGCAGACCGTGCGCCAGAGCCGACTGGTTTCCGGCTGGGCAGCCTGTTCGACCAGGGCCTGCAGGCGGTCTTTCGCGGCGGCCGCGTCGGCGAGGGACCCGGTTGCCAGCAGCGCGCGGAGCTGCTCTTTGACCAGCCAGGCGGCCTGAAGTTTCCCGGTGGCATCGTCGGTGGCGAACACGGTGGTGAGCCTGTCCCGGGCCCGGTCCGGGAGTGTGTCCCCGGCGCGCAGGAGCAGGCGGCGGTTGGCCCAGACCGGGTCGATGGAGCGGCCTCGCCGGCCGTGGACCTGCTGGGTGAGCCGTTGCCGGACTTCGGTGAGCATGTCGTTGCCGAGCTTGACCAAGTGGAACGCGTCGACCGAGACGGCGGTGCGCGGCAGCCACATCCGCAGGGCCTTGCGGAACGCCGCTGACGGGTCGATCGCGACAACCTGCACGCCCAGACGCCACTCGAGCGGCCGGGCGAACAGCCAGTCTCCGACGCCCTCGCTGTCGCGGCCGTCCACAATGCCAAGGACCTGCCCGGTGTCCAGATCGACGATGGTGGTCATCCAGGGTTCGTAGCGTTTCCAGGCCTTGGTGGCTGGGTCGCGGAAGAACCGCACGGACCGGTAGCGGTGTTCATCAATGCCGAGCATCCGCGGGGCCAGCGCATCAACGTCAGGCAGCGTCAGCGCCGCAGAATCTATAGCCCGCTGGACCAGCCACCATGAGACACCGAACGAATACGCGGCCTCCGCCGCGGCCCTTCCCGATCCGACCACGGCGGCCACCAGGGCATCGCGGAGCCGGCGGGTGGATCGTGCCCGGCGCGGGACCTGGGTGGTCTCCTCCGTAAACGTCCCGCGCGGACACAAATACTCATCGCAGAAGAATCTTCGCTTGGCCCAAATAACCTCCACCGGGCCGGCGACAGGGATGTCGCGGAGACGATGGGGCCGGCGTGAATGCACGCGGGCGCTGATCACACCGCAGGACGGGCAGCCCGCCTCGATGGTGGCCACGACGCGGACCCGCCGCTGCCCGAAGGCGAGGATCTCTGCATCGGTGACGCGGTAGTCGGGTAGGTTAAAAATGGCGGTGGCAGCATCGGGGCGCGGCGAAGTAGGCTCGATCAAGGCTCGTAGCTCCTGACTCTTGATGAATGCGTAGAGAACATCCATCACAGCAGGGCTACGAGCCCTTCAGCTTTCAAGACACGGAACCTGTTTCACCATCAACCACGAAGAGCCGGCTAAGTTAGCGATCCGCGCGTGTGGTTGCGTTTGTTTATCTTTTCGCGGCGTTTCTTGGCACCGCCTTTGACGGCCCTTCGCAGATGAGCGTGGTTTGGGCCGTCAGATGCCCAAGGCGGTAAGGCGTTCTGATGCCGCTGCGGCGTAGTGCAGGAGGAGAAAGGTCAGGGCCTCTTTGAATTGGTAGCGACCAAGCTTCCAATTAAAGAGAGACCCTGATATGCCCAATGCTACTTCCTGCCCGGGCGGTCGCTGGTGCGAGCGGGCCGACGCGCTTCTTGGTGTCGAAGGCATCCACATCCGCTCAGTGACGGCGGCCGGGACCTGCCTGGTCCTGCACGTCGAGACAGCCGAAACCGTCAGCGGTTGTCCGGACTGCGGCGTCGTCGCGGTGGGGCACGGCCGCCGCCAGATCCGGCTCCATGACACCCCGTGTTTCGGGCGGCCGGTGCGGCTGCTGAGGGCCAAGCGTGTCTGGCGCTGCCCGGATCCTGACTGCCCCAGAACCACCTTCACTGAAGAACATGAGTTGGCCGGGCTCCGGGCGAAACTGACTGCCAGGGCTGTTGCATGGGCGACTGACGGTCTGCAGCGCTTCGACACCTCGGTCCGCGCCCTGGCCCACCAGCTCTGCATCTCCTGGCACACGGCCTGGCACGCCATCAAGGCAGAGGTCGCCCGGCGGATCGCAACGGCTGGCCGGCTGACAGGCGTGGATGCGCTCGGCTTCGACGAGCATGTCTGGTACCACACCGGCCCGCCCGGATCCGGCATGGTCACCGGGATCGTGGACCACACCCGCGACGCGAACGGTCTGGTATATGCAAGGTTGCTGGACCTCGTTCCGGGCCGGTCCGGGAAGGCTTACGCAGACTCGCTTGAGACCGCGGCGAGGCATTCACTGCCGGCATCAAAACGGCAGCGCTGGATCCCTTCCGCGGCTACGCCAACGCGACCCGCGACGAACTGCCCGAAACCATCACTGTCCTGGACGCCTTCCACGTCGTGAAACTCGGCTAAGCCATGTCGATGAAGTCCGCCGCAGGTCCAGCACGACACGCTCGGGCACCGGGGCCGCAAGGGAGACCCGCTTTACGGGATCCGCCGGACCCTGCCGATCGGAGCCGAACACCTCACCGACAAACAGGCCGCACGCCTCGATGCAAAACTCACCCTCGGGGACCCGGGCCACGAAGTCACACTCGCCTGGCAGTGCTACCAGAAGCTCCGCAACATCTACCACGCCAAACCCGAGCAGGGCAGGGAACTCGTCACCGAGGTGATCGCGTCATTCCCGTCCTGCCCGATCCCTGAAATCGCCCGGCTCGGCCGGACACTCAAACAAAGGAAGGCCGCGATCCTGGCCTACTTCGACACCCGCGGCACCTCGAACGGCCCCACCGAAGCGATCAACGGCGTCATCGAAACCACCCGCAGAATCGCCCGCGGCTTCCGCAACTTCACCAACTACAGACTCAGATGCCTACTCGCCGCCGGCGGCCATCGCCCCTACCAAATTAAACAGACCAACCAAGCCTAAATGCGAAGAGTTAGTTAACCGAACTGGAAACGCTTGCGCCGGGAGAACGAACGGCTCCGCGCGGAGTTGGCGTATCTGGGAGGGCTCAGGAACGACAGTGAAGGTTCAAGCCCTCATTGCCCTCAAGGCTGACTACCCACTCCCGGTCCTGCTGCTGGTTTCGGGCCTGGCCCACTCGACGTTCTTTTATCACCAGGCCCGGCTCCGGTCCCCAGATCCGAAGGAAGCACTCAAGGCCGCGGTCACGGAGATCTTCATGACAAACCATGGCCGCCACGGCCACCGCCGGATCCACAGCGAGCTAACCAGGCAAGGGTGGGCGGTTGCGAAGAAGACCGTGCTGAAACTGATGCTCGCTCACTTCAGCTGTTCTGCAAGGTCCGGCGAAGGAAGCGCTATAACTTTTACCAACCTGTCTCAAGCCGGGGCAGCAGCCGCTGGTGCACTCGGACCAAGGCGTCCAATACCAACACGCCTCATGGCAGATCCTTCTCAACGATGCCGGCGCCGCCCAGTCGATGTCCCGCAAGGGCAACTGCTACGACAACGCAGTCATGGAGAACTTCTTCGGACATCTCAACGAAGAACTCTTCCACCACGTCCGCTTCCTCAGCACCGACGCCCTTGCAACAGCACTGAACGATTACAACCACTGGTACAACACCGAAAGAATCTCCACAAGGCTCAAGGGCCTAAGCCCGGTGCAATACCGGACCAGACTGTCGCGGCCCAGAATCCCACTTACCCAGTCAAGTACCCAGGACCAGTTCAAAGTGCCGCCCGGACGGCGGCATGACACTCAAGTAGGGGATGAATTCTCCCATGAACCGTAAAGAGCCGATTAACTGGCCGATTGGTGGTCATTGACAGACACGGACTCAATTCGCCAGTTAGGACGAAGAGCAAAGTCCGCTGCAATGTGCTACTACGCGATAATCTCGCCCCTTCGTTGGAGGAGCAATAACAGGAAGGGATCAAGGGACGACGGTCCTGCGAAGTGGTTCCCGTGCTGCCTATGCAGCTTGACTACCAAGGTGCCCTTGGGCCCTTACGTAGGCCATGCCGGGCCCTTGGTATCCGCAAAACCCGACATGGGTCATCGAGCGAGGTTGCTTGTAGGGAACTTTCCAGGTGGCCTAAGTTCCGAAGACGTGACCGCACTGGCCGGCTCACT
>NZ_JBNHFF010000209.1:0-5596 GCF_059089965.1 Arthrobacter sp. SPT-J7
ACCCCAAGCGCCATGGCCCCCACTTGCAGCAACTGTCCGGCGGCGTTGCCCAAAACGGTGAGGACGCCGCCCTTCCACCCGAGTGCCGGCGACCGGCCAATCACGAACAAAACGCTCGGTCCCGGCACAGCGATAACTTAACTCCCGCAGGCACTGGTTTAGCCCCCGGAGTCCGGATACTTACTTGCTGCGGGAGGCTGCGGTGACCACCGGCAGCGGCGAGGTCTCGTCCTCGAGGTCGGCACGCCGTCGTCCGTCACCCTTCACCCACACCCGGTACGCGAGGACCAGGAGCGCCAACCAGGCGCCGCCCACATAGAGCGCGATCCTGGTCTCCTCGAATGCGCCAAGGACGGCAATTACCAGCGCCATAAAGGCAATGGTGAGAAGGGACGCCGCGGGCCACAACGGCGACGGGAACTCCGACGCTGGCAGGCCGGTACGGGCGATTTCCCGCTTCATGGCCACATGGGAGGCCAGGATCATGCCCCACACCCAAACGGTGGCAAAGGTGGCGATCGAGGCGATGAGGATGAAGACGTCCTCGGGAATTACGGCGTTCAGGATGACTCCGACAAGGAGGATCCCGGCCATCATTACCACTGTCATCCAGGGCACGCCGTGCCTGGATACCTTGCCGAAGGCGGCAGGTGCGTGGCCTTGCCGGGAGAGCCCGAACAGGATGCGACCAGCGCCGAAGATGTCACTGTTGATGGCGGAGAGGGCAGCCGTGATCACCACGGCGTTCAGGATGTGCGGTGCTGCCGGGATGCCAAGCCCGCTGAAGATCTGCACGAAGGGGCTGCCGTTGCTGCCGATTTCATCCCATGGGAAGAGGCTCATGAGCACTCCCAGCGTCAGGACATAGAACAGCAGGACGCGCACCGGAACGGTATTGACTGCCTTGGGGATGACTTTCTTCGGGTTTGCGGCCTCGCCTGCCGTGATGCCCAGCGTCTCGATACCGCCGAAGGCGAACATCACCACCGCGAAGGAGGCCAACAATCCTTCGAAGCCGAACGGGAAGAAGCCGCCATGGTCCACAAGGTTTCCCAGGCCAGGCGCAACCGTTGCGCCGCCGGCCTGGATGCCGAACGCGATAATGGCTGCGCCGCCGGCAATCATGGCGATGATGGCCACCACCTTGATCAGCGAGAACCAGAACTCCAGCTCGCCGAAGACTTTGACGCTGAGGAGGTTCAGGGCGGTGAGGAAGAAAATGATGGCCAGGATCCATACCCAGCGCTCCACCTGCGGGAACCAGAAGCCCATGTAGATACTGAACGCTGTAACGTCCGCGATGGCGACGATGGCCATTTCGAAGACGTAGGTCCAGCCGGTGACAAAGCCTGCCAGCGGACCAAGGTAGCGGCTCGCGTACTGGCCGAAGGAACCGGAGACGGGATGCCGCACTGCCATCTCGCCCAGGGCCCGCATCACCATAAACACTGCCGCGCCGCCAATGATGTAAGCCAGCAGGACCGCTGGCCCGGCTTTCTGGATTGCGGAGGCGGAACCATAAAACAGTCCTGTGCCGATCGCCGACCCCAGGGCCATGAACCGGATGTGGCGCACGTTCAGTCCGCGGTTGAGGACGCTTCCGACGGCGTTTCCTGCCGCCTGCTTTCCGGCCGGACTTTCATTCCGGGTAGGGCTGGGTGCTGGTTGCATACAAATACCTTCTCGTCTTTGGGAGGGGAGCCGCTAACCAGCAGACCACTTTCGGAAGGGACGTGATGAGACTCACGGGGTGTTCGTGTCTTTGATTCCAGACGACGTGCTGTTTCAGCTTTTCCGGTTCGTCGGGGTACAACCCTTGACTCGATGGGCGGGTTTTCCTTAGTTTGAGGGGCCCGCTGTTGAGCCCGGCGAATGACGCCGGACGGGAACTGCTTGAGGACGGGTTCGAGTATCCGCAGCCTGAAGGAGATCGGCCATGAAAGCTATCGTGCAGGACGTTTATGGATCGCCCGACGTACTCCAACTGCGGGATATCGCCGCACCGGGGCCCTGCGAGGGTGAGGTACTGATCCGCGTAAGGGCGGCAGGCGTTGACCAGGGTGTGTGGCACTTGATGACCGGGCTGCCGTATCTGGTCCGGCTCTTCGGTTACGGCATTAAGAGGCCCAAAGTTCCTGTGCGGGGCCGGGAGGTGGCGGGCATTGTGGAGGCCGTGGGTGCCGGAGTAACCCGCTTCTCTGCTGGTGACGAGGTCTATGGAATATGCGACGGATCCTTCGCAGAGTACGTTTGCGCGAAGGAGGACAAGGTGGCCCGGAAGCCCGCGAACCTCTCGTTCGAGGAAGCGGCTGCGGCACCCATTTCCGCCGTCACTGCCCTTCAGGCTATCCGGGATGCCGGCGAGGTCACGGTGGGCCAGAAGGTGCTCATCATCGGAGCTGGCGGGGGAGTTGGATCCTTTGCGGTTCAACTGGCCAAGGCTTTTGGAGCAGAAGTCACGGGAGTTTGCAGTACCGGCAAGGTGGAACTTGTCCGGTCCCTTGGCGCAGATGCAGTCATCGATTACACCACGTCCGATATTGCCGGGTCCGGGGTGCTGTATGACGTCATCCTGGACACGGCCGGCAACCGCCCGCTGTCCGTCCTGCGCCGGGTGCTGGCGCCGAAGGGCACGTTGGTGATTGTGGGAGGCGAAGGGGGTGGCAAGCTGACCGGCGGCATTGAACGGTCCCTTGGCGCACCGTTTGCTTCGTTATTATCGGGGCAGAAATTGAAGGGGCTTGTTTCCAAGGAAACGTACCTGGATCTGGAGGCCCTCACATCGCTGATTGAGGCCGGCAGCGTAAAGCCCGCGGTCGACAAGGTCTTCCCACTGGCTGAGGCGCCGGCGGCCATTCGGTATCTGCACGAGGGGCGCAGCCGCGGCAAGGTTGTCGTCAGGATCTGAATGGGCGGCAGGTGCCCAAACACCTCACCGAAGTAGCCGAGCTCCACACCCTTACCCAGGAGATTGTCCCGCCTGACGCCCCGACGCGTGCCATCGCCCGTCCAGCATCTGTCTCGTACTCCAGACGCGAGGAAAGGTTTTGGAGGGCAAATGAGGACCCGTGGGGCGCATGCTTATGTACGGGATACCGGATAGCAAAGGGAAGTCCCGCGAGGAACGAAGGAGAGTCCCGTGTTGGCTACAGAAGCGAGGCCGCAAACGGTCAGCGAACCGAAGGCGGCGTCAAGGGCGGCGTCGAAGGTTCCTGCTGCCGAGAACACGCTGCGCATCCTGAAACTGCTGGCATCCCGGCGGGGGCCGATGGCGGCGTCGCAGATTGCGTCTTCCCTTGGCCTGCCCAGGTCAAGTGTTTACCACCTGCTGGGCGTCATGGAGGCAAACGGTTTTGTGCTCCACCTCCATGAGGAGCAACGGTACGGGCTCGGCATCAGTGCCTTCGAGCTCAGTTCCGCGTACTCCCGCCAGGAGCCACTGTCCCGGCTCGGCCGGCCACTGCTGGCGTCCCTTGTGGATGCCCTTGGAGAAAGTGCACACCTGGCGGTGCTGCACGGCCGGGATGTGCTCTACATCGTGGAGGAGCGGGCGAAGAACCGCCCTTCCCTGGTGACCGACGTCGGCGTCCGGCTCCCCAGCCACCTCACCGCCAGCGGGCGGGCCATCCTCGCGGCTTTGCCGAAATCGCAGGTGCGGGCACTGTACCCGAACGCTGCAGCCTTCACCGCCCGCCACGAGGTGGAGGGCGCCATCATGAAGTACTCGGCATTGTCCTCCCACTTGGACCAGGTAAGGCAGCGCGGCTACGCCACCGAACATGGGGAGGTTACACCCGGCTTCGGCTCCATCGCCGCCGCCGTGACGGACCACCTTGGCTGGCCGACGGCGGCAGTCGCCGTGACGTTCCTCGAGGACAAATTGCCCCTGCAGGAATGGCCCGTGCTGGCTGGCCGCGTCCAGAAGGTAGCCGACGAACTGTCCGTCCGGCTTCACGGCCGCCCCGGGAAGTAACTCCCCCAACCACAAACCCACTGCCCGTTACGGTTCCCTTTGGCCCCGTTTCGCGCCCCTGAGTGGCAACGCAGCCACACGCGGCAGCGTCCGGAATACCGGACACTACCCCCATGAAACCCCTGTAAAGCCCGCCCGGCAAGGGCTTTAGTTGATACAGAAGCTCTTTCACACCACAGACACCAGACGAAAAGGAGCCATCATGGCACCCGCCGATTTCACCACCGGTGCCCGCCCGGTCAAAGCAGCCCGCGGCACCGAGCTCACCGCCAAGAGCTGGCAGACGGAAGCTCCGCTGCGCATGCTCATGAACAACCTGGACCCCGAGGTGGCCGAGCGCCCGGACGACCTGGTGGTCTACGGCGGCACCGGCCGCGCCGTCCGGTCTTGGGCAGCGTTTGATGCCATCAGCCGCACCCTGGAAACCATGGAAAAGGACGAGACCTTGCTGGTTCAGTCCGGCAAGCCGGTGGGCGTGTTCCGCACCAACGAATGGGCGCCCCGGGTCCTGCTGGCGAACTCCAACCTGGTGGGCGACTGGGCCAACTGGGCCGAGTTCCGCCGGCTCGAAGCCGAGGGCCTGATGATGTACGGCCAGATGACCGCAGGTTCCTGGATCTACATCGGCACCCAGGGCATCCTGCAGGGCACCTTCGAGACGTTCGCCGCCATCGCCCGCAAACTGGCCGGTGACGAAAACGGTACGTTGGCCGGCACCCTCACCCTCACGGGTGGCTGCGGCGGCATGGGCGGCGCCCAGCCGCTGGCCGTTACCCTGAACGACGGCGCCTGCCTGATTGTCGACGTCGACGAAACCCGCTTGCGCCGCCGCGCCGGCAAGCGCTACCTCGACGAAGTTGAAACAGATCTCGACGCCGCCATCGCCAAGGTGCTCAAGGCCAAGGAAGAACGCCGCGGCTGGTCCGTGGGCTACGTGGGCAACGCCGCCGAGGTGTTCCCCGAAATTCTGCGCCGCCATAAGGCAGGGGAGCTCACGGTGGACATCGTCACCGACCAGACCTCCGCGCACGATCCGCTGTCATACCTGCCGGAGGGCATCTCGGTGGAGGAGTGGCACCGTGAAGCCGAAGCAGACCCCGAAGGCTTCACCAAAAAGGCCCAGGCCTTGATGGCACACCACGTCCAGGCGATGGTCGAGTTCCAGGACGCCGGCGCGGAGGTCTTCGACTACGGCAACTCCATCCGGGACGAAGCCCGGAAGGGCGGCTACACCCGGGCGTTTGAGTTCCCCGGCTTCGTTCCCGCCTATATCCGCCCGCTGTTCTGCGAGGGCCTCGGACCCTTCCGCTGGGTCGCGCTGTCTGGTGACCCAGAGGACATCCGGGTCACCGATGAGGCCATCAAGGAACTCTTCCCCGAGAACAGGCACCTGCACCGCTGGATCGACGCCGCCCAGGAACGGGTTGAGTTCGAAGGCCTGCCCGCCCGCATCTGCTGGCTCGGCTACGGCGAACGCCACAAGGCCGGCCTCCTGTTCAACCAGCTCGTCAAGGAAGGCAAGGTCAAGGCCCCCATCGTGATCGGCCGCGACCACCTGGACTCCGGCTCCGTCGCCTCCCCGTACCGCGAAACCGAGGCGATGGCGGACGGTTCGGACGCCAT
>NZ_JBNHFF010000210.1:0-5570 GCF_059089965.1 Arthrobacter sp. SPT-J7
GCCCAGGATCAGCGGGTGGTCCACGACGTAGGGGCCAATCCGGCCGTGCTCGTAGTAGTGGACGTCGCTGCCGCAGACGCCGACGGCCGCGACCTGCACGAGGACCTGGTCGGCGTCGAGCTGCGGGAGGGGCAGGGTCTCCATGGCCATGTCGCCCTGGCTCTTGAGGATGTTGACGCGCATCGTGGCGGGCAATTCGGAACCGGTGGCAGGTGACTGGGTGGTTGTTGTTGTCATCGAGGTAATCCTTGGAAATAGTGTGGTGAGGAACCGGCGGGCTATTTCACGGCCTGTTATTTCACGGCGCCGAGGGAGAGGCCCTGGACGAGTTTGTCCTGGGCGGCGAAGCCTGCAAACAGCACCGGGAGGGAGATCACGACGGCGGCGGCGCAGACTTGGGCGAGGAACAGGCCCTGGCCGGAGACGAAGCCGGTGAGGAACACCGGGGCGGTGCCTGCCACGACGCCGGTGAGGACGCGGGCGAGGAGCAGTTCGTTCCAGCTGAAGATGAAGCAGATCAAAGCTGTGGCGGCGATGCCGGGCATGGCTACGGGGGCGATGATTTTGCGGAGGATGAGCAGGAGGTTGGCACCGTCGATCTGTGCGGCCTCGAGCATTTCTTCCGGCACTTCAGCGAGGAAGGACCGCATCATCCAGACCGCGATGGGCAGGTTCATTGACGTGTACATCAGGATCAGGAACCAGATGTTGTCCAGGGCCCCGACTGTCCGGGCGAAGAGGTACAGCGGCAGGATGGCTGCCACGACGGGCATCATTTTGGTGGAGAGGAAGAAGAACATCACGTCGGTCCACTTCTTTACCGGCCGGATGGACAGCGCGTACGCTGCCGGGAAGGCCAGGAGCAGCACCAGGACCGTGGACAGGATCGATGCGGTGGCGGAGTTGATCAGCGACGGCCAGGGGCTGACGCCGGAGGTTTCGCCGAAGAACTCGCGGTACGCGTCCAGAGTCAGGCCCGCGGCGATCGACGGCGGGTTCGTTGCCGCGTCAGTCTCGGAGTGGAACGACGTAAGGATCATCCACAGGACCGGGACGGCGAAGAGCAGTGCGAGCAGCCAGGCGGCAATGCCGGCGGCGGTGTTGTTGCGGGTGGGGTCCATGCGGGCCTTGCCGCGGCGGCGTGGAGTGCGGCCGGTGTTCAGCGCGGTGGGGCCGGGAGGTGTGTTCTGCGGTGCAGCGGGGGTGAGGGTGCTCATCGTGCTGCCTCCTTCTTGAAGAGTGAAAAGACGGTGCGGAGGGCGAAGGTCGCCACGATGATGGTGCCGATGACCACCACGACGCCGGCGGCGGATGCCAAGCCGTATTCGTTGGCGAAGTAGAACGTCTGGTAGATGGCGTAGGGCAGGTTGGCCGTGCCCAGTCCGCCTGCGGTGAGGGTGAAGACGGCGTCGAAGTTCTGCACGATGTAGATCGCTCCGAGCAGCCCGCCCAGCTCCAGGTACTGGCGCAGGTGCGGCAGGGTCAGGTGCCGGAAGATCGCCCACGGGGTGGCGCCGTCCATCTGGGCAGCTTCCACGGTGTCCATGGGGCGGGACTGCAGGCCTGCCAGCAGGATGAGCATCATGAACGGCGTCCACTGCCACACCAGGGAAAGGATCACAGCCATCATCGGTGCCTGCGAGAGCAGGTCCAGCTGCGGTGCCGCGGCGCTGCCGAACAGGGACCACACCCAGGTCAGGACACCGTTGATCAGCCCGTACGTGGGGTTGAGCAGGGCGTGCTTCCAGATCAGGGCCGCTGCCACGGGCACCACCAGGAACGGAGCGATCAGCAGGGTCCGGGCCAGGCCGCGGCCGACGAACTTCTTGTCCAGCAGCAGGGCCAGCCCCAGGCCGATCAGCAGGCTGATCAGCACCACGGAGACGGTCAGGAGGATGGTCGTGAAGATTGCCTGGCGCAGGTCAGGGTCGGTCAGGACGGTGGCGTAGTTCTCCAGGCCGGCGAAGGCGGTCTTGTCCGGGCTGAGGCTGTTCCAGTTCATAAACGAGATGATCAGGGTCACCACGAACGGGAGCTGGGTGACCAGGATGAGGAAAACAAGGGCCGGGAGCAGCGGTGCACGCCGTGCCCAGGCCATGGCGCGTTCGCGCGACCTGGCGTCCCGTGAAGGTGTGGCTGCATTGCGTCCCGGGCGGGCGATGCGCGCCGTTGCGGTAGTCATGATGTTCTCCTGCGGTTCGATTAGGGCTGCTTGTATTTGTCGCCGACCTTTTGGGCGGCTTCCTGGCCTTTGGCCAGCGCGTCAGCCACAGACCCTTGGCCGGCGATGGCGGAGCTGATACCTTGGGAGACATTCGTTCCCAGGGCGGCGAATTCAGGGATGCCCACAAACTGGATGCCGACGGCGGGGCGTTCCTGCGCGCCGGGGTTCTTCGGGTCGGCGTTCTCGATGGCGAAGCGCTCGGCCTCGAAGAACGGGGCCGCCTTCTGGAACTCGGCGTTCTCGTAGGTGGAGATGCGCTTGCCGGACGGGACCTTCGCCCAGCCAAGCTCGGAAGCAACGAGTTCCTCGTAGTCCTTCGAGCTGGCCCAGGCGATGAACTTCTCGGCAGCGTCCTGCTTTTTGGAGGCGGCCTGCATGGCCCAGGACCAGGTCCACAACCAGCCGGAAGACGCTGTTTCCTTCACCGGCGCCTGGGCGTAACCGATCTTCCCCTTCACCGGGGAAACTTCGGCTTCCAGAGCACCGGCGGCGGACGTTGCGTCGTACCACATGGCCACGTTGCCCTGGCTCATGTTGTTCAAGCACTCGGTAAACCCGGCCTGCGCAGCCCCTGCCTCACCATGCTCGCGGACCAGCTTCACGTAAAACTCAACCGCTTCGGTGAACTCAGGGCTGTTGACCTGGGCGTTCCAGTCCTTATCGAACCAGGTACCGCCGAAAGTGTTCACCACGGTGGTCAGGGGTGCGAAGACCTGACCCCAACCCGGCTGCCCGCGGAGGCAGATACCCTTCATGCCCGGTTCCGCACCGTCTACCTTCGCCGCTATGTCAGCGACCTCGTCCCAGGTTGGCTTCGCCGGCATGGTCAGGCCCTTGGCCTCCAGGATGTCCTTGCGGTACATCAGGAAGGAGGACTCGCCATAAAACGGTTCACCGTACAGCTTGCCGTCCTCGCCGGTCAGGGACGCCGTATAGGCCGGTAGGATGTCGTCCTGGTCAAACTCGGGATCTTTAGCCACATCGTCCAGGGGTGCGAGCCAGCCGTTGGCTGAGTAGAACGGGATTTCGTAGTTGGAGAGGGAGGCGACGTCGTACTGGCCGGCCTGGCTGGAGAACTCCTGGCTGATCTTCGCCCGGACATCGTTCTCCGGCAGGATCGTGTAATTGACCCTGATCCCGGTTTCCTTGGTGAAGTTTTCCGCGGTAAGCCGCTGCAGGTCCTCCATCTGGGGGTTGTTCACCATCAGGACACTGATGCTGTTCGGGTCACCGGCGGAATTGCCTCCGCCGGCGCCTGCACAGGCCGAGGCACTCAGCGCGACACACAAAGCGCCGGCGGCCAGGGTCGCAGCACGCATTTTCGGGCGCATAAAGGACTCCTTTGTTCTTTCAAGGGTGCACAGTCACCGCGCCCCGACTGCTGTGTCGGGGTACCGGACCGGGCGAGGGCTATGACCGGAAATCCCGATATACCTCGCTGATGTTCTTCAACATTAGGGGGCGATCAAAGTCACAACTAGCGTCCTGGTTGCCAAGTTCTGATACAAATTTGCCACTTTAGGGACTGATGCAGCGCTACCCTTGGAAGATTGGCAGGGTGCTGCCCTGCGCCAAGACGACCGAGGGAGCCACGATGACCGTCACGGATGGAGCCACGGCGAGACTGGCCGAACGACTGCTGGGAATGCGTGCAAACCGTGAAGTCATCCCGCCTGACCCCAACCACTCTGTCCGGTGGCACCAGCACAGCTACCCCAGCCCGCTGGCTCGATGGAACTACCACCCCGAATACGAGATACACCTCATCCGTAAGGGCACCGGGAAGTTCATCGTCGGCGACCACATCGGCACCTTCGAAGCCGGCCACGTCGCCTTGGTTGGGTCAGGACTGCCCCACGACTGGGTCAGCGACCTCGAGCCAGGCGAAGTACTGGAAAACCGGGACGCCGTCATCCAGTTCGAGGGAAACTGGGTTGAGCAGGCAGCGGCCCTGGTGCCGGAAATGGCGGAAGTGAAACCGCTACTAGAAGAGTCGGCACGGGGCATCGAATTTTTGGGCCGGTCGGCCAGAGAGGCCGCAACAGCTATTGAAGCCATGGGCACCACCATGGGGTTGGAGCGGCTCCAGCACCTTTTCTCCCTGCTTCGGGTCCTCACCCGCGCACCGTTAGAAGACCGCCGCTACTTGGCGGAGGAATGGTTTCGGCCGCAGCTTGATGGGCGCGCCGCAGCCGTGGTGGACATCATTCTGGAGTACGTGTTCAGCAACCATGCAGGCAACGTCAGAATGTCCGAAGCGGCAGCGATGGTAGGAATGCAGGAAGCTGCTTTCTCCAAGTACTTCAAACGCGCCACCGGCCAAAACTTCAGCGACCTGGTCCGGAAGCTGCGCCTCGCCCACGCCCGGCGGCTGCTGGAACGCAGCGACAAACCAATCTCTGATATCTGCTACGAAGTCGGCTTCACCAACCTCTCTAACTTCAACCGGCATTTCCTCAACGACGCCGGGGAAACGCCCCGGCAGTTCCGGCAGCGCGTCCAGAACTGACAATTCCGGCCCAAAGCCTGCATTCCTGGGCCGATAGTCCTTTCATCAAGCACCTGGCAGCGAAGCACCGGAGGCGATGTCCGGCTGCCGTTTCGGCCAAGGGACTATTAAAGGTTTCCACCTGGTGCTGGGTCCATACTTTTGATGAGTTTCATCATGGGATGCGAGATGATGCGGTGGATACCGGGAAGCTTTGTCATTTTCTGGGTTTGGAACCGTTCGTACTCGTTGCCGTCCGCGACGTCGACCCGCACGATGTAATCAGGGACTCCATACACGCGCCGCACTTCGGTCACCTCATCCAACGCTGCAACTGCCGTTTCGAATTCCTCGACCGTCTGCCGGTTGGTCATGGTGATTTCCACCGACATGATCACACAGAATCCCCTGCCGGCCGCGACGGGGTCGATCACAGCCTTGTATCCGGTAATGACACCGTCTTCTTCAAGCCGCTGAACCCTGCGCAAACAGGGAGCAGGTGTAAGGCCAACGCGGCGCGCCAATTCGAGGTTCGTCAAACGCCCGTCCTTGGACAACTGCGCGATTATTTCCCGGTCCACACCATCTAGTGCACGATGATTGCTCATCTACTCATTCTAGGGCGCTATCCAGCAACCATATGTTGTATCGATTTTCCTACTATTGCTTTATGAACGAAAACATGGCGCAGCCAGTGCTGCCCGCGGTCGGCATTAGCCGTAGTCCTGCTGCCGTTGGGGACGTGCGTCTGGCAGTCCGGGCTTCCCTTCCCGCCGTACTGGGGGCGCTGCCCATGGGTCTGGCGTTTGGTGTTGTGGTGGCACAGTCGCCGTTGGATTGGTGGTGGGGTCCCGTCTT
>NZ_JBNHFF010000211.1:0-5546 GCF_059089965.1 Arthrobacter sp. SPT-J7
TAAGCTGTCAGCAGCGCTCCCATCCTTGGGTTTCTGCGTGGTTCAGGCAGCTCGGACCACGCAAGTTCAGGTGCCGGGGCAACTCCCTTTGGAAATTCCTGCGGGAAGTTTCCGGAACACCATCGCAGCAGCTATGAAAGGCGGCACCCTTCCGTGAAGTTCAGAGTCGATCGGGACGTCCTGGCAGAAGCCGTCACCTGGACAGCCCGTTCGTTGTCTCCGCGGCCGCCCGTTCCCGTCCTCTCGGGCCTCCTTTTGAAGGCTGAAGCAGGCACGGTCAGCCTTTCGAGCTTTGATTACGAGACTTCCGCGAGGCTCGAAATCGCTGCTGACATCCGGGAGGAAGGCACCATCCTGGTGTCGGGACGCCTCCTTGCGGACATCTGCCGCAGCCTCCCCTCGGCTCCTGTCGACGTCGAGACCGACGGCAACAAGGTCACCCTGACCTGCCGCCGAAGCAGTTTCCACTTGGCCACCATGCCCGAGGCCGAGTACCCGCCGCTTCCGGCCCTGCCGGCCGTCAGCGGAACAGTTCCCGGGGACTCGTTTGCCCAGGCTGTCTCCCAGGTGATCATTGCTGCCAGCAAAGATGACACCCTGCCCATCCTCACTGGCGTTCGGATGGAGATCGAGGATGACCTCATCACGCTCCTCGCCACGGACCGCTACCGCCTCGCGATGCGTGAAGTTCCATGGAAACCGGTCACTCCCGGCATCTCCACCAGCGCCCTCGTCAAAGCAAAAACGCTGAACGAGGTGGCCAAAACCCTCGGCAACAGCGGCGACATCCACCTTGCCCTCTCCGATGACGACAGCCGCCTGATCGGCTTCGAAAGCGGCGGCCGCACCACCACCTCGCTGCTGGTGGACGGGGATTACCCGAAGATCCGCTCGCTCTTTCCGGATTCAACCCCGATCCACGCCACGGTGCAGACGCAGGAATTGGTTGAGGCAGTACGCCGCGTCTCGCTGGTGGCAGAACGTAACACCCCTGTCCGCCTGGCTTTCACCCAAGGCCTCTTGAATCTTGACGCGGGTACCGGCGAAGATGCCCAGGCCTCGGAAGAGCTGGAAGCCCAGCTTTCCGGTGACGACATCACAGTGGCCTTCAATCCCCACTACCTCGTGGAGGGCCTGAGCGTGATCGAAACCAAGTTCGTTCGCTTCTCCTTCACCACGGCACCGAAGCCGGCCATGATCACTGCCCAGGCAGATGCCGACGGCGAGGACCAGGACGACTACCGTTACCTCGTGATGCCGGTCCGCCTCCCCAACTAGGATGTACAAAGTGTCGTTATGGGTGGCCATAAACGACACTTACTGCTACCCAGTTGGACCAACCCATGGCATGTTGCCCATCCCCAGCGCAGAAAAGAGAGCTCCACGGTGCACATCGGACTGATCGGCCTTGGCAAAATGGGCTTCAACATGCGCGAACGCCTACGCAAGGGCGGTGTGGACGTCACCGGGTATGACCGCAACCCGGACGTCACCGATGCCGGCTCCATCGATGAACTCCTCGCCGCAGTTCCAAGTCCGCGGCTGATTTGGCTGATGGTTCCCGCCGGTGATATCACGAACGCCGTCATCAGGGAGCTCAGCGAAAAGCTTGACGAGGGCGACCTCGTCATCGACGGCGGCAACTCCCGCTTCACCGAGGACCAAAAGCACGGGGAACTCCTGGCCGTCAAGGGCATCCGTTTCGCGGACTGCGGGGTATCCGGCGGTGTGTGGGGCCTGCAGAACGGCTACGGACTCATGGCCGGCGGTGACGCAGCCGACATCGAGCGTGCCCTTCCGGTATTTGACGCCTTGCGCCCGGAGGGGGAACGCGAGGACAGCTTTGTCCATGTCGGCGGTATCGGTGCGGGCCACTACGCCAAGATGGTGCACAACGGCATCGAGTACGGCCTGATGCAGGCCTACGCCGAGGGGTACCAGCTCCTCGCCTCAAAGGACATCATCACCGATCTGCCAGGCACTTTCCGGGCTTGGCAAAAGGGCACTGTGGTCCGCTCGTGGCTGCTGGACCTGCTGGTTAAGGCCCTCGATGAAGACCCGGGCCTGCAGAACATCGACGATTACGTCGAGGATTCAGGCGAGGGCAGGTGGACCGTGGAAGAAGCCATTGCCAATGCGATTCCCGCGCCGGCCATTACCGCCGCGCTTTTCGCGCGCTTCGAATCCCGCGAAGACAGTTCCCCGGCCATGAAGATGGTCTCCGCACTGCGCCACCAGTTCGGCGGACACGCAACCCGTCCCGCCAAGTAGCCTCCACCGGGAACCTGCGAGGTTCCCAGAATTGCCGAAAACCGCGTGTACCTAGAACACCTTTCCCTGACTGACTTTCGCAGTTACGCGCAGGTCGACCTCGCCCTCGGCCCGGGTGTCACGGTTTTGGTGGGCTACAACGGCATCGGCAAGACCAACCTCATGGAGGCCATCGGCTACCTGGCCACCATGAGCTCCCACCGCGTCAGCTCGGACGGGCCGCTTCTGCGCTTCGGGGCTGACCGCGCGCTGGTCCGGGCCAGGTTGGTCCGCGGCGGGCAGATCACCGTCCTGGAGCTGGAAATCAACGCGGGGCGTGCGAACCGCGGACGCATAAACCGCAGTAATCCGGTCCGCGCCCGCGATCTGCTGGGCATCTGCCAGACAGTGCTCTTTGCCCCGGAAGACCTGGCATTGGTCAAAGGGGACCCCTCAAACCGGCGCCGCTTCCTCGATGAGCTGCTCGCGAGTCTCATTCCGCACCACGCGGCCACGCGCAGCGATTACGACCGGGTGCTGAAACAACGCAATGCCCTGCTGAAGTCTGCCCGTGCCGGGAAATTCACCTCCGCCCATGAGGCAACGCTGGACGTGTGGGACCAGCACATGGCCAGGGCCGGCGCTGAGCTGCTGTACGCGCGGCTTGAACTGGTGGAGCGGCTCCGCCCGCACGTTGCGCGTGCTTATGCTGAGCTGACTGACGGGTCAAAGCCTGCTGGCGCCCTTTACCGCTCCACCCTTCAAAACCAGATGGACGACGACGGCGCCCCATTGGTGCGCACTGCCGGCACCAACGCGGGAGCTACTTCAAAAGACGTGGAAGACCTGCGCCAGCTGACGGTGGATCAGCTGTCGGAACGGTACGTGCGCGCCTTCGCGGAAGCGCGCAAAAAAGAACTGGAACGGGGCATTTCCCTGGTAGGTCCGCACCGGGATGAACTGGAGCTGGTCCTGGGCCAGGCACCGGCCAAGGGGTATGCCTCCCACGGAGAAACGTGGTCCATGTGCCTGGCACTGCGGCTCGCCTCGTACTATGTGATGTTGGACGACGCCAGAACCGGCGGCTCAGCGCCCATCCTGATCCTCGACGACGTTTTTGCCGAGCTGGACGTCCAGCGCCGGCGTAAGCTGGCGGCAATAGTCTCGGGTGCGGAACAGGTCCTGGTGACCGCCGCCGTCGACGCCGATATACCGGAAGAGCTGTCCGGACGGCGGGTGAAGGTCATCGCGGGAGGTATCGATGAATAGGGACAACGAAAACGCCGGCGGCAAAGCTCCGCGCCGCGACGCCGACGGCCGCGCCCCGGACGACATCGACGCGCCCCAGGCTGCACTGAACAGAATGCGGGAGGCCGCCGCAGCACGAGGCGAGATCCGCCGGGCCGCACCGCGACCCGGATCCCAAAAGGCTAAAAAGGGCCTCCGCGACACCCGTGGTTTCAGCCAGTTCCACGCCACCGGCCGTGATCCCCTCGGCCTCGGCAAAGTAGTGGGCCGCTTGGTGGCCGAACGTGGCTGGACTTCACCGGTGGCAGTCGGGTCTGTCATGGCAGAGTGGGCCACCCTGGTGGGACCGGAGATTTCCGCCCACTGCACGCCCGAAAGCTTCACAGGAACTACCCTGCACGTCCGGTGCGATTCAACCGCATGGGCCACCCAGTTGCGGCTCCTCAGTATGAGCCTGCTGGAGAAATTCCGGGTGGAGCTTGGCGATGGAGTGGTCACCAGCATCCAGGTCCTTGGGCCCTCAGCGCCCAGCTGGCGCAAGGGCGGCAGGTCCGTCAACGGCCGGGGCCCCCGGGACACCTATGGATAAGCCCGCGTTGAACTCTTGATAATCCCCTGATCGGCGTGTAGCGCCCTGCAAGGGTCGGAGGCTGTATAGGCACCCGGAGACGGGACCGTTGGAGCGCCCAAGGCGTGGTCTACGGCCTGTAAAGGGCACATCGGCTGCCATCCACGCCCTTGGAATGCGGGGTTACTGCCCGTTTCGCGGTAGAATCGTCGAAGATAACTGGGCGCGGGTTAAACGTTGACTGAGTCCGTTTTCCGCGCGGTTCCAGCACGCGGACTTCGGATTCCGCCATCAGCTAGTAACCGGCTCTATAAGTTTGTGCCTGTTGGCGGATGACTTTCCTGATCGACTTGAGGAAAGGAATCAGCCGGCCATCATCGAGAACAGAGGAGTCGACAGCACCTGTGGCTAACGACAATACAGATATTCTGGCAGCTGAACCCGTAGTCGAGGATGCCCGCACGCCTGACACCCCGGGGGAAGCTGCCACTCCACGCGAGTACGGCGCGAGCGACATCACTGTTCTTGAAGGACTTGAGGCAGTGCGGAAGCGCCCGGGCATGTACATCGGTTCCACCGGACCCCGTGGACTCCACCACTTGGTCTACGAAGTGGTGGACAACTCCGTGGACGAGGCTCTGGCCGGCTACTGCACACATATTGAAGTAGTGCTCCAGGCCGATGGCGGCGTGAAAGTCGTGGATGACGGCCGTGGCATTCCGGTGGACATGCATCCAACCGAACACAAACCCACGGTGGAAGTGGTCATGACCATCCTGCACGCCGGTGGCAAGTTCGGCGGGGGTGGCTATGCCGTATCCGGTGGCCTGCACGGTGTGGGTATCTCCGTTGTTAACGCCCTTTCCAGCAGGGTGGACACCGAGGTCCGCCGCCAGGGCCACGTCTGGCGGATGTCCTTCGCCGACGGCGGCAAGCCCCAGGGCAGCCTGGTGAAGGGTGAGGAAACCGACGTTACGGGAACCACGCAGACGTTCTACCCTGACGCCGGGATCTTCGAGACCACCGAATTCGATTTCGAAACGCTGCGCGCCCGCTTCCAGCAGATGGCATTCCTCAACAAGGGCCTGCGCATCACGCTTACTGACGAACGCACCTCTGCCAGCGACAGCGAGGCCGACGCCGACCTGGACCTCGATGCTGTTGTCACCGAAGGCGAAGTAAGCGCCGAGCACCGCACCGTGGTTTACCAGTATGACGAAGGTCTGTTGGACTACGTCAAGCACCTGAACTCGGGCAAGAAGGTGGAAGTGGTCCACGAGGACGTCATCGCTTTCGAGACCGAGGACAAAGAGCGGCGGATTGCCCTGGAAATGGCGATGCAGTGGACCAACGCCTATTCCGAAAGCGTCCACACCTACGCCAACACCATCAACACGCATGAGGGCGGTACCCACGAAGAGGGTTTCCGCGCTGCCATGACGTCTTTGATCAACCGCTATGCGCGCGAAAAGGGGATCAT
>NZ_JBNHFF010000212.1:0-5538 GCF_059089965.1 Arthrobacter sp. SPT-J7
ATGCCAAGCGCCCCGGTTCCTTCCGAACCGGGGCGCTTGGCACCTGGCGGCCCGCTTCCTGCTGGTCAACCTGCAGCCGTCCCTGCCGGAGCGGGCCACTGTACGGCTTCGGCGATAAGTCCGCCCGTTCCGGGTCCTCACTTTCGGGACTCCTAACGGGACAAGCCTCCCCCGGCAGGACCGGGAGAGGCTTGACGTGCGGCAGGACGGAGGGGCTAGGCCGCCATGACAGCCGGGCCAATGAAGGGATCCACCGCCAGGGCAATGAAGAGCAGGGTGAGGTAACTGATGGAGCCGTGGAACACCTTCATGGCCCGCTTGTCGGAGATGTCCTCACGCTGGGCCCGGTTGTACAGGGAGTGCGACTCGTAGAGGAACCAGGCCCCGGCCAGCACCGCCGTGGCCGTGTATACCCAGCCGGCGCCGCCGGCGGGAACCATCAGCAGGGAGCAGGCAACCATGGCCCACGCGTACAGGACCACCTGTACGGAGACCACCTTGGCGCCCGCGATGGCCCCCAGCATGGGGACCTTGGCGTTCCGGTAGTCCTCGCCGTAACGCATGGACAGGGGCCAATAATGCGGCGGCGTCCAGAGGAAGATCACCATAAAGAGGATGACGGCGGGCCACTCCACCGAGTTGGTCACAGCCGCCCAGGCAATCAGTACCGGGAAGCATCCTGCAGCACCGCCCCACACGATATTCTGCGCGGTGCGGCGTTTGAGGATGATCGTGTAAATCACCACGTAGAAAAAGATGGCGCCCAGCCCCAGCCAGGCGGACAGTGGATTGGCTCCGAACCAGAGGATGGCGATGGCGGACGCGCCCAGAAGCCAGGAGAAGACCAGCGCTTCACGCGGGGTGACTTCACCGGTGACCAGCGGCCGGTTCTCGGTGCGCTGCATCAGCTTGTCGATGTCGCGGTCGATGTAGCAGTTGAAGGCTCCGGCACTGCCGGCGGCGAAGGCTCCGCCCACCAGCGTGGCCAGGATGAGCCCGATCGAGGGAAAGCCCCGCTCCGCATAGATCATGGTGGGCAGCGTGCTCACCAGCAGCAGCTCAATCACGCGGGGCTTGGTGAGGGCGAGATACGCCTTTGCCTTACGGGCAATCCCGGCGCCTGTTGCCCGGGATGCGTTCAGCGGCGTATCTGTTGTGCTCACGGTGGCAGTCACCCGTTCTGTTGGCAGTTCTGTCTGGCTGTCCAGCTGTGTCATGCGGCCCACCCGTGCGGGCGCCGGCGAAACCATATCCATTGATCCGCCCCGTGGCCGGGAGCTGCGGGAAACCCGCAAAAAGGTCCGCCACCCGGCGCTGGCCTCCAAATATCATACCGTGCCGGTTCCCTCCCAACCGCCCGTCATTTGGTGCTGATGATCGCTCGCGCGTCGATTCGAGCAGATTAACTCAACCTCACTTCAGACGGATTCACATAAGCCGAAATTGCGTCCAAAGGGTGAGATTCCGGCCGCCCGCACAGTGGAATAGAGCTAAGCTGTCACCAGATCAGCACGCAGCAGGAAGCGGTGGAAAACGCGTTCCCGGCTGGCCAGTGGCTGAGTGAAAAGATCAACGTTTCGATGGTGAACGGCTGGTACACACCGCAGCGGGCGCCACACAGCGTGCCTCCAGACGGATCCGGTGTGCCACCTGCCATCAGCACAGAGAGGGGCCCGGTTTTCGTGCCACATTTGGAAGAGCAAGAACTGTCTTGGACCAGCCTGGACGAGCGTGCGGTGGATACTGTCCGCGTGCTCGCAGCGGATGCGGTGGAGAAGGTGGGCAACGGCCACCCGGGGACGGCGATGAGTTTGGCGCCGGCCGCGTACCTTCTTTTCCAAAAGTTGATGCGGCACGATCCGCGGAATCCTGAGTGGCTGGGCCGTGACCGGTTTGTCCTGTCACCGGGCCACACCTCGCTGACCCTGTACATCCAGCTCTTCCTTAACGGTTACGGCCTGGAGCTGGAGGACCTTCAGGCGCTGCGGACGTGGGGTTCGCTGACGCCGGGGCACCCTGAGTACAAGCACACCGCCGGTGTGGAGATCACTACCGGCCCGCTGGGCCAGGGCCTGGCGTCCTCTGTGGGCTTCGCGTATTCCCAGCGCCGGATGCGCGGCCTGTTCGACGCCGATGCCGCCCCGGGTACCAGCCCGTTCGACCACACCATTTGGGTGATTGCGTCCGACGGCGATCTCCAGGAAGGCGTCACGGCCGAGGCTTCCTCGCTTGCCGGTCACCAGGAACTGGGCAACCTCGTTGTTGTCTACGACGAGAACCACATCTCCATCGAGGACGACACCGACATCGCCTTCACCGAGGATGTCCTGAAGCGCTATGAAGCCTATGGCTGGCACGTCCAGCGCGTGGACTGGACCAAGACCGGCGAATACAAGGAGGACGTCCGGGAGCTGTACTCCGCGCTCCTCGCGGCCAAGGCTGAGACGTCCAGGCCCTCCATCGTGTCGCTGCGCACCATCATCGGCTACCCGGCCCCCAAGAAGCAGAACACCGGCAAGATCCATGGTTCGGCACTTGGTGCAGAGGAAGTCGCAGCACTTAAGGAAGTTCTGGGCTTTGACCCGGCCAAGTCCTTCGAGGTTGACCAGGACGTCCTGGCGCACGCGCGCGCCGTCGTGGACCGCGGTGCTGCCGCCCGCAAGGAATGGGAAGAGTCCTTCAACGCCTGGCAGGCGGCCAATCCCGAAGGCGCGGCCCTGCTGCAGCGCATCGAGGCCAAGGAACTGCCCAACGATGTTGACGCGGCCCTTCCGGTTTTCCCGGCCGGCAAGGACGTCTCCACCCGCGCCGCGTCCGGCAAGGTCCTGAACGCCCTGGGCCCGGTCCTGCCCGAACTGTGGGGCGGCTCTGCTGACCTTGCCGAATCGAACAACACCACCATCGAGGGCTCGCCGTCGTTCGTTCCGGCGTCCAAGCAGACCGAGGCGTGGAAGGGCAACCCGTACGGCCGCGTGCTGCACTTCGGTATCCGCGAGCACGCCGCAGCCTCGATCGTGAACGGCATCGCCCTGCACGGCCGGACCCGGGCGTTCTCCGGCACGTTCCTGATCTTCAGCGACTACCAGCGCCCGGCCATCCGGCTTGGCGCGCTGATGGGTGTCCCGTCCCTGTACGTGTGGACGCACGACTCCATCGGCCTGGGCGAGGACGGGCCCACCCACCAGCCGGTGGAACAGCTCGCCTCGCTGCGCGCCATCGTGGGTCTGGACGTTGTCCGTCCCGGTGACGCGAACGAAGTTGCCGTGGCCTGGAAGACGATGCTGGAAAACCACACCAACCCCGCCGGCATCGTGCTGACCCGCCAGAACATCCCCACCTGGGAACGCGGCCAGGGCGAGGCCGACGGCGACACGTTCGGTTCCGTTGCCGGCGTCGCCAGGGGCGGCTACGTCCTGGCCGAAGCCGCCAGGGACGGCGCGACTGTTCCTGCCGACGTCATCCTGATCGGTACCGGTTCCGAGGTCCAGCTGGCCGTCCAGGCCCGTGAAGCCCTGCAGGCCGAAGGCATCGCCGCCCGTGTTGTGTCCATGCCCTGCGTTGAGTGGTTCAACAAACAGGACGCCGTCTACCGCGAGTCAGTGCTCCCGGCAGCGGTCAAGGCCCGCGTGTCCGTCGAAGCAGGACTTGCCCTGGGCTGGAAGGAATTCGTCGGTGACGCCGGCCGTTCCGTCAGCCTGGAGCACTACGGCGCTTCCGCTGACTACAAGCGCCTCTTCCAGGAGTTCGGCATCACCGCAGAAGCAGTTGCTGCGGCCGCCAAGGACTCCCTCGCCGCCGTCCAGGCCTGAAACCCAATTTCCCAGGAGATATAGAACAATGACTACTCCCACCCAGCAGCTCTCCGACGCCGGAGTTTCCATCTGGCTCGATGACCTTTCCCGCGGGCGCCTGGACACCGGCACCCTGGCCAAGCTCATCGAAGAAAAGAACGTGGTCGGTGTGACCACCAACCCGTCGATCTTCCACGCCGCGATCACCGCCGGTACCGACTACGACGCCACGATCGCCAAGCAGGCAGCCGCCGGCGCGTCCGTCGAGGACACCATCTTCGAGATCACCACCACGGACGTCGCCGACGCCTGCGACCTGTTCGCCCCCGTGGCAGCAGCAACCAACGGCGTTGACGGGCGCGTGTCCATCGAAGTGGACCCGCGCCTGGCCTGGGACACCGCCGGCACCATCGCCGAAGCCAAGCACCTGTACAAGAGGGTCAACAAGGACAACGTCCTGATCAAGATCCCGGCCACCCTCGAGGGCCTCGAAGCCATCACCGCCACCCTCGCCGAGGGCATCAGCGTCAACGTGACCCTGATCTTCTCCCTGGAGCGCTACCGCGCCGTCATCAACGCCTTCCAGACCGGCCTGGAACAGGCCAAGGAAAACGGCCACGACCTCTCGAAAATCCACTCCGTGGCCTCGTTCTTCGTCTCCCGCGTGGACTCCGAGATCGACAAGCGCCTCAACGCCATCGGCACCGAGGAGGCCAAGGCACTCAAGGGCAAGGCCGGCCTGGCCAACGCCCGCCTGGCCTACCAGGTCTACGAAGAGCTCTTCGCCACCGAACGCTGGGCCCTGCTCGCCGAAGCCGGCGCACTCCCCCAGCGTCCCCTCTGGGCCTCCACCGGCGTGAAGGACCCGGCCTACCCGGACACCCTCTACGTCACCGAGCTCGTCGCCCCCGGCGTCGTGAACACCATGCCGGAAAAGACCCTGGACGCCACCTTCGACCACGGCGTCATCACCGGCGACACCGTCACCGGCACCTACACCGAAGCCAACAACACCCTGGACGCGCTCGAGAAGCTCGGCATCTCCTACAACGAGGTCGTCGCACTCCTCGAATCCGAAGGCCTGGACAAGTTCGTGGCCAGCTGGAAAGAACTCCTCGGCGACGTTGAGGGCGCCCTCGCCTCCGCACGGAAGGCTTCCTAACCGATAATGAGCACACTCAGCTACGAAGCCACAGGTGCCGCGCAGCAGGCACTGGAACAGCACCTCCCCGCCCTGGTGGAGGACCGCATCGCCACCCGGATCTTCGCAAAGGACCACACCCTGTGGGGTCCCGACGCTGAAGCAGAGTCTGCCATCCGCCTCGGCTGGGTTGAGGCGGCCACCGTCTCCCAGCCGCTGGTGATGGAGATCCTGGAACTCCGCGACGCCCTCCGCGCGGAAGGCGTCACCCGCATCGTGCTTTGCGGCATGGGCGGGTCCTCGCTGGCACCGGAGGTGATCGCGGGCACTGCCGGCGTCGAGCTGACTGTGCTGGACAGCACGGACCCGGACCAGGTCCGTGCTGCCCTGGCAGACCGGCTGGAGGAGACCGCCATCGTGGTCTCCTCCAAGTCCGGATCCACTGTTGAAACGGATTCGCAGCGAAGGGTCTTCGAGAAGGCGTTCAATGACGCCGGCATCGACGCCGCCAGCCGCATCGTCATCGTCACGGACCCGGGATCTCCTCTGGACAAGGCCTCCCGTGAAGCCGGCTACCGGGCCGTTTTCAACGCAGACCCCTATGTC
>NZ_JBNHFF010000213.1:0-5503 GCF_059089965.1 Arthrobacter sp. SPT-J7
TTCTCTCCCGCAAGATCTTACCGGGTTTTTAGCGGACGCCGGCGGTGTCCCCCCCGCACGGGGGGAAAGCGCCGTCGTCGTTTCACCGGCTAAGCCGCACAAAAAGAAAGGGGACGCCGTGTCCCGCTCCGAAAAAGTTTCCTTCGCAGGTTCCACCGGCGAGGTGCTCTCCGGCATCATCGACGTCCCGGAGGGCCCGATAAAGGGTTGGGGCGTCTTTTCCCACGGGTTCACCCTCGGCAAGGACGCACCCTCGGCCTCGCGGATGTGCAAGGCGTTGGCGGACAGCGGCGTGGGCATGCTCCGGTTCGACAACCTGGGCCTGGGCGGCTCCGCCGGTGAATGGTCCGCGGGTTCCTTTAGCCACAAGGTGGCGGACACGGTGAAGGCGGCGGAGTTCATGCGCAGCGAGGGCAAGCAGATTTCGTTGCTGGTGGGCCATTCCTTCGGCGGCGCAGCGGTGTTGGCTGCAGCGCGCGAGATCCCCGAGCTCGACGCCGTCGCTACCGTTGGCGCGCCCTTCTCGCCCAAGCACGTGGCGCATGTCTTCGACGCTGCCTTGGACAAAATCCTGAGCGAAGGCAGCGCAGAGGTGGACCTCGGCGGAAAGCGGGTGGAGATCCGCAGGCACTTTGTGGAGGACCTGGAGAACGCCGACCTGACTGACTGCATCAAGCAGCTGCACAAGCCGCTCATGGTGCTCCACTCCCCCACGGACAACACCGTAGGAATCGAGAATGCCAGCACCATCTTCCAGACAGCACGGCATCCGCGTAACTTCGTGTCCCTCGAAGGCAGCGACCACCTCCTGACCGGAAAGGGCCAGGCGGCGCGGGCGGCCAGGATCATCGCGGCCTGGGCCGACCAGTACCTCGACGCCGCGAACCCTTCCTGACGCCGCCGGCCGCCGTACTGTCCCGGCAGAGGCTGGTCCGTTGTCCTGAACTGTCAGAAGCTTGACAGTGGCTTGACCCCCTAGAAGGATTGGACGCGATCAGAAAACGCTTTCTACGTCGCTGCCTTCAGGAGGGCGTGCCCTGTGCACAGCCAAACCACCACCAGCCCGAAGTTCCCCTCCCCCGACGCCGCTGCGGGCGGCCCCATCAACAGGGAAGAACTCGTCCGGCGCCACAATGTCCGCCAGCGGAGCATGGACCCCAGAAGTCCCGTCTCTGTGGGCAACGGCGAGTTCGCCTTCACCATGGATCTCACCGGCCTTCAAACACTCCCGGACGCCTACCCGGTTGGCTCGGAGGACGAACTGCCACCGGGAACGCTCCTTGGCACACAGGCCCAATGGGGGTGGCACGCGACTCCCCCGCCGCGCCAGTATGACTTGGCCGACTCCACGGTCCTCTACGACTCGCCGCATGGACCTGTTCCCTACGTGGACATGGCGGGTGACATCGTCAACGACCCCGAAACCGGCACTTCCCTTGCGGAAGCCTGGCTGCGCGCCAACCCGCACCGCTTGGATCTGGGACGGATCGGCTTCCTGCTGGTAGAGGCCGGAGCAGTGCGCGCAGTCACCGAAGCTGACATCACCGACACCGAACAAACGCTCGACCTGTGGACGGGCGTGGTCATCAGCCGCTTTACACTGGCCGGCCATCCGGTCACCGTCACCACGGCCTGCCACCCGGACCGGGACGAGCTCGGCCTTCGCGTGCAATCGCCTGCCCTCGGTGAGGGTCTAGTGATCGGCATCGCCTTCCCCTACGGCTCGGAGGCGTGGCACGATGCTGCCAATTGGAAGAGCCCGATCGCCCACACCACCAGTCTTGGCGAGCCGGCAGGCTCCCAAAACTATGCTGGATCGACCAGCTGGACCGTCCGCCGCGAGCTGGACGACTCCCGCTACCAGGTGGTGATCACGGGGCGGCTGCTCGCTGTGGAACAGACCGGGCGGCACCACCTCCGGATTGCGCCCGGAAAAGGCCTCCCGGACACTCCCGACGTCGTTGACTTCAGTCTTGCTTTCATCTCGGCAGGGGACGGCGATTGCCTCCCTTGAGGAGACAAAAAGGTGACCCTCCCGGCAGCACACCCGGGCAATGGCGCAGAAAGCCGGGCCGCCGTCGGCCTTCCATCGTTCAACAGCCTTGACGCCGGCAGCAGCGTCGCCGCCGCCTCGCAGGCGTATTGGCCGGGGTTCTGGAGCTCGGGCGGAGCAATCGAGCTCGATGCAACGGATGATCCTCGAGCCAAGGAACTGGAGCGGAGGATCGTCCTCTCGCAGTACCTCACCGCCATCAACTGTTCGGGCTCCATGCCTCCGCAGGAAACGGGGCTCGTCTGCAATTCGTGGCGTGGCCGCTTCCACCTCGAGATGCACTGGTGGCACGCCGCACACTTTGCGCTCTGGAACCGCGCCGACCTCCTGCTGCCGTCGCTGCGATGGTACTCCACGGTGTTGGAGACGTCGCGGCAGACGGCGAGGACGCAGGGTTTCGACGGCGTGCGCTGGCCGAAGCAGGTGGGTCCGGACGGCAGGGAAAGCCCCAGTCCCATCGGAACCTTCCTGGTCTGGCAGCAGCCGCACCCCATTTACCTGGCCGAACTGGTGTACCGCTCTAATCCCAGCAGGGAGGTGCTCGAGGAGTTCGCGGAGATCGTCTTCGAGTCAGCCGCGTTCATGGCCAGCTTCGCTCATCCCACGGCCCGCGGATTTGAGCTGGGCCCTCCCTTGATTCCAGCACAGGAGAGCTATGCATCCATCAGGGCTTCCGTCACCAACCCCACCTTCGAGTTGGCGTATTGGCAGTGGGCACTTCGGACTGCAGCCGCGTGGCGGGAACGGTTGGGGCTCGAGCCCGTCGGTGCCTGGTGGAGCGTGTCGGACAGCCTGGTCAGGCCCCGGGTGATCGGTGGCGTTTACGCGGCGATCGACGTGGAACCTTTCACCATCAGGACGGACCACCCCTCGATGCTCTGCGCCCTCGGCGTCCTGCCCCGGACAGACCTGATTGACGAGGACATCATGCGGGCAACGCTCGCCGATGTCCTTGCCGACTGGGACTGGGGCAGTACCTGGGGCTGGGACTACCCCGTCATGGCAATGACTGCCGCCCGCCTCGAGGATCCGGAGGCTGCTGTCAACGCGCTCCTGCTAGACGCCGGAAAGAACACGGTGCTGCCCAACGGACACAACCGCCAAACAGACTCCCTGCCGCTGTACCTGCCCGGTAACGGCGGGCTGCTCACCGCCGCCGCACTCATGGCGGCGGGGTGGGACAACGGACCGGCCCGGAACGCCCCGGGCTTCCCGTCCGACTGGACGGTGAGGTGGGAAGGACTGGTGGCGGCACCGTAGCCCGGGCGGGCTCGGATTATCGCTGGCCGGGACGGCCGATGCCTCGACGCCGGCCAGTAACCGCGGTGCCATTGTCCGTATGGACAGGGGCTCTGCCCGGCTGGACAGGCACCTTGCCCGGCTGGACCTGGCGGGCTCCCCACGCGCCCTTGTCGTGCCCGTTCGAATGCTGATTAAGGTCGGCCTCGCGGACCGCTGCCCATCCTGCCGAGACGAGGTAGACCTGGCTGACCAGGTTGAACCAGATCAGCAGGCCGATGATGATGGCGAAGGGCGCCAGGATGGGGTTGCGTCCGGCCCCGGCCAGCAGTTCCGTGCTGAAGACCTGCAGGACGGTGGTGCCCACGGCAGCCAGGATGGTGCCTTCGAGCAGGGCCCGGCGGGAGAGTTTCAGGCCTCCCGCGAACCGGAACATGATCAAAGCCGTAGCCCAGCTCAAGACCAGCGGTACGCCGATTTTAACGGAAGTGGTCAGTGGGCCGGCAAGCACAGGATCGAGCCGCAGGAAATCCGCCACCCAACCGGCAGCGGTACCAAAGACGAGGGAGGCTCCGGCACTGATCACCAGGGCGACGCCCAGCAGGAGGAGAATGCCGGCGTCGCGCAGCTTGAGCAGCACGGGGTTGATCCTGAGCGGCGGAAGCTGCATGATCACCCGGAGTCCAGCCCGCACGCCGGCAATCCAGCCAAGGGAGATGATGAAGGTGACTGCGCCCGCAATCAGCGCCGCCCAGCCCAACCCTTCCGGGTTCAGCAGCTCGGCCGGGTCAACCAGGCCCTCGTCACCGTTAAGCTTCAGCAGCCCCGGCGCGCTCTCGGCCACACTGCTGATGGTCCGGTCCAGAAGGGCAGGCTGGCCGCGGAGGACGAGCCCCGCGACGGAAAATCCAGTAGTCAGGAGGCCGGTGATGGAAAAGAACATCCTGAAGCCGATGCCTGCGCTCAGGAGCGGTCCCCGCTGAAGGTTGTAGTGCCCGAAGGCGCGCACGGGCCGGAGGATGCTGACCCGCGCCAGCAGCCACTGCATCATGGCCGGCAGGGTTGCTGCAGCACCGCCGCCGGACCTTCTGACCTTGCCCCATGCGATCCTCTTCCGAATCGCGGTCAGCTTTAGCTGGGCGAGGTCAGTGGGGAGCGGTGGCTCCATCTCCGTTGGCGACGGCGTTGGTTGAGAAGGTGCCGGCGTGGTTGTCAGTTTCGGTCCCAAAGTCCAGCTCTTCCCGTAGCTGCCAGATGCCGTCGGCATCGTGCTCGTAAAGTCCCATGCTAACCACGGGGAAGGTGGCCCTGTAGTTTCTCAACACCGTTTCGGCTTCGTCGAGACTGTCCGGCGCCACATCGTGGGCGATGGTGACATGCGGGTGGTAGGCGAACGGCAGCTCACGCTGGAGGGGGCCCTGCTGGAGCTTTTCATGCAGGTCAACGCATTCCGTGAAGCCATCCTCCACATTGATGAAGACCACAGGGGAAACCGGGCGGAACGTCCCGGTCCCGGCGATCGTGACCATAAACGGGCTCTGGCGGCGGGCGACCTCCCGCACATGCTCCCTGGTCGCTTCCCAGTCCTGGGTGGGGGTGGTGGTCACCAGCGTGATGTGGGCCGGAACCACGTCCGCGAGCGGATCGCCGAACGAAGCCCGCCAGCGCTGCAGCTCTTCGGCGACTTCGGTTGGAAAGCCCAGGATGACCCCCACACTGGTCTCTTCCGTGCGGGACGTGGCTTCCTTCCTGCCGGTGGCCTTCGCTGGGTCGCCTTGGGGGTTACCGGACGTTCCCGCTGCCTGGGTGGAGCGGGAGCCTTCCCTTGCGGAGACTTTGCTGGATGGCATGGCGCTAGCGGACCCCTGCGAGGGAGAAGGACGGGAGGAAACCCATGCGCTCATAAACCTGGCCGAGGGTTACCGAAGCGATGTCGCGGGCACGTTCTGCGCCGTGCGCCAACAGCCGGTCCAGTTCCGCCGGATCTGCCATCAGCTCGTTGGTGCGGTCACGCAGCGGCGTGACGAACTCCACCACCACCTCAGCAAGGTCCACCTTCAGGTGGCCGTACATCTTGCCCTGGTACTCGGCTTCCAGTTCTGCCACCGATTTTCCGGTCAGGGACGAGTAGATGGTCAGCAGGTTCGAGACGCCGGGCTTTTGCTCGGAGTCGAACCGGATTTCGGTACCGGCATCGGTTACTGCGGACTT
>NZ_JBNHFF010000214.1:0-5464 GCF_059089965.1 Arthrobacter sp. SPT-J7
GTGACTTCAAGCGTGTAGTCCAACTACAGGGTCCAATTTACCCCGATTTCCGGTCACTTTCTACATTGGGTAGAACAGGAGGCTCACGTGTCCCCTGGAGAGCCCTGGAGGGTATGGCAGCGCGTTTTACTCCGCCGCCGGCGTTGTTCTACACTTTGTAGAAGTTAGAGTTTCTACAGTACGTAGAAAACCTGCATCGGCTGACAGTAGGGACCGCCTTGGACGCTTTGGACGCTCTGGAAATTGCACGCTGGCAATTCGGCATCACCACCGTTTACCACTTCATGATGGTCCCGCTGACCATCGGCCTGGGGCTGGTCGTGGCATTGATCCAGACTGCCTGGCACCGCACAGGAAAACCTGAATACCTCCGGATGACCAAGTTCTGGGGAAAGCTCTTCCTCATCAACTTCATCATGGGCGTGGCCACCGGCATCGTCCAGGAATTCCAGTTCGGAATGGCCTGGAGCGAGTACAGCCGCTTTGTGGGCGACGTCTTCGGCGCTCCGCTTGCGCTGGAGGCACTCCTGGCCTTCTTTGTCGAGTCCACCTTCCTGGGCCTGTGGATCTTCGGGTGGAAGCAGCTGAAGCCAGGCATCCACCTTGCGTGCCTCTGGATCGCTGTTGTGGGTTCGGTGTTCTCCGCCTACTTCATCATCGTGGCCAACAGCTGGATGCAGCACCCCGTAGGTGTTGAGATGATCGACGGCCGGCCAGTCATGACGGATGCCTGGGCAGTCTTCACCAACAACACCGCGCTGGTTGCAGTTCCCCACACACTGTTCGGCGCCCTCGCCGTCGCCGGCGGCTTCCTGCTCGGCATCGCCTGGTACCACCTGTGGCGGAGGCGGCGTGACGGCGTGGACACCGTGGGTCCTGACGGCAAGGTGGTTCCCGGTGTTGCAGCGGACATCCCCGGCCGAGACAAAAATGACCACAGGGTGTGGATCCGGTCCCTCCGCATCGGCGCCGTGGTGGCCATGATCTCCTTTGCCGGCACCGCCCTCACCGGAGACCTCCAAGGCAAACTGATGTTCGAGCAGCAGCCCATGAAAATGGCGGCCGCAGAAGCAGCCTGCCACGACGGCACGGGCTTCTCCGTCCTGAGCGTCGGCAACCTCGGCTCCCAGAACTGCGACGACATCGTGGCCCTGATCGAGGTCCCCGGTATCCTCTCCTACCTGGCCAAGGGTGACTTCACCACCGAAGTCCAGGGCGTCAACAGCCTCCTGCCCCAGTACAAGGAGGCGTACGGAACGCACCTGCCAGACAACCCCATTTACGGCGAACGCGCCGGCCAGGAAATCGACTACCTTCCGGTCATGGAGGTCACCTACTGGGGCTTCCGCATGATGATCGGGTTCGGCGGGCTGGCAGCCCTGGCGGCACTGGTGGCCCTCTGGCTCACCCGCAACGGAACCGTCCCCGAATCACGGTGGCTGATGCGCCTCGCCGTCTTCGGAATCCTCGCCCCGTTCGGGGCCAACGCAGCCGGCTGGATCTTCACCGAGATGGGCCGCCAGCCGTTTGTAGTGGCACCCAACCCCGATCCCAACGGCATCGACCAGGTCTTTATGTTCACCGCTGCCGCTGTCTCACCCGGTGTCACTGCCGGGGAACTGCTCGCGTCACTCGTCACGCTCACGGCCATCTACGCGGGGCTGCTGGTAGTGGAAGTGAAACTGCTGGTGAAGTACATCCGGGGCGGCGTGGTGTCCGCCATGCCCGAGTTGGTCCACGCACCCGTTGACGAAAACGAGGACGCCACCCCCGGCCCGGGAGGGCAGGGCGGCGGCAAAACCCCCGACGACGTCCTGGCCTTCGCCTACTAGTCCACGCCAATAGTCCCCCCAAAGAAGAGCAGAGGAAACGAAGTATGGAACTGCTGCCAACCATCTGGTTCATCGCCATCGCGGTGCTGTGGACCGGCTACCTCTTCCTGGAGGGCTTTGACCTGGGCGTGGGGATGCTGATGAAGCTGTTCGCCCGGAACAACACCGAGCGCCGCGTCCTGCTCAACACTGTAGGCCCTGTCTGGGACGGCAACGAGGTCTGGCTCCTGACCGCCGGCGGTGCGACGTTTGCCGCGTTCCCGCTCTGGTACGCCTCCCTGTTCTCCGCCCTGTACCTTCCGCTGCTGGTAGTACTGGTTGCCCTGATCTTCCGGGCTGTGGCCTTCGAGTACCGCGGCAAGGTGGATACGGATCAGTGGCGGGCCAGGTGGGACTGGGCCATCGCGCTGGGGTCCTTCTTCGCAGCCTTCGGCGTGGGTGCGGCCCTGGCCCTGACCACCACCGGCCTTCCCCTGAACGCCAACGGGGACCGCGAAGGGGGGCCGCTCGCCTGGTTCAGCGGCTACGCAGTGCTGGGCGGACTCGCCGTCGTCGGGTTCTCGCTGGTACACGCCCTCGCCTTCCTCGCGCTGAAGACCGACGGCGACGTGCGGCACCGTGCCCGCACGTGGTTTGTCCGGCTTCTCCCGGTCCTGCTCCTGCCCATGGCGGGCTGGGCATTGAGCATCCAGTTCCTCGACGGCAAGGTGTGGACCTGGGCGCTGGTCCTGCTGGCGGTTGCGGCCGCGGCTGCAGCCTGGTCCAAGGCCCGCAAGGGCGCTGAAGGCAAGGCCTTCGTCGCACTGGGTGTCTTCCTGGCATCGGGTTCGGCGTCCATCTTCGGTGCTGTGTTCCCGGTAGTGCTGCCGTCCACGCTGAACGGGGCTTTTGACCTGACCATTTCCAACGCTTCCTCCTCGGACTACACGCTGGGCCTGATGAGTGTTGTGGCAGCGTTCGGCCTGCCCTTGGTCATCGCCTACCAGGCCTGGACCTACTGGGTGTTCCGGAGACGGGTCAGCGCAGCGCACATTCCCGAGGCCCACAGCTTCCTGCCAGCCATCGCCGCCAAGGCCTTCACCACCAAAGGCTGACATATGCGTCCAACTTTCCCGCCCGGCCCGGCCACCCGTTCAGCCATCTACTGGCTGGGACTCCTGGCCGCCCTCAAGGCGTTGTCTCTGGTCCTGATCGGGCAGGCTGTGGCCTCGGCACTCGCGGGGCTCATGGCGGGTAACCCGGCCTGGGCGGACCAAGTGGCAGTCGGCATGGCGGGAGTGATGCTGCGGTCCCTCACGGTGTGGGGGCAGGCAGTGGCAGCCCGTCGGGCAGCCCTTGGCATCAAGGAGGAGCTGCGCTCCGGATTGCTGGAAAGGGCGCTGCGGAACGGCGTCCGCGGCACGGGACCGGCCGACGGCGGACTGGCAGTGCTTGCCACCCGCGGACTGGATGCGCTGGACAGCTATTACACCCAGTTTCTGCCCGCGCTCGTGAACTGCGCGGCCATCCCGCTCCTGGTGGGCGCCCGCATCCTCTTCGCCGACTGGGTCAGTGCCGCAGTGATCGTCCTGACCGTTCCGCTGGTGCCGCTGTTTATGGTGCTGATTGGCCGATACACCGAGGACAACGTCCGCGAGGCGCAGGCGTCCCTCGCCAGGCTGTCCACCCACATGCTGGAACTCGCCAAGGGGCTGCCGGTCCTAGTGGGCCTGGGGCGCGCCACCGCGCAGCGCAAGGCGCTCGAGGAGATCTCCGAGGAATACCGTGCCCGCACCATGGGAACGCTGCGGACCGCGTTCCTCTCGGCGCTGGCGCTGGAGCTCATCGCCACCATCTCCGTGGCCGTCGTGGCCGTTTTCATCGGTGTCCGCCTGGTCCACGGTGACATGCCGCTGGAGGCCGGCCTGCTGGCCCTGATCCTCGCACCGGACTGCTACCTGCCGCTGCGCGAACTGGGCACCGCCCACCATGCCAGCGACGACGGCCGGGTGGCGCTCGCCGAAACAACGGCAGTGACAGATGCCCCGGAACCGCAGCCGCTTCGGACAACCCCGGCCGGCCGGCTCGGCGCGCCCATTACCGTCAGCTGCCTTACCGTCAGCTACGAAGGGCGGTCCCTGCCCGCCGTCGGACCGCTCAGCTTCAGTGCACCGCAATGCAGGATCACCGCGCTGGACGGGCCCAGCGGCGCCGGCAAAAGCACGGTGCTGGGAATTCTGGCCGGGACCATCGGCCACGGAGCCGGCACCACGGTCAGCGGCACCATCAAGGGCCTGGACCGCACCAGGATTGCCTGGGTTCCGCAGCATCCGGTCATGGCGGCGGAGACGGTACTCGACGAGGTCATGCTCTACCTGTCGGGCGGCTCCGGCCTTGAAACAGTTGGACATAGGCGCCGGGGATCGGAAGCTGCTGCCCGCGCCTGCCTGGTCCGGGCTGCAGCCGGACACCTTGCTGCGAAACACCCTGCGGAACTGAGCCCGGGAGAGCTACGCCGCGTGGCCCTGGCGCGCGGCCTGGCGCGGATCGAAGCCGGCGCCACCGTCCTGCTGCTGGATGAGCCCACGGCGCACCTGGACGACGCCTCAGCCGCATTGGTGGAAGATGCCATCAGGAAGCTCCGGGGACAGGTGACTGTCATCCTCGTGGCGCACGAGGACCGCACCCGTGCCCTCGCGGAACACCTGGTGCCGGTGGGCGGGCACGGCGCCGCGGTCCCGGCTGCCGCACGGCCGGCAGGCATCGTCGAACCCCTTCCGAATACTGCGATGCCGAACGTGCCGGCACCTGCTGCTGCCTCTTCGCCCGCGGATGGCCGGCCAGGCCCTGCAGAGACTCCCGCCGCAAGCGCCGGAGAGCACGACGCAAACAAGCGCGGTGCCGCCCGGTTGCTGGCCGCACTCCTGGCGCCCGTGCGGGGCAAGTCCGCCGCCGCGGCCCTGGTGGGCACCCTGGCAGCGGTATTCGCCGTCGCCCTGTCCGGGCTGTCCGGCTGGCTCATCATCCGCGCCAGCGAGCAGCCACCCATCCTGTACCTGCTCACCGCGATCGTTGGGGTACGGTTCTTCGGAATCGGCCGCGCTGTGCTTCGCTACTGTGAGCGGCTCCTCCTGCACGACGCCGTGTTTGCTGCCCTCACGCAGTTGCGGGGCCGGCTCTGGGAGTCCCTGAGCCGGCGCGCGCTGCCGCTCCGCCGCCTGTTGCAGGGCGGAAACGTCCTCGGAACCGTGATTGATGACGTCGATACCGTCCGCGACCTCCTGCCGCGCGTTGTCCTGCCGCCGGTCACAGCGCTCGCGGTTTCAGTTCTGGCCCTGGTCACCACTTCGTTGCTGGTGCCTGCCGCGCTTCCCGCTGTGGTTGCCGCCAGCGTGGCGGGCCTCCTGCTCGCTCCGGCGGTCGCACTCTGGGGCGACCGCAAGTCCGCCACCGCCGAACAACTCCTTCGCTCCGGGGTCCTGCGCCATGTTTCGGCAGCCATTGACGCCCGTGCCGAGCTCCACGCCAACGGCGCAGCTCCCCGCGTGCTTGATGAACTGCGGGTCCAGGACCGCGCGGCAACCAAGGCTTCCCAGCGTTCGGCCTGGGCTGACGGCCTGGGGCAGGCCCTCACCACTGCGGCCTGCGGTGCG
>NZ_JBNHFF010000215.1:0-5408 GCF_059089965.1 Arthrobacter sp. SPT-J7
GCCAGTATCCGCATCACGCCGCAGTAAATCCGGAGCTGTTTTGCCGCCGTCCTTAACCGTTCCGGTGCCGTTTCTGGACCCGGCTGTTATGCCGGATAACGGCGCCGGAAAGTCGAAACAGCGCCGGCCACCCGAGGGGGGTGTCCGGCGCTGTTTTTCGTACGGAAGTTTCAGCCTTCGCAGTCGCGGCAGTACTTCATGCCGTTCTTTTCGCGGGCCACCTGGGACCGGTGGCGGACCAGGAAGCATGAGGAGCAGGTGAACTCGTCTGACTGCTCCGGGACAACAATGACGGTCAGTTCCTCATTGGAAAGGTCGGCGCCGGGCAGGTCGATACCCTCGGCCGTGTCATTTTCATCGACGTCGATTACTGCAGTCTGCGCATTGCCCCCACGTGAGGCCTGCAGTGCCTCCAGGGAATCCGCTGGAGACTCTTCTTCTTGCTTGCGTGGAGCATCGTAATCGGTAGCCATTGCCTGTTCACTTTCGTTGCTGCACAGCGCCATTTCAGGCACCTCAGTGAAGCAGTTTAGGTCATTATGCCCTTACGCGCGCAAAAGTGTGTTCAACCAGACATTCCGCCTGGTTCCGCCGCGGAATCCAGGTGCTTTTCCCGGGCGTGATCAGCTCCAACGGCCACGCCGCTGAGGGCCGGCAGCCAACCCCACCGCGTCGCATCTGCCATGGCATCTGCTGCCCTGCCGGGTGTGTCGCAGTAAAAGGTATCCGCGAACCAGGCCCGGATGCGGGACGGAAAGTGAGCTGTCATACCCCGACCGTACTCAGCCAATGTTTTGGCTTGGTTTCGTCCCCGCCTCGCGGACGTTAATCCCGCACCTGGTCAGCCTTTGCCGTTTGCAATCCGCGCCCGCCGGGCACCAAAAAAGAACCTATTGACCGGCCTGCGGAAGTGCTCCTAAACTCCGGGCATCGGGATTCCCGGTGAATCTTTTCGCCCTTTGACCCGGAAGCATCAGCGATGGCTACAGCTCATCAACACGACCCGGAACGTGACGTCCGGCAGTCACTGCATGAGTTGCGTGGGCGGCTGCAGGGACCCTTGATCGAGCCGCAGGATCCGCTGTATGAGGAAGCCCGGGCGGTATGGAACGGCATGGTCGATCTCCACCCACGCGCCATCGCAAGGGCTGGAGCAGTCTCGGACATCGATGTGGTTCTGGATACTGCGCGGCGCAGCGGGCTGGCGCTGGCGGTCCGCGGCGGCGGGCACAACATTGCCGGCCACGGCACTGTTGAGGGTGGCCTGGTCCTTGACCTGGGATCGCTCAGGGCTGTCCAGGTGGACGTTGAAAGCCGGCTTGTCACCGTTGAACCGGGAGCTACCCTGGCTGATGTGGACCGTGCCACGGCCGCGCATGGGCTGGCTGTCCCCTTGGGGGTCATCAGCGGGACCGGGGTGGCAGGACTCACCCTTGGCGGCGGGGTGGGCTGGTTGACCAGAACCGGAGGCCTGAGCCTGGACAACCTCGAAGCCGCCGACATCGTCACCGCAGCGGGCGAGCACCTGCATGCCAGCAATGGCGAAAACGCCGAATTGTTCTGGGGGCTGCGCGGCGGCGGCGGGAACTTCGGCGTCGTATCCTCGTTCACGTTCCGTGCCCGTCCCCTGCCGGCGGCTCCCTTGGGCGGCAATCTCTTCTACCGTCAACAGCACTGGAAGAGCGCCCTGCTTGCCTTCGACACGTGGACCCGGGACTTGCCCGATGAGATGAATCCAATCGTCTCCTTCCTGGTCTTCCCGCCCGATTTCGGAATGGGTGATGAAGCCTGGATGATCCTCGGTTTCGCCTGGGCGGGCGACGACCACCAAGCCGGCCTAAACCTCGTTGACCAACTCCGTGCCGTTGCTCCGCCTGATGAAGAGGAGGTGGGACCGACGTCGTGGCTGGACTGGCAAAGCGCCATGGACGCAGTGTTCCCCAAAGGCTCGCGAGGCTACTGGAAGAACGTGTCCTTCTCCCGGCTGGACGAGGAGGTGGCCGACGTTGTGGTCGGGTTCGCCTCGGAACTGGCGTGGCACGGTACCGGCATCGACATCCACCATCTGGAGGGCGCCTTCGGGCGGGTCCCAGAAGAGGCAACGGCGTTTCCGAACCGGTCGGCGCGTTACTGGCTGAACGTTTACGGGTTCTGGCGTGACGCGGCCGAGGACGAACGGCTGACCGCCTTCGCCCGCAAGGCCTACGCCTTGATGCGGCCCTTCGCGGAGCAGGGCGAATATGTCAACTTCCTGGGCGCCGAGCTGGGAATCAAGGAGGCGGACGCCGCACGCAATGCCTACGGCCAGGACAAATACCAGCGCCTCGTGGCACTCAAGGACCGCTATGATCCGCAGAATCTCCTGCGCCTGAACCACAACATCCCGCCGACGAGTGCGTAAAGATCCCTCAGGACCGACATCCATTCGGAGCCCCCTGTCGGATTCGAACCGACGACCCCCGCTTTACAAGAGCGGTGCTCTGGCCAACTGAGCTAAGGAGGCGTGCCCTTGCGGGCGGCGCCTGAACGGCGCTAGATAAGGGTAGCCCAAGTCCTCCCGGTGGTAAAAACGCCGTCCGCGGCCTCGGCATGGCGATAGCGGGCAAAGGAAAGGCCCGCCTCCGAAAAAGTCCGGAAGCGGGCCCTGTGCTGACAGTCTGGACTGCCGGGAGCGTCTGTCAGGCCTTGGCGTCGATCGCTGCCTGGATCTCAGCGTTCAGGTCGGTTGCTCCGTCCCACTGCTTGCCGTCGATGAAGACGGTCGGCGTGCCGGTAATGCCGCTGTTCGCCGCCAGCTCGGTGGAGTACTTCACATAAGGACGGAAGGTCTTGTCATCCACGCAGCTGTTGATGTCCGCACCGATGTCGCTGGCCAGGGACTTCAGCTTGTCGTCGGAAAGTCCGGCTCCGCCTTCAGCGGGCTGGTTTTCAAAGAGAACGTTGACGTATTCGGCGTATTTTTCCGGCGCCTTGTCCGCTACGCAGGCCGCGGCGTTGGCAGAGCGCGAGGAGTAGTTGGTGGTGGACTGTCGGTCCAGGAAGCCCAGCGGACGGTACTCCATGCTGATCTTGCCTTCATTACGGAGCGTAGTGAGGGCTTCGTTGTAGGTGTTTTCGAACCGCAGGCAGACGGGGCAAATGAAGTCGATGTAGGCGATGACCTTTACGGGCTGGCCGGCTTCGGCCTCGGCACCCGGCGCCACTACGGGGCTGGGCTGTGCGTCCGGCTTGGCCGGGAGGTTGGCCATGTCCACCGTCGCCGGGTCTGTCTTCTTGACTTCCGTGTTGGCCAGGAGGGTCACACCTCCATGGACGTTGGCGTTTGCCGGCACCGGGCCCTGGTCCGCAATGGGAGTGTTCTGCCGGATGCTGGTGGTCACTACCAGCGCGATCACCGCAAGGATGGCCACCACGGCCGCCACGATGCCCCACCCGATCAGCAGCTTGTTGCGCTTGTCCTTTTTCAGCTGGGCTTCACGGATCAGCCGCGCTTTTTCGCGGGCCTCCGCGGTTCGCTCAGCTTTGGACTTACGTACTTCGTTTGCGGGGCTCATGTGTTCCTTGGGTCGATCGACGAGGGGGACCATTTCGTGGCAACCCCATCATTTTAGGGGAGAAACCTGCGAGCTTGCCCGTTCAAGTATTCTTCCGATTGACCAACGGACGAATAGCACGGAAGATTCCGTCCCGTTAGGGTGGGCAGAGAGCCACAAGCAAACCCCAGGGGGCCGCAATGCAAACACCCGTCCAGGAAAAACCTGCCACCGCAGCCGGACCCGGCGCCGCCGGCAGCGGCGACACCAAGTATGACTTCATGGTGGTTTCGAACAGACTGCCGGTTGACCGCTCCGCGCCTGGTGAAGGCGACGACGGTTCCGGGTGGCGCCGGTCCCCCGGCGGCCTTGTCACCGCCCTGGCACCGATGATGACCAAGACCGACGGCGCGTGGGTAGGTTGGCACGGCGCTCCTGACGAGACGGTGGAACCGTTCAGCCACGGCGGCATGGACCTGGTTCCGGTCCAGCTCAGTGCCGACGATGTAGAGCTTTACTACGAGGGTTTCTCCAACGCAACCCTGTGGCCGCTCTACCATGACGTCATCGCCCCGCCCGAGTTCCACCGCACATGGTGGGACGCCTACCGCACGGTCAACAGAAGGTTCGCCGACGCCGTCGTACGCCATGCTGACAAAGCTGCCACGGTGTGGATCCAGGACTACCAGCTGCAGCTGGTGCCGCGAATGCTCCGGGAGGAGCGGCCGGACCTCCGGATCGGCTTCTTCAACCACATCCCGTTCCCCCCGCCGGAGATCTTCGCCCAGCTGCCCTGGCGCCAAGCCATCATCGACGGCCTCCTCGGCGCCGACCTGGTGGGCTTCCAGCGGCCCAGCGACGCCGGCAACTTCATGCGCTCGGCCCGCCGCTTCCTGGGCGCCAGCGTCAAGCAGCAGCAGGTGCACGTTAAAGGCCATGACGGGGAAATCACACACATCGCCCGGGCCCAGGCGTTCCCCATCTCCATCGACGTCCAACAGATTACCGAGCTGGCCCAAAAACCCGAGATCATTGAGCGGGCACGCCAGATCCGCCAGGACTTGGGCAATCCGAAAACAATCCTGCTCGGCGTGGACCGCCTCGACTACACCAAAGGCATCCGGCACAGGCTCAAGGCGTTCGAAGAACTCCTGGCGGACGGCAAGCTGTCCGTCGGTGATGCCACCCTGATCCAGGTAGCCAGCCCCAGCCGCGAGCGCGTTGAACAGTACCGGCTCCTGCGCGAGGAAGTGGAGGGCACGGTGGGCCACATCAACGGCACCTACGACACCCTGGAGAACACAGCAGTCCGCTACCTGCACCACAGCTACCCCGTGGAGGAGATGGTGGCCCTGTACCTGGCAGCGGACGTCATGCTGGTGACCGCCCTGCGGGACGGCATGAACCTGGTGGCAAAGGAGTATGTCACCGCGCGGACCAACAATGACGGCGCCCTGGTGCTCAGCGAGTTCGCCGGCGCCGCCGATCAGCTCAAGCAGGCCCTGCTGATGAATCCCCATGACATCGATGGCTTGAAGAGCGCGATCATGCGGGCTGTGGAGCTCCCGCCCCGGGATGCCTCCCGGCGGATGCGGGCCATGCGCAAGCAGATCCTCGAGCACGACGTGGACTACTGGTCTGCCGAGTTCCTGCGGGCCCTTGAGGAGAAGGCGGTCCGTGATGACTCCTGACGGCCAGGCCGGCAACGGCAAGTTGGCACTGACACCGGAGCTACGCGAGGCCCTTCGGCGCATCGCTGCGACGGATCATTTGCTGGTGGCCATGGACTTCGACGGCACCATGGCTCCCATTGTGGGCCACGCCGACGACGCCCGGCCCCTTCCCCGGGCGGCCACGGCGTTCGCCGGCCTCGCC
>NZ_JBNHFF010000216.1:0-5308 GCF_059089965.1 Arthrobacter sp. SPT-J7
GCCGCAGCTCATCCAAATCCACCAGGTCCTTCGACCAGTAGAGCTTTTTCGGCTCCATAAACACCACGGGATCGTCGGAGTCGATGGCTTCGCGGAGCATCCGGTACCCGTCCGCGACCGTGGCCGGGGTGAACACCTTCAGGCCGGCGGTGTGGGCGTAGTAGGACTCGGAGGAGTCGCAGTGGTGCTCCACTCCCCCGATGCCGCCGCCGTAGGGAATGCGGATCACCAGCGGCAATTTCACAGCACCCTTGGTGCGGTTGTGCATCTTGGCCACGTGGCTGATGATCTGCTCGAACGCCGGGTAGGCGAACGCGTCGAACTGCATCTCGATCACCGGGCGCATCCCGTTGATGGCCATGCCCACGGCCATGCCCACAATGCCGGACTCGGCCAGCGGGGTGTCGAAGCAGCGCTGCTCCCCGAACGTCGCGGTGAGCCCGTCGGTGATGCGGAAGACCCCGCCCAGTGTCCCGACGTCCTCGCCGAACACCAGGACGGAAGAATCAGCGTGCATCGCGTCGGCCAGCGCCGTATTCAGCGCCTTTGCGAGGGTGACCGGCTGGGGCCCGGCGGCTTCGGCGGAGGCAGCGGCTGAGGCGGCTGCCCGGGCGGTGGCGGCGCTGACGTTGCCGTTCGCTTCGGATGATGTGGTGATGGTGGGGCTCATTTGCCGGCCTCCTGTGCATCGGGGTTCTGGGATGATGCGGCTGCTGCGTCGCGGGCGAGTTCGTCGGCTAGCAGGGCGGACTGTTCCATCAGCTGGGGCGTGGGTGCGGAGAACACGTGGCGGAAGAGCTCCTGCGGGTCCACCGGTACGTCCTCGCTGAGGCCGTCACGCAGCTGCGTGGCCACCGCTTCCGCCTTCTCGCGGATCCGCGCCTCGCCGTCGTCGTCCAATAGGCCACGGTCCGTCAGGTAGGTCCGCATCCGGTTCACCGGGTCCTTGGCCCGCCACTCCGCAACCTCAGCGCTCTCGCGGTAGCGGGTGTCGTCGTCGGCATTGGTGTGGGCCTGCATGCGGTAGGTGTTGGCCTCCACCAGCAGGGGGCCGGAGCCCTCCCTGGCCAGTTTCACGGCCCGGTCCAGGACGGCGAGGAGTGCCACCACGTCGTTGCCGTCCACGCGTTCGCCGGCCATGCCGTAGCCCACGGCCTTGTGGGCGAGCGACGGCGCCACGGACTGGTGTGCCAGCGGCACCGAGATGGCGTATTTGTTGTTCTGGACGAAGAAGATGACGGGCAGGTGGAAGACGGCGGCGAAGTTCAGGGCTTCGTGGAAGTCGCCTTCGCTGGTGGCGCCGTCGCCGCACATGGCCAGCACCACGGTGTCCTCGCCGCGGAGCTTGGCCGCGTGGGCCACTCCGACGGCGTGCAGCAGCTGCGTGGTCAGCGGGGTGCACTGGATCCCCACTTTGTGCTTGAGGGGATCGAAGCCGCCGTGCCAGTCGCCGCGGAAAATGGTCATCACCTGCACGGGATCAACGCCGCGGGTCATCACGGCCACGGCGTCGCGGTAGGTGGGGAACATCCAGTCACCCTCGGACAGGCACAGCGCGGCTGCCACCTGGCAGGCTTCCTGCCCATGGCTGGACGGGTAGACGGCCATGCGGCCCTGCCGGACGAGTGCGGAGTTCTGGTCGTTCACGCGGCGTCCGACGACGAGCTGCTCGTACGCCGCCAGCAGCTCCTCATCGCCGGGCAAAGGGTACTCGTGGCCGGGTTCGGTGCCCTGCTCACCTTCGGGCTTGAGCCGGCCGTCCGGGTCCACCATCTCGATTTGGTGCCGGGCGGGGAGCATGTAATCCTCGGCCGTGATGCCGAACTTCTTGGCAGCCTCAAGGAGCGCATCCTCGGCGGGCGCCTTGCTGGTGTGGTCCGGCGCGGTGTGGTTCGCGGAGATCGTCATCGTTCCGTCCTTCTGTTGCCACTATTACTCCCCAGTATCTGCCCGCAGGAGGTTTCGTATCCAGCTTCTTGATGAATCGTGGAGAAGCTGCATGATTCAACCCTTGTTCGGAGACAAATTGCCAGTGTGAGGCAGGTTACTGACAGGGGCCGTAGACAAATTGGCGACCAGGGATTCGGGACGACCTGCGATGCGTGGCATCAGTTGATCTTCCCCCTGACGTGCAAATTGAAAGTACTTGCCAGATTGGAAAGTACTTGCTTCAATGGCGTTATCCGCATTTTGTTGAGCAGGAGACACCATGAGCAATCACCCCACCCCTGAACAAGCCCGCGAGCAGCTGTCCGCGATCAAAGGGAGGACAATCGAAACATCCCGAGACCGTGCGGTGCATGCCGGGGCAACGGCCGCGTTCGGGGCGATCACGGCCTTCTACATGGCCAGCCAGAACATACTTGCCGACCAGTTCAGCCACACCGTGAAGACTGCGGCGTTTGCAGCCCTGTGGCTGCTCACGGTCTGGTGGATCGAACGGGTGGCACGGACCGTGCCGCGCCGGGCAAAGGTCTGGTCGCGCAGCGGGATCATGGCTTCCTTCGTGCTGACCCTGACAGTGGTGCTGCCGTGGCTGAACCACTCCGCCCAGAGCGCACCCAACACCTGGCCGATGGTGCTGGCCGGTGCAGCCGCAGCTGCCGCTCCCGCCCTGGTAGCCGCAGCTGTCATCCGCTGGGGGTCCAAGTGAGCACCCCCCAGGGCCAGCACGCCCGGCACCGGCTGGATGAACACATCCACGCCCCGGTGCGCCTGAGCCTCGTCGCCGCGCTGGCCCAGGTTGACGAGGCCGAATTCGCCCACGTGCGTGACATTATCGAGGTCTCCGACTCGATGCTCTCCAGGCAGGCCTCCCAGCTTGAGGCCGTAGGCTATGTGAAAATTCGCAAGGGTCACGTCGGCAAGCGCCCCCGCACCTGGCTCTCTCTTACGGCCGCCGGGCGCACCGCGTTCACCCACCATCTGGCGGCCCTGCGCACCATTGCCGAGGACCTTTAGGTCCTCCGTCCCCTCGGCAAGGAAGCTATCGGGAGTGGAGCCCATAACCACGGCCGCGGGCACAAAACCCTAGCGGCGGCTCGAGACCCAATTACCCCGGTTCCCCAACTGAGCACCAACCGGCAGCGCGCCAAATCACCCCGACACCGGTGAACCGCAGCGATCATCAGTCACGCAAGTCCGCTATCGCTTGGTGAAATTTGGCGTAAATCTCCCGCTGAGCAGGGCTTTCGTCGCCAACGGGCCGTACGATGAGCGCGTCGCTTCACTGTAAAACTAAATGGGGGAAACCTTGAGCCAGCCGCAATACCCGTCCCAGCAGCCTTATCCTTCGCAGCAGCCGAACGCTCAGCAGCAGCAATCCTGGCAGGGCGAGCCGCCGCTTTGGGCTCCCTACTACGGGGCGCCTTTCCCGGTCGCTGTCAAACGCTTCTTCAAAAAATACGCCACGTTCTCGGGCCGGGCCAGCCGCAGTGAATACTGGTGGTGGACACTCGTCGCTGTTGCAGTGAGCATCCTCCTCAACATCATCGTCGGTACGGGGTCAACTACCTCGAGCCTTACAGGCGCCACGACTGCCGGCCCGGGTGCCACTTTCGGCTACATTCTCCTCGCCATCTGGGGTTTAGCCACCCTGGTTCCGTCCTTGGCGCTGTCCGTTCGACGACTCCATGACGGCAATTTCAGCGGCTGGCTGCTGCTGCTCATCCTCGTGCCGTTCCTGGGCGCCCTGGCACTGCTTGTATTCATGATCCTGCCGTCCAATCCGGCCGGTCAGCGGTTCGACCAACCAGCCGCTCACTGAGACCAGCGACCTGCTGAAACTAGAAGGCCCTGCCAGCATCACGCCGGCAGGGCCTTTCGTTTGTCTGGTCGGAAGCTCGCCGCATAGAGAACGCTTCCTGTGGTTCACCCATAAGAACAGTGAAGATCTGGGCAATTTCCGGGGCCGGCGACCGAACGACGGAGGATAATGGCATGCAGGCCCTTTAGGGAGCAAAGCGCATGAGCAGTTACGACATTGGCATGGAGAGCCACCAGGCTGTGCCAGACGGAGTTCACGGCGGCGGCCCCGGACCGTCGATGTCTGCTGCCGCGGAGTTGTTCAAGGCCGTGGCCCATCCGGTCCGGGCGCAGATCCTGGAGTTACTCTCGCACGGTGAGTCAACTATCCCGGAGCTTTGCGAGGGCACGGGGGTGAAGGCTTCGCATCTGTCCCGGCACCTGGGCCAGATGCGCGGGCAGCACCTGATTCAGTGCCTGTGGTCCGGGGGCCACCTTGTCTATCGGCTGGCATTTCCGGAAGCGGCCGAACTGCTCGCCGCAGCCCGGTCCGTACTTCAGGCCCGGACGGCGGCTGCCGTCCATTCCCTCCACCGCACGCCGGAGGAACTGCCCTCGATGGGCCTCTGGGACTATCAGTTCCTGGCCCTGGAGGGATCACTGGTATCGCGATCGGTGATTGCGGAGGCATCCCAGGCGATAGCTGTACGCAGCGGCTGCACCCCGGAGGAAGCAGCAGGACGGCTCATCATGGCGGCTTGCAACCGCAACTGCACACTGCTGCAAGCCGCCCAAGACGAACTTCGGGGCGGGCAGGAACAACGCAACGTGTGACGCCGCAGGGCGTCCGGCGCATGCCGCTTGGCGGAAGAACTTTCATCGCAGATTTGCGTACGCCCTCATGGGTTCGTCCGTTTGGAAAACACCTTGACCTCTCCCTGCGAGTTGGAACACACTAGAGGACGGATTGACCAAAACGTCTGTCCTTAATGTTCGGAAGTCTTGTTCTCCGGTCATTACAGAGAGAAGGCTCCGCACCAGGTGGCAGGGATATCCTCTATGGGGGCTCCTGGTGCGGCGATGGAGGCGGAGGGGACAGCGTGGTCCCCTCCGCCTCTGAATCACTTTTCCCTCAGCCTTTCCTGCGGCTGACTGCGACTTCATCCGGTCGGCAGCTAACCGAGACGAAGTCCGCCGCACCAAGTCCTCGTACCCGCATTACTGACGCCGATACGTATTCAGGCTTGTCCGGTAATCGCGAAGACATGTTCAATTCCCTTTACACTGGGAGACGAATTGTAAGTGTGAACCGTATTACTGACAGGCCGTGGGGACATTGGCAACCAGGGACGCCGGGACGGAGCCCGTCCCGTTGGACGACATCGACCGCAGGATCATTTCTGAGCTGACCCGGGACGGCCGCATGTCCGTCACGCAGGTGGCGGAGAATGTCCATATTTCGCGGGCACACGCGTACACCCGCATCGCCAGGCTCACGGGTGAAGGTGTGTTGTCCAGGTTCACTGCGCTCGTGGACCCGATCAAGGCGGGTCTCCGATCCTCC
>NZ_JBNHFF010000217.1:0-5304 GCF_059089965.1 Arthrobacter sp. SPT-J7
GCCATCATGGCCCTGGTCGCTGCAATTTCCATTGACCGAGGCCTCTACTTCGCCATGAACGCCCCTGCCGCCCTCACCGGCGGAACCGTTGAGACAGCCGCCACCTGGGTCAACAGCCTGGGCCTGGCCGGTGTCAACATCACCCCGGACTTCCTCGCGCAGACCGCGGCCAACGTTGGTGAGGAGAGCATCGTGTCGCGCACCGGCGGTGCCCCAACCCTCGCCGTCGGCCTCGCGCACATCATGCAGCAGTTCATCGGTGGCACGGCCATGATGGCGTTCTGGTACCACTTCGCCATCATGTTCGAGGCCCTCTTCATCCTCACGGCAGTGGACGCCGGCACCCGCGTGGCCCGGTTTATGCTGCAGGACTCCATTGGCAACTTCGTTCCCAAGTTCAAGGAAGCATCCTGGCGGCCCGGCGCCTGGCTTTGCACGGCCGTCATGGTGGGCGCCTGGGGAGCCGTACTGCTGATGGGCGTGACCGATCCGCTCGGCGGCATCAACACTCTGTTCCCGTTGTTCGGCATCGCCAACCAGTTGCTGGCGGCCATCGCCTTGTCCGTATGCCTGGCCATCGTCGCCAAGCAGGGAACCTTCAAGTACCTGTGGATCGTGGCGCTGCCCTTGGCCTTCGCCGCAGTGGTCACCATCACGGCGAGTTACCAGAAGATCTTCTCGTCCACGCCGGCAGTGGGTTACTTCGCCAACAACGCAGCCTTCAGCAAGGCACTGGCGGAAGGGAAGACGGAATTCGGCACCGCGAAATCGGTGGCAGCGATGGAGGCCGTGGTGCGCAATACCGCCATCCAGGGCTGGCTGTCGGTAATCTTCGTGGTGCTGAGCATCATCGTGATCGCGACGGCGTTGCTCGCCACCGTCAGGGCGTTCGGCAACCGGGCGGACGCCACCGCCAACAGGGGTAATGAGGAACCCGCCAGGCCTTCACGCGTCTTCGCGCCGGCCGGGCTTATTCCAACGCCGGCTGAGCGGGAGCTGATGGCTGAGTGGGACAAGGTCCCGGCGGAACTGAGGTTCGAGAGGGCAGGCCACCACTGATGAGTTCCGGGCTCGCCGCTGTTGCCAGGGGCTTCCATGGGTTCGCACGCTATTTCGGCGGCGTGCTGGGGGCGGATGCTTATGCGAAGTACCTGGAGCACCACCAGGCTGCAGGCCATAGCACGCCACCCCTGGGCGAGCGTGAGTTCTGGCGGGACCGGACGGACCGCCAGGACTCAAATCCCCAGGGCCGGTGCTGCTGATTTGAGCCTGCAGCGGACAAACCGTCAGCAGGCTTCATAGAGTGGACTGCGGGCGGATCGCTCATGAGAGTATGAAGCCATGAGCGATCCGAAAGACACTCAGGCACCTGAGGACCTCCCGGTAGAAGGCACTACCATCGACGACGGGCAGCCGGCACCTGCACCGGCTGTTCCGGACAACGGTGGCAAGCCCAAAGGCAGCAACCTGCAGGATTTGGTGGACGAACCAGCCAAGGTGATGCGGATCGGAACCATGATCAGGCAGCTGCTGGAAGAGGTGAAGTCCGCACCGCTCGACGACGCCGCCCGGGGCAGGCTCGCCGAAATACACGAGCGCTCCATCAAGGAGCTCGAGGACGGGCTTGCCCCTGAGCTGGTGGAGGAACTGGACCGGATCAGCCTCCCCTTTTCCGACGAGGCCACGCCCTCGGACGCTGAGCTGCGTATCGCCCAAGCCCAACTGGTGGGTTGGCTGGAGGGCTTGTTCCACGGCATCCAGACGGCCATCGCTGCCCAGCACGCCGCCCGCGAGCACGCTGCCGCGCAGCTGCAGTTGCGCCAGCTCCCGCCCGGCACCTTGATCGCACCCGGCGTCGTGATCGGGGAAAACGGAGAGCCCCAGCGTACGTCCGCCGGTCACCGGCCGGGCGCTCCGGCCCGGCCAGGGCAGCCCCATGATCCGGACCACGGTCCGGGACAGTACCTCTAGGGTCGTTGGGCTTTTTCAGCGCCGCCAGGCAGGGGCGCAAGGACGACGCGGAACTTGGGAAAGGCTTGTGGCGCCGGGCCCACGACCGTTTCCACCGGGGGCTCGACCGTTTCCACCAGGTCCTCGAAGGGGTCGAGGACGACCAGCTCTACGGGGAACTCGTGGACATCGCCAACGAGCTTGCTGCGCTGTTGGACCGCGTCAGGGCAGTCTGCGTGGAAGCACAGCAACGGTCGCCGAGTGAGGGCCTGGACATCCCGGCTGCCCTCGCACCTGTCCACCGCTCGCTGTCCAAGGCGGGCAACTCCCTCGCCACCACCGCCGAAGCCGCTGCCATGCTTCGCCTCGCCGTAGGCCCCGTCCCCGTGGGAGCAGCCTCCGTGCGGCGCCGTGCGGAGGCAGTGTTCCAGCAGGTGGCCGACGCCGAGAGGCAGCTGCGGGAGGAAAGCCTGGGCTCCCGGCAAGAGGATATTCCCGGTTAAGCGTGTGGCTTAGTCTGCCCCGATCGTCCTTTTCCGGGCAGCTGGTTTGGCAAGATATGAAGCATGACTTCATCACCGACACTGACTTTCAACGACGGTAACCAGATCCCCCAGCTCGGCTATGGCGTGTGGCAGGTTGAGGACGGAGTGGCGGAAAAGGTTGTCCGCCAGGCTTTCGAGGCGGGCTACCGCCACATCGACACCGCCAAGATCTATGGCAATGAGGCGGGCGTGGGCCGAGCCATTGCCAGCTCAGGCTTGTCGCCGGAGCAGCTTTTCATCACCACCAAGCTCTGGAACGCGGATCAGGGCTACGAGTCCACCCTTGCCGCTTTCGAGGACTCGATGGACCGGCTGGGCCTTGAGACCCTGGACCTTTACCTGATTCACTGGATGACGCCCAAGCGGGACAAGTACGTGGACACCTGGAAGGCCCTGATCGAGCTGCAGAAGCGCGGGCGCGTCAAGTCGATCGGTGTTTCGAACTTCACCGTGGAAGGCCTGGAGCGGCTCATTGATGAAACGGGCGTAGTCCCGGCCATCCACCAGATCGAGCTCCACCCGTACTTCAGCCAGCGCGAACTGCGCGAGTACGACGCATCCAAGGGGATCCTGACGCAGGCCTGGTCACCGCTGGGCCAGGGTGGCGAGCTCCTCGAGGACGCAACGGTAGCGTCTATCGCCGCTAAGCACGGTGCCACGCCTGCCCAGGTGGTTATTGCCTGGCACCTCGCCATCGGCAACGTGGTCATTCCCAAGTCCGTCACCGAGTCCCGGATCCGCGAGAACTTCGCGGCGCTGGATGTTTCCCTGGACGCGGACGACATCGAGGCTATCAACGCACTGGACCGCAGTGCCAAGGGTGAAGGCCGTATCGGAGCCGATCCTGCAGTTGCCGATTTCGCTTAAGCTGAACCGGACGCCGGCCCAAGCCGGCCCATGACCCGCGTTGCCTTGGTGTTTCCCCGGGCAACGCGGGTCACTGCTTTGAACGGCCTGGACTTTTCGCCCGCCTCGGGTCAGGCGGCAATACGCACGTGCTGGACCGGGACTGCGTCCACAACGGCCCAGCTGTCTTCGCCGGCACAGTGTCGGCTGGCGAACCGCTCGGCTTCCGCCAAGGTGTCAAAGACTTCAGCGCGGGCACGGCCGCAATCGGCATCGAAGTAGGTGACGTGAAATTCCTGTACGGGTTGGTTTTCCATAAATCCAGTGTGCAACCGGGGTCTGACATTCCTCGGAATCAGCCCCGCGTGTTGCCCAGCCGGAGGACCCGTTCCTGCGCGAGCATCGCCGTCCGCGCTGCTTTGTCCGCAGCCCGCACCGCCTGCTTAGCCTCGGCGGTGGTACTTGCCAACCTTTTGCGGCACCGCTCCAACTGGTCCTCGGCCGCTCTAAGGCGGGCCCGAAGTTCCGTTGTTTCCTCTTGCAGCCCGGCAATTTCAGACCGTGTCTCGTCCGCCCGGTTTTGCAGGTCCCGAGCCAACTGTGCGGTCTCAGCTTCTACCGCCTGCGCCTCGGCCAGGGCGGCTCTGGCTTTCTCCAGTGCAGGTGGTGACGTTGGCCGCGGCGTCTGCCGGACTGCCTCAAGCCTCGGCCCGTCCGGCTTGCGCCGGAGGGCGCCTGCCGCCGTCGGACTCTTTGCCTGCTCCTTGCGCGCCTCTTCCTTCCGCAGGGGCACCTTGGAGGGAGCGGGAGCTGCCCTGGGTGCGGGCAGGGCGGAGGGGACAGCTACTGAGCCCTCAAGCTCCACGGCATTCACGCCGTCGGCCGAGAGTGTCTTCAGGAGCCTTCCGCTTTGGACAGCAGCAGCTGCGCCTTCATCCGCCGTCAGGGCCCGCAACGTCTCCTCGACGTCCGTCGCCATGGTATCGCTGATGGAGCGGCCCTGCTGCCGGGCAACAGAGCGGGCGGTATCGACGGCGGCGGCCAGCATGGTGCGGCGCTCACGTCCCAGCTCCCGTAGTGCCGCGGCGTCCAGTGACGCCTGCGCTCCGCGCATCCTGCCGCCGAGGTCTGCCAAGTCGGCGAGGATGTCCGGTTGGCGCAGGGCCAACATGTTCACGGCCCAGGCGGCAACCGACGGCTTTGGCAGGGCGCGCACCGCTGCTCCGAGTTCCTTGTCCGAACGGGCAGCATCCTTCGCTGCGGAAGCGCGTGCTGCCACAAAGTCTTCCATCGGCTTGGCATAAAGCTCGTTCGCGATCTCTGCCAGGGCCTCGTCTTCCATGCACGCCATCTTAGGTCCCGGTGGAGCCGGGCAAGGACACTCCAGATGAACGCGGGCTTTTGCTGATTGTCGTGTTGCCGGCAGACCATGTCGTTGATCCAAATGGGCGCAAACAGGGACGTGCAGCCCGGCGGGGTTGGGTAGTCCTTCAGCACTTCGAGGCGCTCACCGATAGTGATGGCCCGATCCCTGTGTTCGGCGTGCCCAATGCCAATCTGGGCCAGGCACGTATTCACTGCCCATTGCAGGCGTTCCGGCGCATCCTTCATCTCTGCCTCGATGATGGCCAGCAGCCCGGCGAGGTCAAGGCCTTCGGGCTGCTTCGCCAATGGTGTCCAACTCGTCGCGCCGGAACGCCTTCGGGCGGCGGACCAGGAGGGCCAACAGCTTCGCCGCGGTGTCAGTACACGACAGTTCGGTCCGGCGCGGGATGTGCACCGTCAGATCCGGCGCACCAACCAGCTGGCAATCCATCGGGCATCGTGATTGCCGTCATCGTCCCACTCCACCAACACATGGGTGACCGTGTAGGCCGTAGCGAGTCCATTGATGGAACCCACCTTCACGCGGGCGGGCCGGAGCATCAGTACTGGCCTGCCGGGGGCTTGCTGCAAGGCGTCC
>NZ_JBNHFF010000218.1:0-5285 GCF_059089965.1 Arthrobacter sp. SPT-J7
GCAGGATAAGCAGGAGGTCCAGGGCCTTCGCGACCACCGGGTCCACCTCGTACTGCTCGGCCGGAAGGCCGAAGCTGAGCCGGAGGAAGTTCTCCACGAGGTTGTGCGAGTTGTCCGGGTACAGCATGGGCTGGCCGATGGACTTCTTGTGGGCGTAAGCCGCGATGACCGGGAGCTTGGCCATCAGGCGGATGGTGGAAACTTCCACCTGCTCGGCGTTGAAGGGATCCAGCGAGTCCTGGTAGAACGTGGACAGCGCGGAAACAGCCGAGGACAGGACGGGCATGGGGTGCGCATCGCGGGGGAATCCGCCGAAGAAGCCCTTGAGCTCTTCGTGCAGCAGCGTGTGCCGGCGGATCTTCTGGTCGAATTCGTCCAGTTCGGTGGGCGTGGGCAGGTTGCCGTAGATCAGCAGGTAGGACACCTCAAGGAAGCTGGAGTGCTGTGCCAGCTGCTCGATGGGATATCCACGGTAACGCAGGATGCCCGCATCGCCGTCGATGTAGGTGATAGCCGAAGTTGTGGCTGCTGTGTTCATGAAGCCGGGGTCAAAGGTGACTGCGCCCGTCTGCTTCAGCAGTTTGGAAACGTCGTAGCCCTCGTTTCCTTCAACAACCTGGATGCGCGGCAGCTTAAGCTCGCCTCCTGCGTGGTGCAGGGTCGCAGCATTGTTGGTCTCAGTCATGGAGTCCCCTTCATGAGGCGTCTGGGCCTCTGTCGAAAGCTTGATCCAACATCAGGTGAGCCGCGCACGAAGCCTGAGAACACAGGTTCCAACACCCGGGCTGCCTTCTTGTAGAAAGCCACCATTGATAGTCACTTAAAAAGCTACCGCTCCTTGGCGGGTGCCACTAATCCGGGACGTTCCAAAAAGGCCTAAACCTGGCCCAATGTGGCGCGAGTCACAGCATTGTTACGATGTGGTGACCAGTCGGGCGACGGCGGCGTCGATCCGTTCATCGGTTCCGGTGAGGGCAACCCGGACGTAACCGTTGCCGGCCTCGCCGTAGAAGACGCCCGGGCCCACCACGATGCCGCGCTCCGCTAGCCGCGCCACTGTGTCCCAGGTGCTCTCCCCCGCCGTGGACCAGAGGTACAGTCCCGCGTCGGATTCCTTGATCTCCAGCCCAAAGCCCAGCAGCGCCGGAACCAGCCGTTCGCGGCGTCCCCGGTACAGGTCCTTTTGGGCCTCCACATGCGCGTCGTCGCCCAGCGCCACCCGCATGGCCTCCTGCACCGGATAGGGCACGATCATGCCCGCGTGCTTGCGGCTGTTCACCAGGTTGGGCATCAGGTCCGGGTCGCCGGCCACAAATGCTGCCCGGTAGCCGGCCACGTTGGATTGCTTGCTCAGCGAGTACACAGCAAGCAGGCCCTGGTGGGATCCGCCGGCAACCCGGGGATCCAGGATGCTCGGAACTGCCTGGCCGCCGCGTTGGACGTCCCAGTCGCCCCAGCCAAGTTCTGCGTAGCACTCATCCGAGGCCACCACGGCGCCCAGGTCCCGGGCCTGGGCCACCAGCGCTTTCAAGGAGTCGACTCCGCGGACGCTGCCGGTCGGGTTGCCCGGCGAATTGACCCAGATCAGCCGGACCCGGGAGCGGGTGGCGTCGTCGAGTTCGTCCAGATTGTCTGTTGCAACGGAGGTCACGCCGGCGATCGTGGCGCCGATATCGTACGTGGGGTAGGCAACCTTGGGGCGCACGACGACGTCGCCTGGCTTCAGCCCCAGCAGCAGCGGCAGCCACGCCACGAGTTCCTTGGAGCCCACCGTCGGCATGATGTTGCGGGGATCAAGACCGGCCACGCCGCGGCGGCGTTCAAACCATCCTGCGATGGCTTCCCGGAGCGCCGGCGTGCCGTGGACGGTGGGGTACCCGGGGGCATCCGCTGCGGCCTTCAAGGCGTCCTGGATCAGGGCGGGAGTGGGATCCACCGGGGTGCCGATGGACAGGTTGACCGCACCGCCGGGATGCCCGGAAGCCTTCGCAAGATACGGCGCCATGGCCTCCCACGGGTAGTCGGGCAGGTCAAGGCCGAACGTCTTCACTGCTGCGGTCACCGGTCCTGCCTGCGTTAGTGGTCTTGGTTCTGCGGCGGCAGCGCGGCGATCATGGGGTGGTCCTTGCCGGTGTTGCCGATTTTGGCGGCTCCGCCCGGTGAACCGAGGTCGTCAAAGAACTCCACATTGGCCTTGTAGTAGTCGGCCCATTCATCCGGGGTGTCATCCTCGTAGTAGATGGCCTCAACGGGGCAGACGGGTTCGCAGGCTCCGCAGTCCACGCATTCGTCCGGATGGATGTACAGCGAACGCTCACCTTCGTAGATGCAGTCGACGGGGCACTCCTCAATACATGCCTTGTCCTTGACATCTACACACGGCTGCGCGATTACGTACGTCACGTCCCTGGCCTCTCCACGTTGGTTCCGGCGACCCGCCGGTTCTTGCATCCGGCAACTCTGGCCGGACCCTGACATCTGAGCCTATTATCTCCCGGCCCGTTCCCGCGAACCTAGCCGGTGGCCTTGTGTGAAGCCATTTAGTATGAAGTGGTGAACCTGCCTGCCCCCACACCCGCCGGATTCCTTGCCGCCGCCGCGCCCGGTACCCGTGTGGTGGTGCGCTACCGCATCGAGGGCGGCTTCACGGATGCGTTGGGGCACGTGGTGATGTGCGACGCCGGTTCCGTCACCGTCCGCACCCGGCAGGCCGACGTCGTCATCCCCCTGGACGGGGTTGTCGCGGCCAAGGAAGTCCCGCCGGCGCCCGAGCCGCGGCGCCGGACCGCGCCATAAGGGCGTCTCATTGCGCAGGGACTGCCCCTGCGCTTGGAACCCGTGACGGCGGAGCCCGGTGCTCCCGGCGCATCAACGGCGGGCGTGGGCGAACGGGCCGGAGAGGGCCCACGCAACGGCGGCAAAGAAAAAGCCGGAACGACGGCGGGCAATCGCGCCCGCCGTCGTCCCGGCAGTTTCATTGGCCCTGAGGCCGTTGTTGCTAGACCTTTGCGCGGGCGCGGTTGGCCTTGGCGCGCTCGTTGGTGTCCAAAATCACCTTGCGGATGCGGATGGACTCCGGGGTGACCTCGACGCACTCGTCCTCGCGGGCGAATTCGAGGCACTCTTCGAGGGTGAGGTCGCGCGGCGGCGTCAGGTTCTCGAAGGTGTCGGAGGAAGCCGCACGCATGTTGGTGAGTTTCTTTTCCTTGGTGATGTTGACGTCCATGTCGTCGGCGCGGGAGTTCTCGCCGACGATCATGCCCTCGTAAACCTCGGAGGTGGGCTTCACGAAGAAGGAACCCCGCTCCTGGAGGTTGATCATGGCGAACGGCGTTACAACACCGGCACGGTCGGCCACCATGGAACCGTTGGTGCGGTACTCGATGGGGCCGGCCCAGGGCTCGTAACCCTCGGAGATGGAGGCTGCGATGCCGGCACCGCGGGTATCCGTGAGGAACTTGGTGCGGAAGCCGATCAGGCCACGGGCGGGAACGATGAATTCCATCCGGCACCAGCCGGTGCCGTGGTTGGCCATGTTGGTCATGCGGCCCTTGCGGGCTGCCATGAGCTGGGTGACGGCGCCGAGGTACTCTTCGGGCACGTCGATGGTCATGTGCTCCATGGGCTCGTGGATCTTGCCGTCGATGGTCTTGGTGACAACCTGCGGCTTGCCCACGGTCAGCTCGAAGCCTTCGCGGCGCATCTGCTCAACGAGGATGGCCAGAGCCAGCTCGCCGCGGCCCTGCACTTCCCAGGCGTCGGGACGCTCGGTGGGGAGAACCTTGATGGAGACGTTACCGATCAGTTCTTTGTCCAGGCGGTCCTTCACCTGGCGGGCCGTGACCTTGGCACCCTTGACCTTGCCGGCCAGCGGCGAGGTGTTGATACCGATGGTCATGGAGATCGCGGGATCGTCCACGGTGATCAGCGGCAGCGGCTGCGGGTTCTCGGCATCGGTCAGGGTCTCACCGATGGTGATGTCCTCAATACCGGCCACGGCGACGATCTCACCGGGACCGGCGGACTCGGCCGGGACGCGGTCCAGGGCCTTGGTTGCCAGCAGTTCGGTGATCTTGACGTTCTTGAGCTCACCGTTGGCGCGGGCCCAGGCAACGGTCTGGCCCTTGCGCAGGGTGCCGTTGTAGATGCGCAGCAGTGCCAGGCGGCCCAGGAACGGCGAGGCGTCCAGGTTGGTGACGTGCGCCTGCAGCACGCCTTCCGGGTTGTAGGTGGGAGCCGGGATGTGCTCAATGATGGTCTTGAACAGCGGCTCAAGGTCCTCGTTTTCCGGGGCGCTGCCGTCGGCGGGCTGCTCCAGGGACGCGCGGCCGACCTTGGCCGCAGCATAGACAACGGGAACTTCGAGGATCTTGTCCAGGTCAAGGTCCGGAACTTCGTCGGCCAGGTCAGAAGCCAGGCCCAGGAGGAGGTCCATGGACTCGTGAACGACTTCCTCAATGCGAGCATCGGGACGGTCGGTCTTGTTCACCAGCAGGATGACGGGCAGGTGGGCGGCCAGGGCCTTGCGGAGGACGAAGCGGGTCTGCGGCAGCGGACCTTCGGAAGCGTCAACGAGGAGGACAACGCCGTCAACCATGGACAGGCCGCGCTCCACCTCACCACCGAAGTCGGCGTGGCCGGGGGTGTCGATGACGTTGATGGTGATGGTCTGGCCGTTGGAGGACGGACCGTTGTAGGCCACTGTGGTGTTCTTGGCCAGGATGGTGATGCCCTTTTCGCGCTCGAGGTCACCGGAGTCCATCACGCGGTCTTCGAGGTGGTTGTGCTCGGCAAAGGAGTTGGTCTGCTTGAGCATGGCATCGACCAGGGTGGTCTTGCCGTGGTCAACGTGGGCCACAATCGCGACGTTGCGGAGGTCACTGCGTGATGCAGTGGCTACCGCGGTGTTGGTGGTGGTTTCAGACATGCGTAATGGCTCGATTCAGTGGTGAAAGTCAGCTGTTGTATCGCGACATTTCCAACTGGAACGCACGACGGATCAGGCCCTTAGCACAGGGCTCCTTCCCCAAGTCTAGCCGCTGTGCCATTTATTGGCCTAAATTTTTCCGCCCCACCCCCGCCAGGCGCCCCTCAACGGCCACGCCGCGGGCAGAATAAGTGAGGAAAATCACTGGCCATTCCCGCCGCCATGCCACATGATTGCTCTGACACTTCAAGCAAGCCCGAAAGACACCTGATGCGAAAAGCCTTGGCCCGGATGCACTTTGGTGCATCCGGGGCCGCCGCAATTATCGCGGTGTCCAGTGTTATTGCCTTGTCTGCCT
>NZ_JBNHFF010000219.1:0-5256 GCF_059089965.1 Arthrobacter sp. SPT-J7
GTGGACATCGTTATTCCCGTTCCGGAATCCGGCACCCCTGCCGCCGTGGGCTACGCCGAGGAATCCGGCATTCCGTTCGCCCACGGGTTCGTCAAAAATTCCTATGTTGGCCGAACCTTCATCCAGCCCTCGCAGACGCTGCGCCAGCTGGGTATCCGGCTCAAGCTCAACGCCCTCGAATCCGTCATCCGCGGCAAGCGCGTGGTGGTGGTGGATGACTCGATCGTCCGCGGCAACACGCAGCGCGCCATCGTCCGGATGCTCCGCGAAGCCGGCGCCGCCGCAGTCCACGTCAAGATCTCCTCCCCGCCGGTGCAGTGGCCCTGCTTCTACGGCATCGACTTCGCCTCCCGCGCCGAGCTCATTGCCAACGGCGCAACCATCGAAGAGATCTCACAGGCCATCGGAGCCGACTCGCTGGCGTACATCTCCGAGGACGGGATGATCGGCGCAACCCGGCAGCCGCGGGAACGCCTGTGTACTGCATGTTTCACCGGCAAGTACCCCATCGAGCTTCCGGGTGCGGACAAGCTGGGCAAGAACCTGCTGGAACGCACGGACCTAGGCGGCCTGAAGCCTGCGCCGTCCGCCCTTCCCGGTGCCACCGCGGCCCTGTCCGTGGACTCCGAGGAGGACCCGGCGGAGAAGCCAGGGGCCACGGGCTGCGATCCCGGACCCGACTCCGAGTTTGAAAACCTGCTGACCGAAGCCGACCTTGTGCCAGACGTACACGCCGCCGCCGGCACTGACAAGAAAGAGTCCGTATGACTTCCGCTGCCTCCCCCTCCGGCGACACCTCCTCCGGGAACACTGCCGGCATCACCTACGCCTCCGCGGGCGTCGATGTTGAAGCCGGCGACCGCGCAGTCGAGCTTATGAAGGGAGCCATCAAGGCCACCCACAACTCCTCGGTGATCGGCGGGGTGGGCGGCTTTGCCGGCCTTTACGACGTCTCCAGGCTCCTGACCTACAAGAGGCCGCTACTGGCTACGTCCACTGACGGTGTGGGCACCAAGGTGGCCATCGCCCAGGCCATGGACATCCACGACACCATCGGGTTCGACCTCGTGGGCATGGTGGTTGATGACATCGTGGTTGTGGGCGCAGAACCGCTGTACATGACCGACTACATCGCCTGCGGCAAGGTGGTGCCCGAGCGCATCGCGGACATCGTCCGGGGCATCGCGGCCGCCTGCTCGGTCGCCGGCACCGCGCTGGTGGGCGGCGAAACCGCCGAGCACCCCGGCCTGCTGGGCGAGCACGAGTACGACGTCGCGGGCGCAGCCACCGGCGTTGTTGAGGCCGACCAACTCCTGGGACCGGACCGTGTCCGCGCCGGCGACGTCGTGATCGGCATGGCTTCCTCCGGCCTGCACTCCAACGGCTACTCCCTGGTGCGCCGCGTCATCAACCACGCGGGCTGGGCATTAGACCGCCAGGTTTCCGAACTCGGCCGCACCCTGGGCGAGGAACTCCTTGAGCCCACCCGCGTCTATGCGGCGGACTGCCTGGACCTCGCCCGCACCTTCCCGGTCACGGGCGCTTCGGCAGTGCACGGCTTCAGCCACGTGACCGGCGGCGGCCTGGCCGCCAACCTGGCCCGCGTCCTCCCCCAGGGCCTGGTGGCCACGGTGGACCGCTCCACGTGGGAACTGCCGGCCATCTTCAAGCTGGTGTCCGAGCTCGGCAACGTTCCGCTGGCTGACCTGGAGCGCACACTGAACCTGGGCGTCGGCATGGTGGCCATCGTGTCCGCCGACGCCGCCGATGCCGCGGTCTCCAGGCTAAATGACCGCGGCCTGCCGTCCTGGGTGATGGGCACCGTCACCGGAGATTCGGAGTCCATCCTCAAGTCCGGCCCGGACTACGTCCAAGGCGCCAAGGGCGTGGACGGCGGCGCAGTGCGCCTGATCAACGCCTACGCCTAGGATTTTGTGGAAAGCCGGCGGCTGCATTGGGCATCCGCCGGCTTTTTGTGCCTCGTTCCGGTAGCAGTAACAGTGGAGGAAGTGGTTGGGATATGGTTCTTTCACTGCTGGCGTCGCGGAACCCGCAGCTCCCCGACCCCCTCCAGGCGATTGCCCTGTGACCGCCCTCAACGCTCCCGAGCAGACGGCAATGAGACCGCGCCCGGCCCCGGGCCTCCTCCTCGCCAGCCAGCTCGTTTTCAATATCGGTTTCTACGCCGTGGTGCCGTTCCTCGCACTGGTCATGACCCAGGACTTCGGCATGACGGCAACCGCGGTGGGTGTGGTTTTGGGCGCCCGCGTCTTCAGCCAGCAGGGGCTTTTCCTGGTGGGCGGGATGATCACGGACCGATTCGGGCCGCGTCGCGCCATGCTGGTGGGCTGCCTGGTCCGCATCTGTGGTTACCTCACCCTGGCCCTTGCCGGCAGCTTTCCGCTGTTCCTCCTCGGCGCGGTCCTCACCGGGATGGGTGGCGCGCTGTTCTCGCCTGCCCTGGAGTCCCTGGTTGGGCAGGCAGAAGAACGACGGCGGAACATCAGCAGGAAGGCGCCCGCACTTTTTGCGCTCCTTGCCATCTGCGGCGAGATCGGTGCTGTGGCCGGACCGCTGGTGGGCGCCCTGCTGCTGGGTTTCTCCTTCAGCTGGGCAGCACTGGCCGGAGCGGTGGTCTTTGCGGTAATGACGGGCGTGCTGTGGCGCAGCGTGCCCGCCGGAGCCCCGAAACGGGTGCGCGGCCCTGAGCTTTCCTCTAAGCCGCCTTCCTCCGCTGCACGGCGCGAGGGTGTCACGGCGATGCTGCGGGAGAAACGCTTTGTGGCCTTTGCCGCTCTCTACAGCGTCAACCTGCTGGCCTATAACCAGCTGTACTTCGGCCTTCCCATCGAGTTGACCAGGAGCGGTGCGGGCCCCGGTGCGCTGGCCGGCTTGTTTGCCGTTGCCTCGGTCCTGACCATTGCGCTGCAGTGGCCCATCTCCCGGCTGACAACCCGGATCGGACCGGGCCGGGCCCTTACGGCGGGTTTCCTCCTCAAGGGTTTGGCCTTCGCCACCATGGCCATGCTCGCCCAGGTTCCGGCCACCGGGACCCTGCAGCTCTTGCCGCCGCTGCTGCTCGTGGTGGGGCTCTGCCTGGGGCACATGTGCATCGGGCCGGTGGCCATGCCGCTGGTCCTGGACTTTGCCCGCGGCCGACGGACGGGCATCTATTACGGGCTCCTCGCGAGCATGGGCGGTTGCGCGGTGCTGCTGGGCAACGTTGTCCTCGGACCGCTTTACTCAGGAGCCACCCAGCCCGGACCCGACGCAGCCTGGCCCTGGGCGGTGATGGCGGCACTCACCGTGCTTCCCGCCGTCGGACTGTCACGGCTCCTGCCTGGCAAACAGTAAAGCCTCATACGTGGGAACGGGCACCGTGGGCGGTCCTGGCACCGGCATCCGCGCTGGTCCGGGCATCGGTGCTGGCGGTCAGCCTCGCGGGCACCTGGAGCGGCTCCGGGTCGGCACGGCTCAAGAGGTTGGGAAACCCTGCTGCCGACCACACGGCGACGGCACCGGAACGGCAAGAATGGCATAGCCCGCTGTGCCTGCCCGAGACGCTCCATCACGTCCCGCGACTTCAGCCAGGACGCTCAATCATGTCCGCGGCGGGGTTCGACGGCGTTGCTGCCATGGGCGTCCGGGGGTCCGCGATGTGACGCAGCAGGTGATGGAGCGCTGAGGCTGAGCCCGTAACTCAGGCCACAGGCAACAAAAACCCGCTGCCTGCACCAAATTCCGGTGCAGGCAGCGGGTTCAATAACTGAGTCAACACCGATGGTCCACTGGATCAAGGGTGCCAAAAAAGAAGCGCTGCACTAAAAGCTGGAGACCGCAGAATGTCTGCTGCATCCGTTAGTGCTGCGGCGTCACAGGGCTGTGCAGTTACGGCAACAGCACTTGCAACAACTAGCCGATCCGACGGGTGTCTACCTCGTCGTCGTCTTCTTCCAAATCATCCGCGTACTTATCCACATAAGCCGAATAGTCCGGTTCAACCGGCTCATTCGCGTAATGGCTCGTGACACGACTGCCTGGACCCGTCAGCTCACGCTGAAGTGCCGAGTAGTCAGTGTTCGGGGAGTAGTACTTGATATCCCGAGCCTGCTTGGTAGCTTTTGCCTTTTGACGGCCGCGCCCCATGGCGTGACCCCCTTTTGTACTTGGACCGGAGGTGGTCACCTTGGCGTAGGTGAGGCCCCGGAATGTTTGGTCAATTTGTCGTACACCTAGATTACATGCTTTCTGCTGGCCCTGCTTGCCAGCCACTGCTCCCGGCAGCCCCGTCCAGTACCATTCCTGCCCTTCCGTGGCCAGAATCCGGCTTTTTTCTTCGGTAGAGTCGACTCAGCAACTACGGATACTGGCCGGGAATCCGGCAGCCCGTGCGGGAGTAAACGCAGGAGGATGCACCCAGTGAACCACCATGACGTTCCGCGCAAACCCGCGTCTCCGCCCACCCCCGGCCTGCCCACGGTTCCCGGGGCCGAGTACGGAGTCCCCGCAGCCGAGGCCCCTGCACGCACCAGGGGGCAAGAGCAGGGTCAAGGCGAGGCGTTGGAGCAGGACCGTTCCGCTATCCCTGAGGGACCGGAAGCCGGCCGCGGCAGCGTCAGCCAGCGGACATTGTGGAAGGCGTTCTTCGTCGTCGTCCTCCTGGCGGTCATCGGTTCGCTGGTCTGGCTTGCCCTGTGGCTGAACACCAACGGGAACCAGGAGGCCGCCGCAGGGCCGGCTCCCGGTATCCTGGAAACTTCCGTCACGCCGCCGGCCACCCCGCTGCCGCTGCCCCGCGAGGCGGAGCCTGCCACCTATGCCTTGGGCGACTGCTTCAAGGACTTTGACCCGGAGGCGCTCAAATCCACTATCGTGCCGTGTGACACCGGCCATTCCGCACAGCTGGTCGCCGTGTTCCGCTACCCGGAGGGCGAGTCCTACCCGGGCGCCGAAGCGCTTGCAGCCAAGGCCCTCGAAGCATGCCAGGCGGCGGAACTTGGCCCGGCCGCCAACGAGTACACGCTGAACTTCGAGCGCAGCTTCCCCAGCTCCAGTAGCTGGGACGCCGGGGACCGCAGATTGGACTGTTACGTGACCTCCCCCGGCGGCAACAACGTCAACGCGAGCGTGCTGCCCGAGCGCTTGGGGGCCCCGGGCCGCCCCCGCGAGACCCAACCGCGGGACGAAACCATCCGGCCGGCCACCAGCCCCGGTACCGGGCCCGCGCCCCCCGTTGGGCCGGCGAGGGCCGCCCAC
>NZ_JBNHFF010000220.1:0-5253 GCF_059089965.1 Arthrobacter sp. SPT-J7
CAGCGCCGGCCGGGGCAGGTGCCGCGGCGGGGACGGCAACAGCTGGACCCGTCAGGACCAATGTCTGGCCGGGGACGATGATGCTGAAGGGGCTTAGCCCGTTGGCAGCAAGCATCCCGTTCATTTCCACGCCGAATCTGGCCGCAATGGCCCCCACCGTATCCCCGGGGACCACCGTGTACAGGTTGGGGTCCGCTGCAGGAGATACTTCAGGGGCGGGTGCAGGTTCGGCAGCTGGCGCCGGAGCTTCCGCGGCAGGTGGTGCGTCCGCCGGTGTTGCCATCTGCCCCTGCACGACGCTGGATGAGACGCCGGAAGGATCGGTGCCGGACACAGCCTGCCCTACGGCTTCAACACCACCGGGCACCTCAGGAACCGCCTCCGCAGCGGGAGCAGCCCCCGTCATATCCTGCATTAGGAAGGGGGCTGGTGCAGCCAGCGCTCCGACTCCCACGGCAGCCACCACGGCAGCGGCGGCCATCCCGGCCCACAGCTTATTGCTGATGGTGGGGCTGCCGACCGTCAGGTCGGTGCGGGGGACATCGGTGGCGGAACTCCCGCTTGGTGGATCTGTGGCTTTGAAGGTGCGCTCGTTCATGGGTAGCCCATCGAGGTTCGGTCCAGCCGGCAGGTGCATGTGCACCAGGAGACGACGGGACGGATCGAGGTGTGATGCGCTGGCGGGCCCAGCTTCAAGCCGGGCCGCTCACGGCGCATGATGGAGGCGTCCGCATACCCGGAAAATACGGACGCTCCGCGAGGAGGCGCTGCCATCGGAAGCCATCCGGTGAACAGGCCGGCACTTGTTCGGTCCTAGGAATCCCGAGTCTAGGAACCCTGCACACCCCACGGCACGAGTAGGGATTACCCGAATAATCCGGTCCGGTACTTGGGCGGCCCCCGGACCGATACTTAAAACGGCAGCAGCCTGCTACGTGCTGCGCAGGGGCCGGGACTAGCGGCTGTGCTGGTCCTTCAGCTCCGCGATCTCGTGGCGAAGCAAGGCCATCTCCGCGACGAGTTCTGCCACCCCGGCCCGGACCGGCTCCTCGGCATCCGATACCGCTTCAGCAGTGTCCTCCACGCGCTGGACCAGCCAGGCCGCGATGGACGCCGTGACCACGCCCAGGACGGCGATCCCGCTCATCATGAGGGCGGCGGCGACCATCCGGCCGATGGGCGTCACCGGGAACATGTCCCCATAGCCAACAGTAGTGATCGTGGCCATGGCCCACCACAGCGCATCACCGAAGGTAACAATCTTTGCGTCGGGGGCTGACTGCTCCACATCAAGGACAGCGAGCGCGCCCACAAACACCAGCATCGCGGCCGATCCCGCCACGTACGTCACCACGCGTCCCCGAAGCGTGTCACCCAGGGTCCGGTGCAGCACGGACAGCAGCGTCACCAGCCGGAGCAGGCGAAGCGGCCGAAAGAACGGCAGGGCCACAATGAGCAGTTCATGGAGGTTCCGGAGGAACCAGGCGCCGCGGTCCTCGACCAGCCAAAGGTTGACCACATAGTCCACCGCAAAGATGCCCCAAGTAGCCCACATCACGGCCTCAAGCCAGAACACACCGCTGCCTTCAACGCGGCCAATCACTTGCCATGCATACGCCGCCAGGAAGATGAGCGCCGTCATCGTCAGCGGCCAGTCCGCCAGGTCCCGGTAGCGTTGTTGGGTCATGCAGGAAATCCTACGCGGACATTCCTAGGCGCTTCACGCGTTGATGCCCCTTAAGTTACCCGCGGGTAATATAGGCTCATTCACCTGCTTCTACGAACCCTCCTGCTGCTGATCACGTCATCCCGCCGCCCGCCGTTGAGCGTCTGGGACACGTCCTCGCTGCCGCTGCGCCTTCTGCCCACTGACATCGACATTGCCATGCACGTCAACAACGGCATGTATCTATCCCTGATGGACCTGGGCCGGTTCGACCTGATGGTGCGCAGCGGCGTATGGAAGCGGATGCGCCGGCGGGGGTGGGGGCCGGTGGCAGGCGGGGTTAGCTCTGGGCGCGGGGTTATTCCCAATGACGCGGGGAGCGAACAAACGGCCCTGGCCGCGACATCAGGCGCCGCCGCGCGTACCGTTGACACATGGCTACCGTTGACATCACAGGTGAACAGTTCGCATCGACCATCGAGGGCAACGACATTGTCCTGGTGGATTTTTGGGCAGAATGGTGCGGCCCCTGCAAGCAGTTCGGACCCACGTACTCGGCCGTCTCGGAGAAGCACCCGGATGTCCTCTTCACCAAGGTGGACACGGAGGCTGAGCAGCAGCTCGCCGCGGAGGCAGGCATTTCCTCCATTCCCACGCTGATGGCTTTCCGCGAGAAGGTGCTGGTTTTCTCACAGCCCGGTGCACTGAACTCACAGCAGCTCGAACAGGTGGTTGACGCCGTGAAGGCGCTGGACATGGACGAAGTCCACGCCCACGTGGCGCGCCAACGGGACGAAGCCGCCGCCGCAGCAGGCCAGCAGGACGGCACGCAGATTCCGGAAGCGTGATCCACGACGCCTGACCCTTGCTGAAACAGGCGAAGCGGCGCCCCCTCCACGGGAGGGCGCCGCTTCGCCTGTACCCGATGTACGCGGCCGGTAAAGGCGTTCCAGTTTGACGGGCTCGGCCAGGAGCGCGCTTAGGGATTCGTTCAGGTCCTGCACCGCGATGCCCTTGGAATGCCTTGCCAGGTCCTCCTCCGACGCCCACTGCTCCGTGAGGACGAGTTTCTCCTCCGTGGCTTCGCTGAGCTCGTAACGGATGCAGCCGGGTTCGTTCACCACCTCGTCGATGGCGATTTCGAGGGCCAGCTTTACGCGGTAAAACTCGCCGTCGTTGGGGATGAACGTTGCCTGCAGGTCAATGGGTGAACTCATGGATGTCACAATACCGGCCGCGGCCGGCCGGCCCGTTACGGTTGGCGCCAGCCGCGGGACTGTTGCGCTTTGATGTCCTTCTATTGCCCGGTTCCTGTTGGTAGCGTGCCATCATGCGCGCTTACACAGCCGGAAACACTGACGTTCCGCTGCTCGAAGAGACCATCGGCGGAAACTTCGAGCGGGTGGTGGCAAGGTTTCCGTTCCATGACGCCCTGATCGAGGCGGCCCCGGTGCCAGGCGGCGACGCGCGGCGCTGGAGCTACACCAAGATGAACGACGACGTCGACCGGCTGGCGCGTGCGCTCCTCGCCCTGGGCATCGCCAAGGGTGACCGGGTGGGAATCTGGAGCCCCAATTGCGCAGAGTGGACGCTCCTGCAGTACGCCACCGCCAAGGCCGGCGCCGTCCTTGTCAACGTCAACCCCGCCTACCGCAGCCACGAGCTGGAGTTCGTGGTGAAGCAAAACGGCATGCGGTTGCTGGTCACGGCGCCCTCGGACCGAAACAGCGATTACATAGGCATGGCACGGCGTGCGCTCGCAGAGTGCCCGGACCTGCGCCAATTGGTGTTCCTCCCTGTCGGACGAGGGGCGGGGCTCGACGGCGGGATCCCGCTGAGTGACGCGGAGCTCACCTACGCCGAGCTGCTGAGGCGGGCGGACGACGTCGGGCATTCAGGGCTGCGGACCCGCATGGCTGAACTCACCCCCCACGACCCCATCAACCTGCAGTACACCTCAGGGACAACGGGATTTCCCAAAGGTGCCACGCTGACCCACCACAACATCCTCAACAACGGCTACTCGATAGGGGAGCTGCTCGGCTACACCGAGCAGGACAGGGTGGTGATTCCAGTGCCGTTCTACCACTGCTTCGGCATGGTGATCGGCAACCTGAACGCGCTGAGCCACGGGGCCGCCACCATCATTCCGGGCCGAGGCTTCGACCCTGCCGCCGCGCTGGAAGCGGTGCAGGACTTTGGCGGAACCTCCCTGTACGGAGTGCCCACCATGTTCATCGCAGAGCTTGCGTTGCCCGACTTTGCCTCATACGACCTCTCCACCCTCCGCACAGGGGTCGTGGCCGGATCACTATGCCCTATTGAGGTGATGAACCGCGTCATCTCGGAGATGAACATGTTGGACGTGGCCATCTGCTACGGCATGACGGAAACGTCGCCGGTGTCCACCATGACCCGGAACGGCGACACCCTGCAGCACCGTACGGAAACAGTGGGCCGGACCATGCCGCACCTTGAGAGCAAGATCGTGGACCCCGTGTCCGGGGAAGTCCTGCAGCGCGGGCAGATCGGGGAGCTGTGCACCCGCGGCTACGCGGTGATGGCCGGGTACTGGAACCAGCCGGAGAAAACGGCCGAGACGATTGACCATGAGGGCTGGATGCACACCGGCGACCTGGCCCGGATGGACGAAGACGGCTACGTGGTGGTCGAGGGCCGGATCAAGGACATGGTGATCAGGGGCGGCGAGAACATCTATCCGCGTGAAATCGAGGAGTTCCTCTACACCCACCCGTCGATCCAGGACGTGCAGGTCATCGGGGTGCCCGACGGCAAATACGGGGAGGAACTGATGGCCTGCATCATCCTCAAGCCCGGCGCGGAGCCACTGGACGCGAACGCAATCTCCGAGTTCTGCCGGGGCAAGCTGGCCCACTACAAAATCCCGCGCTACGTGGACATTCGGGACAGCTTTCCCATGACCGTCTCCGGGAAGGTCCGCAAAGTGGAGATGCGGGAGGAAGCCGTGGCCAGGCTGGGGTTGTGACTGCGGCTGCCTGGTCTAATGGATGTTGCGGTTGATCGCCCGCACCCCATCAAACAGCCCGACCGCGGAAGAGTGGACGTTGCCCCGGTGGCGGCGCGGCTGAAACTAGTGCCGGCGGTGGTCCTGGATGGTCATCCGCGGGCCAAAGGTGGGCTTGCGGAAGCCGCTGGCCTGGATCATCCGCACCACGCGCTGACGGTGCCCTTCCCACGGAGCAAGCAGGCGGAGCATGCCCGCGTCGTCCGTCCGCCTGCCCGTCAGTGCCGCCCCCACATACGCAGCGAGATGATAGTCGCCCACGGAGACGGAGTCCGGGCAGCCGTGGGTGCGCTGCACCACTTCCGCCGCGGTCCAGACACCGATTCCGGGGATAGTTTGGAGCCTGGCTGCGGCCTCCAGTGCCGGCAGCGCTGCCAGCCGTTCGAGCGCGACGGCGGACCGCAGCGCCCGCATGACCGTCACCGAGCGCTGGGGGCCCACTCCGGCCTTGTGCCACTCCCAGCTGGGGACCTGCAACCATTGGGCGGCCGTGGGCGGCAGCACCAGGCCTGGCGGCGTGGAGGTGCCAGCCCGCGGCGCC
>NZ_JBNHFF010000221.1:0-5222 GCF_059089965.1 Arthrobacter sp. SPT-J7
CCCCGCACCTCACGGAACGCGGGCGCCGGCGGTTGTTCCGCCGTCGCCCGCTTTCTCCGCTTTACCTCAGTTTCCCGTCAGCTCCGTGTGCAGCTTCTCCACGCGGGCCCTGATGTCGTCGCGGACCAGCCGCATGCGTTCCATACCCTCAATCCCGCGTTCGGAGGGCTCGTCGGTTTCCCAGAGCTCAAAACGGACGCCTTCACGCGGCTCAAGTTTTGCTTCGGTGCCGAGGACCACCACCGCGTCGACGGCGTCCAGCACCTCATCGCTGACCGGTTTGGGGTGCTCACCAGCGATGTCGATACCCAGTTCTGTCAAGGACTCCACCGCCTGGCTATTCAACGACTTCCCGGGCCTTGTGCCTGCGGAGTAGACCGTGACGGCGCCGCCGGCCAACTGGTTCATCAGTCCCGCTGCCAGCTGGGACTTGCCGCCGTTTTTGCTGCAGACGAAGAGCACGGCAGGTTTCCGGGCGTCCGAAGCTTGCTGGGTCATGGAGGGGATTCCTTTCAGTTGGTGCCGGAGCGGCCGTGGGACAGCCCGGTGGGGAAGCCCACCAGTACCGGTTCCGGGGCGGCGCAGCAGGCGCCCTCCCCGTACGGACCAGCAGGGGCCGGGGCTGGAACGTCGCAACTGCTGCCTGCATCGGTGGAGCACACTCCCGTTTCGGGGAGTTCGAGCTGGACAGTGTCCGCGGCTTCGCGGTCACCGGCCAGGGCAGCCACCACGGACCGGACCTGCTCGTAACCGGTGGCGAGCAGAAACGTGGGCGCCCGGCCGTAGGACTTCATGCCCACGATGTAAAAGTCCTTGTCCGGGTGGGCCAGCAGCTTTGCGCCGTGCGGTGGAACGGTGCCGCAGGAGTGGAACTCCGGATCGATCAGCGGGCCCAGCTGCACGGGAGCTTCCACTGCAGGATCCAGGTCCAGCCGGAGTTCGCGCAGGATGTCCAGGTCAGGGCGGAAGCCGGTGCAGGGAATAACGACGTCGGCCACCACGGTGCGGCCATCCACGGCGGCCACAGTGACGCCGGAAGGCGTGGCTTTCATAGCGGCGATGCCGAAGCCCGTGTGGAGTTCGATCCTGCCGGCCTCCACCATGCGCCGCACCCGGGCGCCAAGCTGTCCCCGCGCCGGAAGCCCGTCAGCGTCGCCGCCGCCGTAGACCTTCTCCGCGGAGGCCCCGCGGACAGCCCAGGCGATTGTGGTGTCCGGCTCTTCCTTCGTCAGGTCAGCCAGGCTGATGAGGGTATTCGCAGCCGAGTGCCCTGCTCCCACCACCAGGACCCGGCGCCCGGCGAAGACGGCCCTGTCCCGTCCTGTGACGTCAGGCAGCGGCCCTGAGATCCAGTCCCCCGCCGCGTCTTCGCCGATTGCCGGCAGCCCGGACGTGCCCAGCGGGTTGCGGCGTGACCAGGTGCCGGACGCATCGATGACCGCTGCCACTGTATGGTCCCGGATTTCGCCGTCCGCGTGCTGCACGCGGACCAGGAACGGCGCACTGTCGCGGTTGCGTACGTGGGTTTTGTCCACGCCCTGCCTGCTGACGGCCACCACGCGGGCGCCGGTCTGCAGCCGGGAGGAAATCTCCGGCAGCGCCGCCAGCGGGGTGAGGTAGCTGTCCACCAGCTCGCCACCGTAGGGCAAAGCTGTAAGCCGCGGAGACTCCCAGCCGGCGGCCTCGAGCAGGCGGAGGGCGGCAGCGTCCAGGTTGAACCGCCAGGGTGAGAACAAGCGGATGTGGCGCCACTGCTCAACGGCCGCACCCGCCGTCGGGCCTGCTTCAAAGACCAGCGGCTCCAGGCCGCGCTCCAGCAGGTGGGCCGCGGCGGCCAACCCCACGGGCCCGGCGCCGATCACGGCAACGGGAAGGGCCTTAGTTGATTCCATGGTGTCCTCTTTCACGTGGGGGGGCCGGCGGACGAATGGTCAGCAGCAGTCCTGATCGTCGTCGCAGCAACCGGAGTCGCCGCAGCATCCTGTCGTCATTCCGCTCACCCCCTCCCCTTTTCCGGGTCCTAACTGTGGGTTGGTTCCTCGACCAGCGCGGTGGCGATGCTGTCCGCATCCTGCAGCGCGGCGAGGTAGCGCTCGGCGTCGAGGGCAGCGGCGCAGCCCGTGCCGGCGGCGGTAATGGCCTGGCGGTACCGGTGGTCCACCGCGTCGCCGCAGGCAAACACACCGGAGAGGTTGGTGACGGTGGTGGGCGAATCCACCTTGATATAGCCGTCGTGATCGAGGTCCACCTGCCCGGTCAGCAGTTCGGTGCGCGGCACGTGGCCGATCGCAACGAAGATCCCGGTGGCGGACTGGTGCCGGGTCTCCCCCGTGCGCGTGTCCGTGAGCGTCACCCCGGAGACTTTCCCGTCACCGTGAATGGCCGTGACGGCCGAGTTCCAGGCGAAGGTGATCTTGGGGTTGTCCTTGGCCCGCTGCGCCATGATGCGGGAGGCGCGCAGCTCGCCCTTCCTCACAACGACGGTGACTGACCTGCCGAAGCGGGTCAGGAACATCGCTTCCTCCATGGCCGAGTCCCCGCCGCCAACCACGATGATGTCCTGTTCGCGGAAGAAGAACCCGTCGCAGGTGGCGCACCAGGAAACTCCGTGGCCGCTGAACTTCTTCTCCTCCGGCAGCCCGAGTTCCTTGTACGCGGAGCCGGTGGCCAAGATGACGGCCGGGGCACGGTGGGTTTCGCCGCCGCCGGTGACCACCGTCTTGAGATGGCCGGCCAGCACAACCTCCGTGACGTCGTCGAACACTACCTTGGCGCCGAACTTCTCGGCCTGCTCCTGCAGCCCGTCCATAAGCTCCGGTCCCTGGATGCCGCCGGGGAAGCCCGGGAAGTTTTCCACTTCGGTGGTGTTCATAAGCGCACCGCCGGCCGTCACCGATCCGGCCAGCACCAGCGGCTCAAGGCCGGCCCGGGCAGCGTAGATGGCAGCGGTGTAGCCGGCAGGGCCTGAACCGATGATGATCAGCTGTTCGGCTGCGGCGTGCTGGTTGTTCGCGCTAATGGTCACGGCAGGGTCCTTTGCTTCAGGCGTGTGGGAAAAGGCTACTGGGCGTCCGGGTGCCGTGCGGGTACCAGTTCCGTGATCAGGTTCTCGATGCGGGTCTTGATGTCGTCGCGGATAGGGCGCACGGCGTCCACGCCCTGGCCGGCCGGATCTTCCAGGACCCAGTCCTCATAGCGCTTTCCGGGGAAGTAGGGGCATTCATCGCCGCAGCCCATGGTGATGACGACGTCGGATTCCTTGACAGCCTCGGTGGTGAGGATTTTGGGGATTTCGGCGGACATGTCGATGCCGAGCTCTGCCATGGCCTCGACGGCGGCAGGGTTCACTTTGTCCGCGGGCTGTGATCCTGCCGAGCGGACCTCCACCGCACCCTTGGCCATAGTGGTGAGGAACGCGGCGGCCATTTGGGAGCGGCCGGCGTTGTGGACGCAGACGAAGAGGACGGAGGGCTTCCTGGCTGTTTCGGTGGTCATCATGTCTCCTGGGGAAGTCGTGGTTCAGCGGGTGGCGGGGGCGAAGTAGCGCCGGCGCGCCCAGAGTGCGGCGTATACAAGTGCAACAAGTGCGGGCACTTCAATCAAGGGGCCGACGACGCCGGCGAGCGCCTGCCCGGACGTGACACCGAAGGTGCCAATCGCCACAGCGATGGCCAGTTCGAAGTTGTTGCCGGCGGCGGTGAAGGCGAGGGTTGTGGTTTTGGCGTAGCCGAGGTCCAGCCACTTACCCACGAGCATGCCGGCGCCAAAGACCACCACGAAGTAGACCAGCAGCGGCAGCGCGATCCTTGCGACATCAAGTGGCCTGGAGGTAATGGTGCCGCCCTGGAGGGCGAACAGGAGTGTGATGGTGAAGAGCAGGCCGTAGAGCGCCCAGGGCCCGATCTTCGGCAGGAAAGTACCTTCGTACCAGTCCCGGCCCTTGGCTTTCTCCCCGAGCGTCCTCGTGAGGAAGCCGGCCAGCAGCGGGATGCCAAGGAAGATCAGGACGGAGGCAGTGATGGCCCAGAAGGAGAAGTCCGCGCTGGTGGTGGGCAGGCCAAGCCAGGACGGCAGGAGCTGCAGGTAGAACCACCCCAGCGCGCCGAATGCGACGACCTGGAAGACGGAGTTGATGGCCACCAGCACGGCGGCAGCCTCACGGTCACCGCAGGCGAGATCGTTCCAGATCATCACCATCGCTATGCAGCGGGCCAGCCCCACGATGATCAGTCCTGTGCGGTACTCAGGCAGGTCGGCCAGGAAGATCCACGCCAGGACGAACATGAACGCCGGGGCCAGGAGCCAGTTGATCACCAGCGAAGAGACCAGGAGCTTCCTGTCCGCGATGACCCGGTTCGCCTGGTCATAGCGGACTTTGGCCAGCACGGGGTACATCATCACCAGCAGGCCGATGGCAATGGGGAGGGAAACATCACCGACCTTCACCGCTTCCAGTGCGGTATCCAGGCCCGGGACGAGGCTGCCCAAAGCCAGGCCGAGCAGCATGGCGGCCACGATCCAGACGGGAAGGAACCGGTCCAGCGTGGAGAGCCTGCCAACGACGGCGGCCTCTCCGGGGGCTGACGGCGGCTGGTGTGTCTGGGTACTCACGGTGCTCCTGTGCGGCTCAACTAAATTGATGGCTGTCGATATAAGAGTATGGACACCTATATCGACCGATGTCAATCTGTTGCATAATGGGGTACATGACCTCCCTGCAAATTCTCGAACCCGAGGTGGACGCCGCCTGCTGTACGCCGTCGGAGAAGCCTGCACTGAGCGCCCAGGAAGCCCAGCAGCGGGCATTGGTGTTCAAGGCACTGGCAGACCCGAACCGGCTCCGCCTGCTGTCCATCGTTAAGGCAGGGGAATCAGGCGAAGCCTGCGTGTGTGACCTCACGGAGCCGCTGGACCTTGGCCAGCCCACGGTCTCCCACCATTTGAAAATCCTGGTGGACGCCGGACTGCTGCACCGTGAAAAGCGTGGCACCTGGGCCTACTACTCGCTCGTCCCCGGTGCGCTCGATGAGGCGGCCGGACTCCTGGCGACGCTGTGAAGCAGCAATCTGCGGCGCAAACGCAAGTCCGCGGCGCTGGCCCGGCCGACCTGCCCCAGGCACCACTGAGCCTGATCCCGGCGGTGCTGGTGTCGGCGTCTGGCTTTCTGCTGTTTGCCCGGGAGGACCGCGTCTCGGGCTTCCTCCTCCTGGCCGCCGCCCTGG
>NZ_JBNHFF010000222.1:0-5132 GCF_059089965.1 Arthrobacter sp. SPT-J7
GCTTAGGTCACGGGCGGCAGCCCTTTATGCGATCGCAGCACGACGGCGACTGGTCAGTCCATGCCGCGGAGGTCCAGGACCAGCTCCGTATCGCCGTCGGCCTGCAGTACCACCGGAATGCCCCAGTCCTGCTGGTAGAGGTGGCAGGCCGCGTGGTCCGGAATTTCGCCGTCCTCGGTCTCGGGACCGTCACAGGCCGCCGCGCGGGCTGTAATGTGCAGGACGCCCTCCGGCACGTTCGCGGACAGCTCCAGGGTCCGCAACAGCCCCACCGACGTGCCGCCGCCGGACAAGAGCAGCTCAGGCGGAGTGGAGGAGATCTTCAACTGCGTGGGATCGCCCCAGCGGTCATCCAGCTTCTGCCCCGTGGGGGCCGTGAAGCGCACGCTCAGCTCGAGCGGGCCCGCGGCCACCGGGCTCTTCGGCCGGTGGGTCTGGGACGCACCCTCGTCCACCTGCTGGGCTTCCTTGGGGATGGGCACGTACACCAACTGGTGTTGGTTGGCCTCCACCACAACCAGCAGCGGCTCCGAACCGGCCGACTGCGTGTGGTCCACAATCACGTCCGAGGGCTCCAGGAGCCCTCGTGCCAGCGTGGAGACCGTCCCCGTGGTGGGGTCGTAGCGGCGGACAGCACCGTTGTAGGTATCGGCGATTGCCACAGAGCCGTCCGGCAGCACCGTCACGCCCAGCGGGTGCTGGAGCCGTGCTTCTGTAGCGTGACCGTCGCGGAAACCGAAGTCGAACAGCCCCTTCCCCACAGCGGACTCAACGGTGATGGCGCCGTCCTCGTCAATCACGAGCTTGCGGAGGGCGGACGTCTCGGAGTCAGCCACCCAGATGTTGCCGGCCGCGTCTTCGGCGAGGCCGGAGGGCTGCGCGAACCAGGCCTCGTGGGCCGGGCCGTCCAGCAGGCCTTCCAGGCCGTTGCCGGCAGCAATGGCTACGGCCCCGGTCAGCGGGTCAAAGCTGAAGATCTGGTGCGTGCCGGCCATGGCAACTACCACGGCGTTGAGCTTGCTGGACCAGACGAGGTCCCACGGCGAGCTCAGGGAGACCTCAAGCGGGTGTTCGCTCAAGCGGCCGGTGAAGCCGGCGGCGTCCTCGTCAACGCGGGCCGGGCCGGTCTCCAGCAGGCGCTGGATGCCGTTGCCCGCCAGGGTGGTTGCCTTCCCGTCCTGCAGTGAGAGCCCGCGGAGCCGGTGGTTCACCGAATCCGCAATCACGACGTCGTAACCCGCCTTGGCTGCCACGTCCTCCGGCAGCAGGACCAGGCCCTGGGGCTCGTTGAACTGGGCGGTGGCCGCGTCACCGGCGGCGGGGCCGTCAGCGTGGCCCTTGGTGCCGGAACCGTAAGTCCCCAAAACAGTCTGGAAGTCGGTGCCCAGTTCCACCAGGCGGTGGTGTCCGGTGTCGGTAACCAGCCAGGAGCCGTGGGTTGCGGCGCCCTTGGGCCCTGCTTCGTTGGCGGCGGCACCCGCCGCTGCATCGGCGTCGGATGTTCCATCTGTAGCGGCCGAGCCGCGCCCGGCCGGCAGGAAGAGTGCCTTGCCGGGGAAGCGCAGCGTTCCTGAGGTGGGCTCCGGGGCAACGTAGGGGCCTGTGCCGCGGTGCAGCGTTCCCTTGGCTTCGTGTTCGGCGATGAGCTCGGGGATCAGTACCGCGAGTCCGTCCGCGTGGCCTTCCCCGGAAAGGTGAGCCACGATGTAGCCCTCGGGGTCGATAACCACCAGGGTGGGCCAGGCGCGGGCAGTGTAGGCCTTCCAGGTGTCCAGCTCCGGATCGTCCAGGACCGGGTGGTGGATCTCGTAGCGCTCCACGGCGGCGGCCAGGGCCACCGGGTCTGCCTCGTGCTCGAACTTGGGCGAATGGACGCCCACAGTCACCAGGACGTCCGAGTACTGCTCCTCAAGCGGCCGCAGTTCGTCCAGGACGTGAAGGCAGTTGATGCAGCAGAAAGTCCAGAAGTCCAGCAACACGATCTTGCCGCGGAGCGCTTCGAGGTCCAGCGATTTCCCCCCGGTGTTCAACCAGTTACGGCCCACCAGTTCGGAAGCTCGGACCCGGAGGTGGGTGCGTACGGTTTCGCTCATCAGCGTCCTTCCAGCTTGTTTCGTTCAGCCAGCCTGGCGTCGCGTTCCGCCAATTTGGCAAACATATCGTTGTAAGCGGTGAGATCGGCGTCGTTATTCCTGTCCGCCGCCCGGTCCACGCGTTTGGTCTCCCGCTGGTCGGACCGGGACCACATAATGGCCACGCCGATGGCCACCAGGAGGGTGGGCACTTCGCCGATGCCCCAGGCCACGGCGCCGCCGGTCTGCTGGTCCAGCAGCGCCGACTGTCCCCAAGCCCGGCCCAGGTTGCCAAAGTAGTCCGCGGCCAGCAGGTTGGTTCCGCCCATGATGGCCACGCCAAAGAAGGCATGGAAGCCCATGGTGGCCAGCAGCAGCAGCAGGCGCATGGGGTACGGCGCCCGGCGCGGCAGCGGGTCGGAGCCGATCATGCTCAGGATGAAGATGTATCCCGTGAGCAGGAAGTGCACGATCATCAGTTCGTGCCCCACGTGTTCCCGCATGGCGAACCCGAACAGGTCCGAGTAGTAGAACAGGACGATGGAACCGGCGAAGTTGGCAGCGGCAAACAGCGGGTGCGTGACCACCTGCGAGAACTTGGAGTGCACAAACACCAGCAGCCACTCCCTCGGTCCGCGTGAACCGTCTCCGCGGGGAGGCAAGGCACGCAGGGCCAGTGTCACAGGTGCGCCCAGGACCAGGAAGATGGGCGCCACCATGGTCAGCGCCATGTGGTCCACCATGTGTGCCGAAAACAGTACACGGCCATAGACCGACGGCGGGCCGGAGGTGATGTAGGTGAGCACCAGCAGGCCGATCACCCAGTTCACGGACCGGAACCACTGCCACTTGTCGCCTCGGCGGTAGATCTTCGCCACGCCCAGGAAGTAGGAGACCATTCCGAACAGCGCCACCGCAATCCAGAGCCAGTCCAGCCGCCACTCGGTGAGCCAGCGTGATGGGGTCAGCTCCGGAGGGAGTTCGTAGCCGGTCAGGATGAAAGCCGGTGTCGCATCGGGTGCGAACGTGGTGGGCTGTGGCGGGGCGGAACGTCCCAGGGCTACGGCCACACCGGAGGTGGCACCCATGAGCAGGAATTCAGCCAGGACCAGCTGCCAGAGGACCCTTCGCGAGGACATGGTGGAGCCCTTACGGCTAAGTTGCGGTATTACCCACTGCCGGTGCATCAAACCGATCCCGCCCAGGACCAGCGTTGCAGCGGACTTGGCCAGGATCAGCTGGCCGTAGGGGGATCCGAAAAGGTCTCCCCAGTTGGTGAAGCGGATGCTGGCGTTGATAATGCCGGAGGCGAAGACGAGCACGAAGGCGAAGCCCGCAAGCGAGGAGAACCGGCGCAGCGTTGACTCGGTGATGTCCACCGTAGCGCCCGCTTTGGGGCCTGTCAGGATCCCGGATAGCAGTGCAAGCATGATGATGCCACCCACCCAGGTACTGACGCCCACCAGGTGCAGGCCCAGGGAATTGATGGCGCCTTCATGGTCCGAAGAGCTTGAGGAGTGCCCGATCAGGGCCGTCGGGACCAGGCCGATGAGTGCCAGGATCAAGGTCAGGGCCAGCCCGCCAAGGGACCTGACGCCGAACAGGGCAGTGGTCACCACGGCGGCAATGATGGTGACGGCGAGCCAGGCCCGGCCCGTCTCGATGTCCGTCATGAAGTAGACCAGGGCCTGCGTGAACTGTGCGTCGCCCGACACCGCTTGCCCGGCTACGTCTGAATAGGTGAGCACCAAGACGGCAATGGCGGACAGGGTCCAGACGGCCCCCGCAACGGCTGCAACCGACATCGCGCGGGTGAAGGCCGGATGTTCGGGGCCATCCTCATCGTGGGCATCCCGGTCCCTGCTGCGGAGCCCGAGATTCTTGGGCAGGATTCCTACGGCGAAGATAAGGCCTCCGATGACTGTGGCCACGGAGACGTTGTGAATGGCTTTGGTGACAGGCAGGCCCCAGCGGACCGGCGCGCCGGGATCAGAAACCTCGCGGGCCACCGCCGCGCCGGAAAAAATGAGGGCGGCCACCAGGCCGAGAAAGAGCGCCGCCAGTCCTGCCAGCTGCCATGCCGCCGAGACACCCAGGGCGCCGCCACCCTGCCCAGGGATTCCCTTGGCGGGAGTTGGCTGGGTTGCTGTGGATTGGGGTTTTGCGGCGGAAGGCACCTATCCATTGTCCGCTACCCTGGCCCGGGCCGCGAATCGGCTTAAAGCAGAAGGGGCGGCAACCGAGTGGTTGCCGCCCCTTGTCCACGCCGGACTGATCCCGGGGGAAGAAGCTCTACTTCTTGTTGGAGACCGCAGCCTTCAGCTTGGAGCCGGCGGTCAGCTTGACGCTGTGGCCAGCGGCGATCTGGATGGTCTCGCCGGTCTGCGGGTTGCGGCCCGTGCGTGCTGCACGGTCGGTGCGCTCGACGGCGAGCCAACCCGGGATGGTGATCTTCTCGCCCGCGGCGACCGAAGTCTCGAAAACCTCGAACAGTGCGTCGAGGACGGAGTTGACGGCTGCCTGGCTCGTGCCGGCCTTGCCCGCTACCTCTGCAACAAGTTCACTACGGTTCTTAGCCATTTATGTCCTCCTGGACGGTCATGATTCTGGAGCCTGAACGCGGCGTGCGCACAAGCCACTGTTCGAAAACTTACCAGCTTGGGCCGTCCCGATCCGCAAATTCCGCGTGTTTCCGCGACTTTTTGAGGTTAATCACCCGATTATTGAGGGTTTCTGGCCCCGATTGTGCCCACAGCGGACGCTCTCTCACTTCCTGCGGGTTTTCGGGCAGCGCTCCTCAGCTCCTGCGGGTTTTCGTCGGAGGCTCCATCACCTTGTGCGGCTTTTCGTCGGCGGTGCTGTTGCGGGCCGTGGTGTCAGGTTGCCGGTACCCGTGGTGTGGGGTGTGGTGGGTTAAATGCGGCAGGGCCCTGACGTCTGTTGTCAGGGCCCTGCTTAATGGTTGTCCGGCGGTGACCTACTCTCCCACACCCTCCCGGGTGCAGTACCATCGGCGCTGTGGGTCTTAGCTTCCGGGTTCGGAATGGGACCGGGCGTTTC
>NZ_JBNHFF010000223.1:0-5120 GCF_059089965.1 Arthrobacter sp. SPT-J7
GGTCCTGGAGCCGCTGGTGCGGCTACACCGTGAAGGCGACGGCGCGGGCACAGGCCTGGGCTTGGCCACCTGCAGCAGCATCGCCAAAGCCCATGGCGGCGAGCTCACCCTTTCAGAAACTCCTGGAGGCGGAACCACCGTCGCGGTCAGCTTCCCTGCAGGCTAACCAGCCAAGCCTCCCGGTAATCGAAGAGCCAGCAGACAAAAGGACACGGGGTTTTCACTCGGATAAAGCTCCCCCTGCATGTTTTCAAGGCCGATTCCTGCTCATAGCACCGTCCATGAAGACGCGGTCCAGAACCTGGCCTTCTAGTCAGCGTTTCTCGTGTGTTCCCGCGTGCACTTTGACGTTGCGAGCGGACGACGGCGGCTGGCACCGCGTGGTTGGGCTTGCTTTTCCTGCCCCCCGATCACACGGGCGCCTTCCCTGCGCTCGAGGCCAGGTGGGTGCCTGATGATTCCTTAGGACTTCGTGTTCGGCATGAACGCGCGACCGAGCGCTGCGGAGACGGCGATGAGGATTCGGCCTGCTGGGTCGATGCACGGCAGCTGTGTCGGGTTGCCCGGGAGAGTGGGCGACTGGGTGCAATTTCCGGAGAGGATGTCGCTGTTGGCCAGAATGGCCACGGTCGTGTCCGAACGGGTGTCGTAGTACAGGGCCGTGTTGAACCCGGGGATCTCGCCCGAATGCCCGAACCAGCCGTCGATGCAGCCGACGGCGAGTCCGTAACCTGCGGGACCAGGGATCGAGGCGAACCGCAGTGCCTGGGTCTCAGGGTCCAGGAGTCCTTGGCCGGTCCCGAGTGCCCGCCCGTAGGTGAGCATGTCTGCCGCCGTGGAGCTCAGCGCCCCGGCAGTCCAACCCCAGGAAGGGTTCCACGCAGTCGCGTCCTGCGGCGTCGTCTGCCCGTCCGGGAGCCCCTGAAGGGTGAGCCCGGTTGGGTGGGGGACAGGCAGTGCGCCGTCGCTCCCGGGCATTGACGTGCCGCTGAGGCTGAGGGGGTCGAAGATGTGGGTCTGGAGAGCATCGGCGTAGGTGGTTCCGGTGACTTTTTCGATGAGCCTGCCCAGGATGAGGGTGTTGGTGTTGGAGTAGTCGAACTTCGCCCCGGGCTCGAACGGCCGGGGGAGGGCCAAACCCTTGGCGATGAGGTCGTCCGGGTTCCACTGCTTGGACGGGTTGGAAAAGATTTCCTGCTGGAAGGTGGGATCGATGGAGTAGCTGGCGATCCCGCTCGTCATGTTCAGCAGCATGCGGATTGTGACGTCATTCCCACGCGGAATGTCGGGGAGGTACTTCCCGATCGGGTCCTCAATCGAGAGCCTGCCTTCCTGAGCGAGTTGGAGGACAAGCGTGCCCGTGAACGTCTTGGTGACCGAGCCGATGCGCAGGTACATGTCCGGCGTCATGGGCGTGTCCGTGGCCTTGTCCGCGAGCCCGAGCGCCTTGATCCACGTGCCCTCGGGACTGCGGACCGCCACGATCGCGCCCGGGGAGGACGCATTCGAAAGCCCGTCCTGGGCCGCCTTGTCCAGTGCAGCCGCTGTGCCCGCAGGCATCGCCCCGGACGCTGCACTTGGCAGGACGCGGTCAATCACCGACGCGGGGTTTGCAACACATGCCGCCTCTAACGCCGGCGCCGATGATGTTGGTGGAGGTGTCACCGTGCCGCCCGCCGTCCCGGTCGGCGTGCTTCCTGGCTGCGCAGCTGTGCAGCCGCTTAGCGCCAGTGCCAACGTAACCGCCGACGCGGCTGCCGACGCGCTGGCCAACCATCCTCGTGCCATGTCCGACCCCTCCCGTAGCGGAGCGTCCGGAACGCCCCAACCATCCTGTTTAGCCTGACGACGGGGACCACCGACCCGGGTCCAGTTCAGCATCGCCACGCGGGTCCCCGACGAATCCTCCTCTAGGCCGTGGCGTCAAGGAACGCCCGGTCTTTGACCAACCGCGGTACAGATGCACTGGAAGCAAGTGCCGTTGAGACACAACCGCTTCTGCAGCCGGTTTCGGGGATGGTTAGCTGGGGGGCGACAACGACTGGGGAGTGAACCCTGTTCGCAGAGAGTTCATATCGCCGCCGACCCAGCTCCTGACAGCCCCGTGACCGAAGTTTCCACCATTCCCGATGCTGAGATTAAACCCGGCTCGTCATTCCGCTGTCACTAGACCGGACTACCTAATTCCGCAGAGGGTAGCGCGGCCAGCAGGAAGGTCTCAACCGAACTACAGATGCACTCGAAAGTGTGGGCCGGCCGTCGGCGCCAGAAAAACCGGAGGTGGAGCACCCGCAGGCTACTTCTGGTTCAACGGCTGCTGCTTGCGGGCCTTCGGTTAAGACCGGGAAACGAAGCTGGTATTCGATCAGTTTGCGGGGTGCCGGGGATTGCTCCATGATTTGCAGTGGGCTTCTCTTTGTCCTTGTGAGGGGAGGATGTGAGTCTTCGCCTCGGGAGTAGCTGCTAGGGGGTGGGGCTGGCTCCCGGTCTCAGCACGTCTGGAGCCAGCACCCATTAAAACCTTTCGAGGTGTTTTAGCTTGCACGGGTCAGGTGCCACTGGCTGAACGTCCTCCGGACGGAGAAGTTTCAGGAACGGTCGGGTTCACGATGATGGCGATCGTCTGTAGGAGCAACCTCGCCGGCCTACTTGGATGTCCTGCCCAGGATCTGGCGGGCGACGATCCGGTCAATTCCCGGAAGGTGGCTTGCCCTTATGATCCATCTGCGCAGGAGTAGCTGGGTTTTGTTAGAGGGCAGGAACGATGATGCAGTGCGCCGCCCGGCGGCTTGGGCCACTTCCACCACGGGTCTCCAACGTCGCTCGAATGCGGTGAGCGCTGGGCGGATTCCTTCAGGTGAGGCGATGGGGCCGAGAAGATCACCCAGGAGAGCGGCACCGGCAATGGCGAGCGAGCCGCCTTGGCCGGCAAGGAGCGATACTGCTCCGGAGGCGTCTCCGACGAGAATAGTTCGATCACTTTGCCAGCACGGCATGACGATCTGCGCAACGACATCGTCGTACGGGTCCTCGGGGCACAGTTCCAGGAGGCGGTCGATCTCGCCACCGAGTCCGGTGAACTCCCGGCGCAGCCGCTGTCTGGCGCTCTCGGCCCGCAGATGCCCTGTGGCGCCCGGGGTATCCCTGTAGACCAGGAACGCCGCGACTTTATCTCCGCGGAGGCTGTAGAACCCGGCGATCCGGTCGATGCTGTCGGTGAGGACAAACCGGTTCTGAAAACGGGCATGCAGGAGCGGTTCGGTCACGATGAATGCAGCAGCACGCATGCCCAGTGGACGCAGGTAATCCTCATTGCCACCGAAGATTTGGGAGCGGACTGTTGAATGGATGCCGTCAGCACCGATGAGGACGTCCGCGGCGAACGACGTCGGCGATGAGTTGTCGACGGCGACCCGTACGCCGTCCTCATCAGCCCAGACCTGGGATACCGGCGTATCGTAGCGAACCCGCAACCGTCCGGAGTCCACGTCATCGAGGGCAGCGAGGGCCGCCCGCTCCATGTCGGGGCGCAGTAGACTCAGGACCTTTCCACCGGCAAGCCGGGCAAATTGCTGGTAGGTGAGCCGGGCAGTAGGTCGTCCTGTCACGTCGACATACTCAAGGGCGTCGACTTGGTAGGCCACTTCCTCGAGGCGAGGTGATAGGCCGATCCGTTCCGCTGCGTCGAAACCTGGACCGAAGAAGTCCATCATGTAACCATCCGGGCGCGGAGCGGCCGTTTTTTCGAGGAGCGCCACATCCCAACCGGCTAGTCCAAGCTGGCGGGCCGCAACCAGGCCCGCGATACCGGCACCAACAACCACAGCCTTCATGTACACCTCGAACCAGTGCTAGGGCCCCTCAGTCTGCCGGGTCGGCAAAAAAGTGTCTACCCTACGGAAACCTTCTGCGGGCATGGACCCCGGTGATGCAACCCATACCCTTCCGCTGTATAAGTGCCAGGCATAGAGTTTTCCCGAAGGACACCATTACCGGCAAGACTGCCCAAATTAACGGGCTGCAGGATCTCGCCATCCGCTGGGGGCACCCTCTTTGCTGGGCGTTCCTCGCCCTGGCGGGGTCCTCTTCGCCGCCGGCGCAGCAGTGCCCGATTGGCTAGCCTTTCCGGTGTCGGCGTTGCCTGCCGAATTCGTGCCAGGTCAGGAGTGCGACGAGGGCATCAAAGATGGTCAGGGCGGCCAATCCAATGGTGGGTGCGACGGCGAACTGGTAAAGCTGGTAGGCGATGAAGGCAAGAAGCACCCCGATCATCCAGGGGTAGGCCCAAAGCCTGTTCATTAACAGAGCCGTCACGAGCACCACCTTCACTGCGCCGTGCGCGAGGAGGTAAAGCGCGGCGTAGAAGGCGGTGCTGCCGGTCAGGGTGTCGGCGGCATGTAAAAGGTGGACGGCGATGAAATCCTTCGGGTCCGTGGACAGCTCCGGCTGCGCGAGGTGCAGGACGAACCGGTGAATCAGGGCAGGATCCAGCAACATCAGCAGCAAACCGCCGGTTAGTTCCGCCAGCCCGTCCAGTCCCTTCAGAAAAACACCGGCTGCGAAGAACCGGTCCCACCAGTCGCGGCGCGCGGAATGTCCCATGGTCCCTCACCTCTTTCCATCGGATGTTTTAGCAGCAGAAACAAGCGCCAAAGAAGGACCTGTGCCGTCCTCCCACCGCGGACTGTGCCTCACAGTAGCCGATGCGTGCGATGAAGAAGTTTCTTCTGGCGGCAGGACGGGGAGGGCGGATCTCTTGCTTGGTGAGCCATCGCTGCTGGCTCCTGCAGTCACCCAAGCGCGGAGGACGTGTCCATCTCAGCCCGCTGACTGCTCGATGGCCCTGACAGGGGAGTGGCTGGATGCAGCAACCTGCAAAGTCGAGCGGGGGAGGGGCCGGCGGCGCCTGTCACGCACGGGAGTCGAGGTAGTGAAGAATCGCCCGGGCCGTTTCCTCCGGAGCGCTGACATGGGGGCAGTGCCCGGTGGCCTGAAGCTGCACCAGGGTGCTGTGTTCCAGATTCTTGTGCAGGTAGGCGCCCACTTCCGGCGGGGCAAGCCGATCGTCGGAGCACTGCAAAATCAGGCAGCTGGTGCGCAACTTTTTCAGTTCAGGGCGG
>NZ_JBNHFF010000224.1:0-5106 GCF_059089965.1 Arthrobacter sp. SPT-J7
GAACCACCCACCCTTTTCATTACAGGTTTTCGACAAGCGGGTTTCCACAAGCTCAGGCATCGCGCTGTGGTATTTGTTAGGGCATGGGGAGACATTGGCGCAGAACAACACGAGAGTTCGGCTACTCAGTACCGCTCCCCCGCCCGCAGGTGCTCCGCTACGTCCTTCTAGCGTTACTGGCGGTAGCAGCGCTAGGTACTGCAGTGTTGGCCCTACTACAGACCAGCTGAGGGCCCATTGATCCTCTTTCGCAAACGAAAGATTTGGCAGCTGGTCCTCGCTGCCATGCTGGTCCCCTTCGCAATTGTTGCGTTCTGGCCGAGCCCTGTAGACCAACCTGTACAAGGGCAGCTCGCTGATATCCTGAATTTCCTCCATCGGAGGGGAATCCCCCGCTGGTTCAATTACAAATTCGTCGAGGCATCCGCCAACGTCGTCCTTTTCGTGCCACTCGGGGTCGCTAGTTCCCTTGCTTTTCCGACTAAACGCTGGTGGCAAATTGGCGCGCTTGGATTGCTCACTTCCGGCTGCATGGAGCTGGGCCAACTCCTCTTTCTTCACAACCGCTTTGCTAGCCCGCTCGACCTCGTGACAAACACGTCAGGGGCAGTCATAGGGGCCCTGCTTGCCTCTTGGGGGCTCAGAAAACTAGAGGTCCGCCACCCTTCGGCAGCGGACCTCTCTAAAGTCGGTAATGCTAAGAGCTAGTTAACGAAGGCCTTCATCCACGTCTTCAGGTCCTCGCCGAACTCCACGCGCTCAGACGCCAGGGTAATCACGGCTTTGAGGTAGCTCAGCTTGTCGCCGGTGTCGAAGCGGCGGCCCTTGAAAACCACACCATACACGCCGGAGCCTTCGCCCTCACGGGCGGCCAGGGTCTGCAGCGCATCGGTCAGCTGAATCTCGTTACCGCGGCCTGGACCGGTGTTTTCCAGCACACCGAACACGGACGGGTGCAGCACGTAACGACCAATCACGGCCAAGTTGGACGGCGCATCAGCCACTGCAGGCTTCTCCACCAGGCTATTCACTCGGACATAGTCTTCACCCTCAACAGCGGTGATGTCGGCGCAGCCGTAAGCACTGATTTGGGACGGGTCTACCTCGATCAAGGCAATCACCGAACCGCCCGTCTTCTGCTGCACCTCCATCATGGTGGTCAGCAGGGTCTCTGCTTCGTCAATGAGGTCGTCGCCCAACAGCACGGCAAACGGCTCATCGCCCACGTGCTGCTTGGCGCAGAGCACCGCGTGGCCGAGGCCCTTGGCCTCGCCCTGGCGGACATAGTGGATTGGCCCCAGATCCGAGGCGTACTGGACGGACTCCAGCCGGTCGGTGTCGCCCTTCAGCTCCAGAACGCGCTCTAGCCCGGGTGCGCGGTCAAAGTGGTCCTCCAGCGCGCGCTTGCTGCGCCCCGTAATCATCAGGACGTCATTGAGGCCGGCCTTTACGGCTTCTTCCACCACGTACTGGATGGCCGGACGATCAACCACCGGCAGCATTTCCTTCGGCATTGCCTTAGTGGCGGGCAGGAAGCGAGTTCCCAATCCGGCAGCAGGAATGACGGCTTTGGTCACAGATTTCCCCATAGTCATAGCTGAACCTTACAAATCAGCGGCAGACAAAGGCAATTCCCGCCGGTGAACGTCGGCTCCCGCTTCTCCCTGAAAGCCCGGAAACCCTCGGCGTAATCGTCAGTCTTGCAGAGCCTGGCCTGCTCGGCGTTCTCCTCCGCCATGGCCTCCCACAGGCCCAGCCGCTGGTCCCGGATGTGCGCCACCAGCTCCTTGCTGGCCGTAAACGCCTCGGTTGCGCCGCGAGCCACCCGAGACACGATCCCCCGCGTCGTCTCCAGCAGCTCATCCGCCGGCATGGCCCGGCTGAACAGCCCCCCAGCGACGGCCTCGGATCCGGTCATCAGCTCCGCCGTATAAATCAGGTCCAGTGTGCGGTGCATCCCCAGCCGCTCGGTGAAGTACCAGTGCCCGCCCGAATCCAGCGTGGCCCCCAGCTTCGCGAACGGCGACCCGAACTTCGCGTTCTCCGCCACATACACCACGTCCGTGGCCAACAACAGGCCCAGCCCGACGCCCAGGCAGGCACCATGGGCCGCCGCGAACGTCGGAGCCGGGAACGCGCTCATCTTCTTCAGCAGCGGCTCCACCAGCCCGCCCAGGTACGCGGCAGCGTCGTCGCTCTCCGGCGTCACGTTCTGGATGTCCCGGCCCGCGCAGAAGGCGCGGCCCTCTCCCCTCAGCAGCAATGCCCGCACCTCACCGCGGGAGGCGGCGGCAGCAGCGTCGTCGTACGCCTGGGACAAATCCGCCAGCGCCTGCTCATCCAGCGAGTTCAGCTTGTGCGGGGCGTCCAGGACCACTTCGGCCACGCCGTTGTTGATGGAAAGGGAAATCATTCGGGCTCCTTCGTTGAGACCGGTCGGTGTTAGACGTCGAAGTCGACGGTGACTTCCTTGCTGGTGGGATGGCTCTGGCAGGTCAGCACGTAGCCCTTGTCCAGCTCATCCTGCTCCAGCGCGTAGTTTTCGTCCATCGATACGCTGCCGGTGACCACCTTGGCACGGCACGTGCCGCACACTCCCCCGGCACACGCGAACGGCACATCCGGGCGGACCCGCAACGCAGCATTCAGGATCGACTCGCGGGCGTGGGTGGGGCTGGCCACCTCGCCCTGCAGCCCGTCCAGCTTGAACGTGATCTTGTACGTCTCCTTGGACTCGTCCACCACCACGGGCCGGCCCGCGTGCCCCTCCGGCTTGTCCGGCTTGCCCGACGTAAACAGCTCAAATCGGATGTTCTCCGGCTTCACGCCGCGCTCGGCCAGGGTGTCCCGGCACAACTGCACCAGCTCGAACGGCCCGCACAGGAACCACTCGTCCACATCGTCCGCGTGGATGGCCGTGCCCAGCAGCTGCTGGAGCTTCTCGGCGTCGATCCTTCCACTGAGCAGCGGCGCGATCCGCTGCTCGCGGGACAGCACGTGGTGGATGGCCAGCCGCTGCGGGTACTTGTCCTTCAGGTCCGCAAGCTCCTCCAGGAACATCACGTCCATGGCCGCCTTGTTGGCGTAGATCAGGTCGAACCGCGACTCCGGGTTGGCGGCCAGCAGCGTGCGCGCGATCGCGATCACCGGGGTGATGCCGCTGCCGGCGGCGATGGCCACGAAGTTCGCTTCCCCGTTGGAGGCGACGTCCCCCGCCAGCTCCTCCGGGTTGTTCATGGAGTTCATGCGGTTCTGCTCCACCGCCTGGCCGTCGCGGCCGTGCCGGGACACAAAAGCACCCATGGGGCTCATGACCTCCAGGGTGTCCCCGGCCTTCAGCTCGGCGTTGGCCCAGGTGGAGAACAGCCCGCCCAGGTCCTTCTTCACCGCCACCCGGATCTCGCTGCTGCCGTCCGCGAAGCTGCGCGGCTCGGCGCAGATGGAGTAGCTGCGGCGCACCTCGTGCAGCTCGCCGGTCTCATCGGGAAGCTTTGTGCGCAGTGCCACGTACTGGCCGGGCAGGTAGTCGAACCGGCCGGCGAGCTCTTTGGGGACGTGAAAGGCCACCTCGATGGCGTCCTCGGTGAGCCGGCGCACCTCCTTCACGGCGAGGGTGTGGAAGGACGGACGACGGCGGCCGGTGGCCTGCGCCGTCTCTGCGGCGGTCTGGCGGACAACAGGCATGGGGCTTCCTTACAGCACTTTGAAGTAGTCGAACGGTTCCTTGCAGTCCTGGCACACATACAGCGCCTTGCAGGAGGTGGAGCCGAAGCGGGTGAGTTCCTTGGTGTTCAGGCTGCTGCACTGCGGGCATTTCACGGCCATGCTCAGGCGGATGGGGCCGGCGTGGCGGGCGGCTCCTGCCTTGCCCGAGGGCGGGGCGATGCCGTACTCCTGCAGCTTCTGTTTTCCGGCGTCCGTCATCCAGTCCGTGGTCCAGGCCGGGGCGAGCACCAGGTCCACTTCGACGTCTGTGAAGCCCTCTTTGGCGAAGGCTGCTGTGAGGTCGTCGCGGATGGCGTCCATGGCCGGGCAGCCCGAGTACGTGGGGGTGATGGTGACCCTGACGTGGTCCTCTGCCACCTGCACGTCCCGCAGGATCCCCAGGTCCTCGATGGTGAGCACGGGGATCTCGGGATCGCAGACGGTGGCGGCGATGTCCCACGCCGTCTGCCGCGGGGTCCGGGTCCGGGATTCGAAGTCCGAGATGTACATGGCCTTCACCACTTCGCTCCGGGGTACTCGCGGGCCAGGACCTGCATCTCGGCCAGGACGTAGCCCAGGTGCTCAGAATGCCTGCCGTACCGGCCGCCGCCGGGGGCTGCCGGAACGTCCGGCACCTCGAGTTCGGCCTCTTGGAGGACTTCGCCGGTGAGGCGGTCAAAGTCCTCCCGCAGGCTGGAAGGTACGACGGCGGCACCCGCCTCGGCGAGGCGGCGCGTCAGGTCATCGTCCTGGAACAGTTCGTTGACGTACGGCCACATCAGCCGCAGGCCGTGGATCATCCTTCTGCGGGATTCCTCGGTGCCACCGGCCAGGCGGAGGATCCACTGGGCGCTGTGGTCCCGGTGGTAATCCACTTCCTTCACGGCCTTGGCGGCGATGGCGGCGAGAGTGGCGTCTGTTGATCCGGTGAGCCGGCGGTACAGCTCGAACTGGTAGTAGCTCACGATGAACTGGCGCGCGATGGTCACCGCGAAGTCGCCGTTGGGCTGCTCGAACAGCTGGACACTGCGGAACTCGTGCTCGCGGCGGAAGTAGGCGAGATCGTCCTCGCTCTTGCCCCAGGCGCCGCCGGCGTAGCTGAGGAAGCTCCGGGCGTGGCCCAACTGGTCCAAGGCGATGTTGCCAAGGGCCACGTCCTCTTCCAGCTCGGGGGCGCGGGAAATCCAGTGGCCCAGGCGCTGGGCAAGGATCAGGGCGTCGTCGCCAAGCCCGAGTGCGTATTCCGCGACGTCTTCGGACGGCCTGGCCATGCCGGTGCGGACCTCGAGGGCGATGTCCTCGGGGCGCAGGGCGTTGCCGGGGGTAATGCGGGTGGCGCTCGCGTTGGAGTCGCCACCTGCCACGCCGGTGGAGATGTCGCCGTGGCCCGTTGCCGAGGCA
>NZ_JBNHFF010000225.1:0-5031 GCF_059089965.1 Arthrobacter sp. SPT-J7
CCCAGGAAGCAATTGCCGAGCAGGCAACCCGCGTTGGCCAGCCGTACGTGAACCAGCGTTGGCTCGGCGGTATGCTGACCAACTTCCAGACGGTCGCCAAGCGCATCCAGCGCATGAAGGAACTCGAAGAGATCGACTTCGACGACGTCGCCGGTTCCGCGTACACCAAGAAGGAGCTCCTGCTCCTCAAGCGCGAACTCACCAAGCTTGAGTCCAACCTCGGCGGTATCCGCAACCTCACCAAGGCACCCTCCGTGCTCTGGATCGTGGACACCAAGAAGGAGCACCTTGCCGTTGACGAGGCGAAAAAGCTGAACATCCCGGTTGTGGCCATCCTGGACACCAACTGCGATCCGGACGAGGTCGACTTCCCGATCCCGGGCAACGATGACGCCATCCGCTCCGTGAACCTCCTGACCCGCGTTGTTGCCGACGCCGTTGCCGAAGGCCTGATCGCCCGCAACAACCGCGCCACCGGCACCACCGAAGCTCCGGAAGAGCCGCTGGCCGAGTGGGAGCGTGAGCTCCTCGAGGGCAGCAAGGCTGAGGAAGCTGCCGCTGCTGCTCCCGCCGAGGAAGCTGAAGCTCCTGCCGCTGCCGAGGCTCCTGCGGCCGAAGCTCCGGCTGAAGACGCCAAGTAACACCAAGAAATCCGGATTCTCCGGCACCGCCTGCGGTGCCGGAGCCGCTGACAGGATGGCGGCCCACAACGTGGGCTGCCGTCCTGTCGGTCCGTACACCACAACACATTTCTAGACAGAGGGGTTCACATGGCGAACTACACTGCCGCGGACATCAAGGCCCTGCGCGAGCGCACCGGCGCCGGCATGATGGATGTCAAGAAGGCTCTTGACGAAGCCAACGGCGACGCCGAGAAGGCCATCGAAATCATCCGCATCAAGGGCCTCAAGGGCGCTACCAAGCGCGAGGGCCGCTCCACCGCTGAAGGCCTGGTGGCCGCAAAGGTCAGCAACGGCGTCGGCGTCATGATCGAGGTCAACTGCGAGACCGACTTCGTGGCCAAGGCTGACAAGTTCATCCAGCTGGCCGACAAGGTCCTGGCCGTTGCCGTTGAGTCCGGCGCAGCCGACCTCGAGACCCTGCTCGCCACCGAAGTTGACGGCAAGCCGCTCTCCGAGGTCGTCGTCGAAGAAGGCGCTGTCCTGGGCGAAAAGGTTGTTGTCCGCCGCATCTCCCGCGTCGAGGGCGCAACGGTTGACGCTTACCTGCACAAGACCTCCAAGGACCTCCCGGCCCAGGTTGGCGTGCTGTTCGCTGTCGACGGTGAAGGCGAAACCGCTGCCACCGCCGCCCACGACGTTGCAGTCCATATCGCTGCCATGGCCCCGAACTACCTGACCCGTGACGACGTTCCGTCCGAGCTGGTTGAGTCCGAGCGCCGCATCGCCGAAGAGACCGCCAAGGCCGAGGGCAAGCCCGAAGCCGCACTCACCAAGATCGTGGAAGGCCGCGTAACCGGCTTCTACAAGGGTGAGGTCCTGGTTGACCAGGCATTCGCGAAGGACGCCAAGAAGTCAGTGGCACAGGTCCTCACTGAGGCCGGTGTCAAGGGAACCGCGTTCACGCGTTTCCGCGTCGGCTCCTAGTCGAAACTGCAAGGGGGTGGCCACTTCGGTGGCCGCCCCTTTTGCATGCACCGGGCCGGTACCGAGCATTGGCCCCAGCAGGATAACCTTTTTTGAGACTCACCAACGGGAAGGCATCATGGAAGCCGTCAACACTGTAATCCAGCCAGAGAAAAGTCGACGCCGGGTCCTCCTGAAGCTTTCCGGCGAGGTCTTCGGCGGCGGGAAGCTTGGCGTTGACCCGGAGACGGTCCGCGACGTCGCCAAGCAGATCGCGGCTGCCGTTCCACAGGTGGAAGTGGCGATTGTGGTTGGCGGCGGCAACTTCTTCCGCGGCGCAGAACTTTCCCAGAGCGGCATGGACCGCTCAAGGGCGGACTACATGGGCATGCTCGGAACTGTGATGAACTGCCTGGCCCTGCAGGACTTCCTGGAGCAGGCCGGCGTCGAAACCCGCGTCCAGAGCGCCATAACCATGGGGCAGGTGGCTGAAGCCTACATTCCCCGCCGCGCCATCAGGCACATGGAAAAGGGCCGTGTGGTCATCTTCGGCGCGGGCGCCGGCCTGCCGTACTTTTCCACCGACACCGTCGCGGCCCAGCGTGCCCTCGAAGTCCATGCCGACGTCGTCCTGATGGCGAAGAGCGGTGTGGACGCTGTCTACACGGCGGACCCGAAGAAGGACCCCTCAGCCGAACGGCTCGAGACCCTCAGCTATGACGATGCCCTCCGCCGCGACATCCGTGTGATGGACCAGACGGCTATGACCATGTGCAAGGACAACAATCTCTCGATGGTGGTCTTCGGCATGGAGGGCGAGGGCAACGTTACCCGGGCCATCCTCGGCGAGAAGCTGGGCACGCTGGTCAGTGCCTAGCTACGGCTAGGATGTTTTCAGGACCGTTCCGCCCCTGCCTTCGGGACCAGGAGCGGAAGCAGTAACAGAGAACCACGTTGTGCATGGAACCGGGCCCCGGACAGCACCCGAATCTTCAGGAGAGACCGTGATCGAAGAAACCTTGCTCGAAGCCGAAGAAAAGATGGACAAGGCTGTTGAGGTAGCCAAGGAAGACTTCGCTTCCATCCGCACCGGGCGGGCAAACCCGGGCCTGTACAACAAGGTCCTGGTGGACTACTACGGCTCACCCACACCGCTGCAGCAGCTGGCCTCGTTCGCCATTCCGGACGCCCGCACCATCCTCATCACCCCGTTCGACAAAACCGCTCTGCGCGACATCGAACGCGCGCTCAGCGACTCTGAGGTCGGTGCCAACCCGTCCAACGACGGCAACGTCATCCGGGTCACCATTCCGGAGCTGACCAAGGAACGCCGTAAGGAATACGTCAAGATCGTCAAGACCAAGGGCGAAGACGCCAAGGTCTCCATCCGCAACATCCGCCGCAAGGCAAAGGAGACCCTTGACAAGCTGGTCAAGGACGGCGAAGCCGGCGAGGATGAGGGCACCCGCGCGGAAAAGGAACTGGACGGACTCACCAAGGCGCATGTGGACGGCATCGACGAGCTGCTCAAGCGCAAGGAAGCAGAGCTGCTCGAAGTCTGATGGGGCAGGCAGAGCAGGCCCCGGCACAGCGGGCGCGCACACGGGGGAAGCAGCCCAGGACCAACCCGACGCCGAAGGCCGGGCGCAACCTGCCGGCTGCGGTGGTGGTGGGCCTGGCCATGCTCTTCGCCGTGCTGGGTGGGCTGCTGTTCCTCCCGCTCGGATTTGTTGCAGTCACCACTGCGTTCGCTGTTATTGGGGTGTGGGAAATTTACCGCGCCCTGGAGGCGAACGGGACCAGGATGCCCATTGTGCCGGTCATGACCGGCACGGTGGCCATGCCTTTTGCTGCCTATTTCGGCGGGATGGAAAGCCTGCTCTTTGGCATGCTGCTCAGCTCCGTGGCAGTGCTGCTGTGGCGTTCCATCGATAGCGCCGCCGGCTCGGCCAACAGTATCTTCGCGGGCGTCTTTACCTTGGGCTGGGTGCCGTTCTTCATCAGCTTCGCGGCGCTTCCGCTGCACGCGTCGGGCGGCGCTACTCCGCTGGGCCTTTGGCCGGAAGGAACAATTCCCGACGGCGCGTGGCAGGTGGCGGTGATGCTGTTGCTGGTCGTGTCGAACGACACCTTCGGTTACCTGGTGGGCGCGTCCCTGGGCAAGCATCCGATGGCGCCCAAGATCAGCCCGAAAAAATCCTGGGAAGGATTCGCCGGTTCCATTGGCGGCGCAATATTCATCGGAATCCTTGCCAGTCTCTTTCTGCTGGACAAGCCCTGGTGGGTGGGTGTTGTCCTCGCAGTGGGTTTGGTGGCGGCATCCACGGCGGGTGACCTGGCGGAGTCGATGGTTAAGCGCGAACTGGGCGTCAAGGACATGAGCAGCATCCTGCCGGGACATGGCGGCGTGATGGACCGTCTGGACTCCATCGTTTTTGCGGCCCCGGCGGCTTTTGTCCTGTACGGGCTCGTTTCCGGGGCCTGACACACAAAACCCTTGCCGGGTCCGGGCGCCAATAGACTGGTGCTGGAGTAACGGCTTGAAGAGCATCGAAGGAATCAAAAGTGGCATTGGACATTCATCGGCAGATCCCTGCGTCCTTTGAGCGCGTGGAGCGCAGCAATTACGGCTACAACGCCAAGCAGGTGGACACGTTCCTGCAGCGGGCGCGGGTGTCACTTGAAACCCCTCAGGCTGTGGCGGAGCCCGTTACCAGTGCCGCTGTCAGGGCCGTCTCTTTCGACCCCGTCAAAGGCGGTTATTCAGCTGCCGTCGTGGACGCAGCACTCGACCGTCTCGAAGACGCCTTCGCCCGCCGGGAACGGGACGAGTTGATCGCTGCCCACGGTGAGGAAGCCTGGCTGCGGGAGATCGGAAACCTGTCCGGCATCCTCCGCGGCAGGCTGCACCGCCCCGACGGCGACCGCTTCCGCCGGCCTTCCAAGAAAAAGGTCCGCAGCTACAACACGGTTGACGTGGACCACTTGTGCCACGAACTCATCGCATACCTGGAACAGGACAAGCCGCTCAGCGTCGACAACGTCCGCCGCGCAGTTTTCCGTCCGGCCGTTGGCCCCGATGGATACGAGGAAACCCAAGTGGACGCCTACCTGGATCGTGTGGTTGAACTGATGGCGGCCATCGACTGAGCCGGTACAGGCCCACGCCGGCGGGGTCGGGGAGGGCGGCTCGAACCTCCGCCACATATCCCTGTACGCACGGTAACCGTGGATCCACCACGCCGCCAGGAAGACCAGGCCAACGACTGCTCCGCGCGAGGAAAACCGGGCGGGCGTGGAAGGCCGCACGAGGGTCAGCGTTCCGTGGCCAGTGGCCGTTCCGGAGTGTGGAGCCGGGTCATGACCCGGGGCGTGGTCTTGGGGACCCGCCGGACGGTGGCACGGGAGACTCCGACCATCACGGCAAAGGCCGCCGGCACGGTCC
>NZ_JBNHFF010000226.1:0-5021 GCF_059089965.1 Arthrobacter sp. SPT-J7
AATTCGCCTGTGCGGCAGGGGATTCGGGGGCGTCATCCTGCGACCCGTCGCCGGGCTCCTCCGGTTCAGGTATCAATTCCGAGGGCCTCGGGTGGGCAGCGGGCACGCCGTGGGTCAGGAGCAGCGCCAGGGCGTCGTCAGAATCCTCGTCCACACCCAGGCGCTGTCCGCGGCGCGAGCGCAGCATGTCCAGGAGTCCGTCTTCCTTGCTGTCCGCCTGCTCGGCCTCGGGAGCGGGACGGGGTGAAGGGCGGGCAGCGTCGGCGTCGGTTTCGAAGTCGAAGGGGCGGTCGGAGACGGCAGAGAGCCTGCGCGCCGGGACTGGACCATCCAAGGGCTCAAGCTCACTGAGCTGCTGCGCCCACCGGTTTGCGTTCTGCAGGGACTTCCTGGCCGGGCTGAACGTCCATAGTGCCGGAGGTTCCTCGCCAATGCCGGCCTTTCCACCGGTATTGGTTTCGAATCCGGCCGAGACCGTCCAGGTACCGTCTTGGCGCCGCCAGGAATCCCACTCCACTGTGGATGGATCAATGCCATGGGCAGACAGCCGGTGCGCAACCATGTCAGCCAGGGTGGCGGGATTGTCCCCAAAAGTGGACCGGTAGATGTCGTGGCCTGGCGAGGGCGAGGCAACCTCAACCTTCCGTGCCTGCTGGGCAACGTACTCGCGTTCGGCCAGGACCGGCCCCTCGTAGCGTTCGACCTTTGCCAGCGGCAGGCCCGAGAGTTCCGCCACGTCCGCAGCAGTCGCACCTGCCCGAATCCGGGCCTGGATGTCCCTGGGAGACATGGGAATGGCAGACCGCTCGGCCGGCGGCCTCGCGGCTGACCTGGTCGCGGTCCTCAGCGCTTCGTCGATCGGCAGCTGGAACATCTCGCCGCCGGCACCGCTCAACAGGAGATGCGCCCCGTCGTCGTGCACGCCTACAAGCCGTAGATCCTGCATACAAATCCTCCACCCTGGCATTACTATCAATCGAAACTCTGCCACCCGGTGCTCCCGTTTTGGCTCAAGGGGCAGGGCGCGCCGCGATATTCCGGCCCGGCGCTGGGTGGAAGGGTCGCTTCCGGGCGGGCGGGACCCACCGGGCCGGGCACAAACACGCGTCATCCAGCGTTATGCAGGATGTTGTTCACAGGCCGGCAAAAGGAAGAAGGATACGGCGACAATGGCCACCGATTATGATGCGCCGCGCAAGTCTGAGGAAGAGCTCGGAGAGGATTCCATCGAAGAGCTGAAAACCAGGCGCTCCGACAAACCGGTTGCGGTGGTGGACGAAGACGAAAGTGATCTTGCCGCAGGCTACGAGCTGCCCGGCGCTGACCTTTCCGGCGAAGAACTGACGGTTCAGGTGGTTCCCGCCCAAGCGGACGAGTTCACCTGTTCTTCGTGCTTCCTGGTCCGGCACCGCTCCCAAATTGCCCGGGAGAAGGAAGGGCGCTTCTACTGCAAGGAATGCGAAGGGTAATCCGCGAGCTGGCCTAAGCAGCCAGCAACCCAGGTAGGCCGGCAAAAGGAAATGCAGTTATGACGACGGCGGCATGCGGGCTGGGCGGACTTGTCACCGGCGGTGCATAGCCACCGAAGGGGCACGTCACCGGCGGGAGAGGGCCGCCGTCAGTTCGTCGGGCCGCCGGGTGGAGGCCAGCCAGTACGGCGTTTGGTCCGACGGATCCGTGATCCCGATCTTGACCACGGGGTCGATCCAGCCGCGGATGCAGAGGTAGGCGAGGGCGTTCAGCCGGGTCCCGCGTTCGGCTGTTGCTTCCGGACCCCGGAATGCCTCAACGGCGCCCACGAACCGGCGCTCGATGCTGGCCCGGCCCACGGTCAGGGAATCATCGGTAACCACGATGGCCGGGGTGGACAGGACCAGGAGAACTGCCATGATGACGAAAAGCACGCCGGCAGCAGTGAACCCGGCTGCTGTGCTGATGGGTGCAAATACCAGGATGCCCGCTCCTGCCACGCCTGCAGCGATGATCCAGATCCAGACGTTGGGCCAGAGCTTCTCCTTATAGATCACCGCAGACCCGGTGGACGGTCTCTGGGGTACGGGCGCGGAGGAGCTTGATTCGGGCATGTGCCCAGCCTTCCATCTTTCCGCGGCTATTTCATCTTGCGTGGGGCCGCCCCCTTACCGGCATCTCCTCCCCGGTGCGGCCGCTTCCTCCCCTGGTTCCGTCCCAGGGCAGGGGGCCTGACCTAGGACTGATTTGGGGGCGCGGGTTAGAGTGAGTGACTGTGACTGATGATCCCGCCACAGTAGATACTCTCCATCTTGAAGCAACCGCGTCCGCCGTGGCTTCCGGTGCTCCCACCCTCCAGGTCCAGCTGAAGATGCTGGATCCGGGCCTGGAGGCCCCGTCCTATGCCCATCCGGGCGACGCCGGCGCCGACCTTCGCGCCCGCGTGGACGTTGTGCTGCAGCCGGGGGAGCGGAAGCTGGTCCCCACGGGAGTGGCCATCGCCCTGCCTGAAGGGTTCGTCGCATTGATCCATCCCCGTTCAGGCCTGGCCACCAAGCACGGGCTCACCATTGTGAACGCTCCAGGAACTGTGGACGCCGGCTACCGCGGCGAGATCGCTGTCACCCTCCTGAACACCGACGCGAAGCAAAGCATCGAGCTGCGCCGCGGCGATAGAATTGCGCAGATGGTTATTCAGCGCGTGGAGTACGCGCAGTTCATCTCCGTCAACGAATTGAGCGGATCGGTACGTGGCACTGGAGGTTTCGGCTCCACCGGCGGCTTCAACCTGCCGGAAGCCTGACCCTTATCTCTTCCCCAACCCGTTCTGCCGCACTGGCATTTGCGTGCCGGACGGCAATAGAGCACGACGGCGGGACCCCCACGGGCCGGACCGGCAACTTCACACATAAGGAGAAACCCCAATGGTCTTTGGGCTCGGCAGGAAAGCCAAGAAGGAACAAGCAGCCGAACCGGACGACGTGTCCGCTGCGGCGGAGACTGCAGAAGAGGCAGTGGACAGTTCCGGACGCCGCTCGAACGGCCCTTTCGACGAATCGGAAATCGGCAGCCGCGACGGCTACGTCGACCTGGGCGCCCTCCTGATCACCCCCAGCGAGGGCCTCCAGCTCCGGCTCGAGGTGGAAGAAGCCACCCAGCGCGTCGTCGCGGTGACCCTGGACCTCAATGGTTCCAGCCTCCAGCTCCAAGCTTTCGCAGCCCCCAAAAGCGAAGGGCTTTGGGACGAGATCCGCGAGCAGATCGGCCAGTCCGTGGGAGTACAGGGCGGACAGGTCGAGGAGGTCGAGGGCACGTTCGGAACCGAGCTCGTGGCTAAGCTGCCCGCGGGACTGCCGGACGGCAGCCAAGGCTACCGGGTGGCACGCTTCATTGGAGTGGACGGCCCCCGCTGGTTCCTGCGCGGCGTACTGGGTGGAGCCGCTGCACTGGAGCGCCCTGCGGCGGAACCCCTCGAAGCGCTGTTCCGCCAGGTAGTTGTGATCCGCGGCGACAGCCCCATGCCGCCGCGCGACCTGCTGCAGCTCCGGCTTCCTAAGGACGCCACCACCACGCCACCGCCTGCTGCACCTGCACTTCAGGAACCTGAACGTGGTCCTGAAATTACACAGATTGGCTGACAATGCGCCTGGGGGAGCTCCGCTGAACGAAAGCGACGATGTTCCCCTCAGGCGGCTGCCGGACAAAGGCCGGGTGGTCTGCCGCGGCCGCATCGAATCCGTGACTTATGTGCCGGCGGACCAGACGGCTGCCTTCAGTGCCATGGTCTCGGACGCTGATCCCCGTGAATCGCGAGCCGGTGCTGTTGCCGGTCCCCGAGGGCGGCTTCGTGTGGTGTGGCTGGGACGGCGGCGCGTGCCGGGCATCGACGCGGGCACTGAAGTGCGGCTCAAAGGCATGCTGTCCCGTGTCGACGGCCTGCCCACCATGTTCAATCCACACTACGAGATACTGTCCCACCAGGAGAACGAATGACTGCACCACAGCCCAACCCGTCCTCCGGTGCAACAGGTCCGAACGGCGCGGGCCCGAAGGGGACTGGTCCGGATGGCGCCGACAAGGACAAACTGCCGGACGGTATGGGCCAGGACCCCTCCCCGGTAGCTGGTTTCGCTGCAGACTACGCCGCAAAAGCAGGGCTGCACCGGACCCATGACGGCCAGGTTGATGTGCTGCGCAGCGCCGGCGGTGTCCAGGGCATTGCCGAAAGCATCCTCCCGGGACTGTTGTTCCTCGTGACGTACACCATCACCCAGGACCTTACGGCCTCCCTGGTGGCCGCGCTGGCTGTCGCGGCAGTCTTCACCGTGGTCAGGCTGGTGCAGCGGCGTCCCCTGACGCAGGCACTGGCTGGCGTCGTGGGTGTGGGCATCTCCGCCTGGCTCGCCAACACCACAGGAAAAGCCGAGGACTTCTACCTGCCGGGCTTCTTCACCAACGCGGCCTACATCGTGGCAATGGTGATTTCGATTCTCGTCAAGTGGCCGGTGGCCGGGTTGCTGTTCGGGTTCATCCGCAATGAGGGCCTTGACTGGCGCAAGGACCCGGCCCGGCTCAAGGCGTACCGGGTCGGCACTTGGATTATCGTGGCAGTCCTGGTGCTCAGGCTTGTGGTGCAGGTTCCCCTCTACCTCCTGGGACCGGAAGGGTTTGCCGCGCTGGCTACCACCCGGCTCATCATGGGTGCGCCCCTGTACATCCTGGGAGTCTGGATCGCATGGCTCATCACCAAGCCGGCCCCGGTTGACGACGAGGCGGCGGACGGCGCGCCCGCGAAAGGCTAGCCGCTTACCCGTCGAACCCGTCGTCCTCGGGACCTTGCTGCTCCAGGTGACCTGCGTCTTCCGCAGGCCGGGGCTCTGGAGATTCGGAGGAGTCCGGGGAGAGCAAGCCGCGCAACTCGTCCTCGGCAGCGATCGTGGTGACAAAGAACAGCTCGTCGCCGCCGTCAATCACGTCGTCCCGGCTGGGCGTGATCGGGGCATGGTCCCGCAGGATGGCCACCAGCGTGGAATCCTCCGGCCAACGGATTT
>NZ_JBNHFF010000227.1:0-5007 GCF_059089965.1 Arthrobacter sp. SPT-J7
AACTGTTGTGGGCGGCCGCCGGCTTCGCAGCGTCGATCATTTTCATCATTGTCGGTGCGGCTTCGGGCAGGTTCAACCCTTTATTGGCTTCCGTTGCTGTCCTGGGGAGTGCCATAGGAGGGTTCATGTTCCGCGACTACTGGCTTGGCGCCCAGATCCGCCGGAGGGAGTCGAAGATGATGGCGGAATTCCCCAGCCTCGCTGAACTAATGGCGTTGGCAGTCAGCGCGGGGGAGAGTGCAACAGGCGCCCTGGACAGGGTCTGCCGTAGCGCCGGGGGTGAGCTCACGAAGGAGTTCTCGAAGGTCCTTACTGAGACGAGAGCAGGTAAACCCCTGATCCAGGCACTGCAGGAGTTTTCGGCGCGGACAGATCTGGCACCCCTCGTCCGTTTCGTCGACGGCATCGTCGTCGCGGTCGAGAGGGGCACTCCCTTGGCCGATGTGCTTCGGGCCCAGGCGCAGGACGTACGTGATACGGCAAAGCGCGACCTGATGGAAGCAGCAGGCAAGAAGGAAATCGCCATGATGGTGCCGCTCGTATTTGGTGTGCTGCCCTTGACTGTTGTTTTTGCTGTCTTTCCGGGCATTGCCGCAATAAATCTCGGATTCTAATGTCAAAAGAGCGTGCACGTATCGATCAATTCACAGCTGGAAAAGAAGGAAGAGGACGAAAAGAATGAAAAAACTGGGGTTTCGCTCGATGGTGCTGTTCCTGTCTCTTGCCACAACACTGCTGGCGGGCCTGGTCCTCGGAAACGCACGGCAATGGAGGCGCGCAGCGCCCGACGACCACGAACGAGGTGACGTCCCCGGCTGGGTGATGATCACCCTTATGTCCGCCGTCCTTGTGGCAGCTTTGCTGGCGCTCGCCGGCCCGGCGCTGGAAGCCATGTTTAACCAGGCGATGGACAAGGTCGGAAGCTAATAAATGCCAACGTCCATCCGCGGTAGGAAGCTGGACCGCGCTCTGGACATGCCAGACAAAGTGGCGCGCCGGGGTAGGACAGTCTCCTATCGCACCACGGCATGGGAAGCGGAATCCCGGGAGCAGGGGTCTGCCGTCGTCGATTTTGTCCTGGTCGGCAGCCTCCTGACACTGTTCTTCCTTGCGATCATTCAGCTGACACTGGTCCTGCACGTGAGGAACACTTTGATTGACGCGGCGGCATCGGGTGCCCGCTACGGAACCCTTGCGGACCGGAGTGCTGCCGACGCGGAGGAGAGGACACGGAGCCTTATTCAGTCCGCCCTGAATGCCAGCTTTGCACAGCAAGTAAGCACCAGTGAGGTGACGTACCAAGGTCTGCGGGCTCTGGAAGTGACCGTACGGGCTCCGATGCCCGTGATAGGTCTCATCGGGCCGCGGGACGTGTTGGAGGTGAAAGGTCATTCCGTTGTTCAGCCGTGACCCAAGCCGTGCATCTTCCCTCAGGCAGCTGAAGGTAGCACTCTGCCTTCCACCGTGCACTGCAGAACAAACGCCGCGGCCGCCCCTCGCCCACCAGAATGAACGGGGCAGCGCAGTGGTTGAGTTCACCTTCCTGGCGCTCCTGCTGATGGTGCCGCTTGTATACTTCATCCTCACCATGAGCCAGATCCAAGGCGGCTCCTTTGCTGTCGTCGGGGCCGCTGACCAGGCAGCCAAGGTCTACGTAGCGCAGCCTGACGCAGCTACGGCCCAGGCAGCAGCCGAACAGGCGGTGGCGATTGCGCTCGCCGACTTCGGACACCAGCCCGAGGGGGCGCGGATAGCGACGTCCTGCCATCCCGCAGATTGCCAGGCGGCCGGCAGCACGGTCACAGTGACTGTGAGCCTGACAGTGCCACTCCCGTTCCTGCCGTTCGACGGAAATTTTCGCCTCAGCGCCACCGAACTTGAGGCGTCATCCACGCAACTGGTGGGCAGGTTCCGTTGAGGGGAACGCAGCGGGATGAAAACGGTCAGATGATGGTGATGATCCTTGGCTACGTAGTTTTGGCCCTGCTGGTCAGTACTGTGGTCATCGGCATTTCCTCCGTCTACCTTGAACACAAGCGGCTGCTTTCGTTGGCCGATGGTGCCTCCCTTGCTGCCGCAGACAGCTACACCTTAGGGGAGGTGGAAGTGCAGGGAGGGAGCCCCTCCGCGGTCCTGAGCCCTGCAAGGGTGAGGAACGTTGCAGCTGACTTTGTTTTCAGGAGCCCCGCATCACAGCGCTTCGATGGGCTCGCCGTTGCAGGGGAGACGGGGAGTCCTGACGGTTCGACGGCCGTCGTAGTGTTGACTGCCGCTGTACATCCGCCGGTGGTGAACTTCCTGATGCCTGATGGCATCAGGATCGAGGCGACTTCAACCGCACGTTCGCGGCTCACCCGCTGATGCCGCCAGGCGTGCAGGCTGCCTGCCCTTGTTTCACGCGCTGAAACTTCCGGGGCGAGCGCTCCCCAACTGCACCGTGGGGCGGGAGGGGTCCGTGCCTCCAGCGGGATAGCGTAGGCTTAAACAACCATGGCCAATATTGATTTTTCCGCTGAAATCCGCGCCCTTCGCGCCACCTACGAGTCGATTGAGCGAGTATCTGACGTAGAAGCACTGAAGGAAGACATCGCCGAACTCAGCGAGCGGGCCGGCGAGCCGGACCTGTGGGACGACCCCGCAGCGGCGCAGAAAATCACTTCACGGCTGTCCCACCGGCAGTCAGAGTTGGAACGCCTTAACAACCTGGCCTCAAGGATCGATGACCTCGAGGTTCTGGTGGAACTCGGGCAGGACGAGGACGACGCCGCTTCCATGGGCGAGGCTGCTGCTGAGCTGGAGTCCATTAAAAAGGCCCTGAAGGAACTTGAGGTCGTCACCCTGCTTTCAGGCGAGTACGACGAGCGTGAGGCCGTAGTCTCGATCAGGGCCGGAGCCGGCGGCGTGGACGCAGCCGACTTCGCCGAGATGCTGATGCGCATGTACCTTCGCTGGGCGGAGCGGCACGGTTACCCCACCACTGTCATGGACACCTCCTACGCCGAGGAAGCCGGTCTGAAGTCGGCAACCTTTGAGGTGAAGGCACCTTATGCCTTTGGAACACTGAGTGTCGAAGCGGGCACCCATCGGCTCGTAAGGATCAGTCCTTTCGACAACCAGGGCCGACGCCAGACTTCCTTCGCCGCCGTGGAGGTCATTCCGCTGATCGAGCAAACCGACTCCATCGAGATCCCGGACAACGAGATTCGCGTCGATGTCTTCCGCTCATCAGGGCCGGGCGGGCAGTCAGTTAACACCACTGACTCCGCGGTCCGCCTGACCCACATCCCAACCGGAACCGTGGTTTCCATGCAGAACGAAAAGTCGCAGCTGCAAAACAGGGCAGCAGCCATGCGCGTCCTGCAATCCAGGCTCCTGCTCCTGAAAAAGGAGCAGGAGGACGCCGAGAAGAAGGCGTTCGCCGGCGATGTGAAGGCGTCCTGGGGCGACCAAATGCGCTCCTACGTCCTCAACCCTTACCAAATGGTCAAAGATTTGAGGACCGAGCACGAAGTCGGGAACACCTCGGCTGTGTTCGACGGCGAAATCGACGACTTCATCGACGCCGGCATCCGGTGGCGCACGGACAACCGCAACGCCGACAAGTCCTAGCCTCGGCGGTAGGGGAATTCGGGCGCTGTTCCTGCTTAGGAGCTTGCTGCCGTGGATGCGTACCTGTACATAAAGGCTGCCATGGCTTCCCTGGAAACGGCGAGAGTAGGCCGGTAGGTTTTGGTTCCGTCAGATTCGGTCCAGCCGTTGCTGATCGGCCGCGAGGCGAGCCAGGCGATCTCCTTGTAGAAGATGTGGCTGGTGGCGACGTCGGTGAAGGGGGACTGTGATGGGGGTACATAGGTGGGGCTTCCGGCGAGCCGGTACATAAAGGCGGCCATCGCTTCCCTGGAAACGGCGACAGTAGGCCGGTAGGTTGTGCTTCCGTCGGGTTCGGCCCAGCCGTTGCTGATCGGCCGCGAGGCGAGCCAGGCGACCTCCTTGTAAAAGATGTGGCTGGTGGCGACGTCGGTGAAGGGGGAATGCGATGGGGGTACATCGGTGGGGCTTCCGGCCAGCCGGTACATGAAGGCGGCCATGGCTTCCCTGGAAACGGCGAGAGTAGGCCGGTAGGTTTTGGTTCCGTCGGGTTCGGCCCAGCCGTTGCTGATCTGCCGCGTGGCCAGCCACTCAATCTCAGCCGCGAACGCATGCCCGGAATCGATGTCCATGAACGGACGGACGGTGAAGGGCGGAGAGGATTCGGCGGGCGCGATGTTCAGCAGCCGGTTAGGGGTTCCGATACTGGAGGCTTTGATAACTCCCGTCACAGCATTGGAAACTATGGTGTCGGCCACCTGGGCCGGTGTCAGCAGGGGATCCTGGGCCAGGAGAAGCGCCGCCGCGCCGGCTACGTGGGGCGTGGCCATCGATGTCCCGCTAAGTGACGCTGTAGCAGTCGATGAGGTGTGCCAAGCGGAACTGATTCCTACTCCTGGAGCGTAGAGGTCCACGCATTTACCGGAGTTGGAAAATGAGGCCTGCCGGTCGGAGGAATCGCTGGCTGCGACCGTTAATGCGGCCGGGATGCGTGCCGGGGAAGCCGCGCAGGCGTCAACGGCGCTGTTGCCCGCGGCGACGACGACCGTGACGCCATCGTCGATGACGGCTTGGACCGCGGCGTCAAGGGTGCTGCTGCTGGGACCCCCGATACTCAGGTTGGCGACCGCCGGAGTTCCTTCCCGGTGGTTTCCAGCAATCCAATCGAGCCCTTCTATTACATCCGAGTAGAAGCCTGAGCCGTCGCAGGCCAAGGCCCGCACTGGGATGAGGGTCGCGTTCTTGGCCACGCCGTGGACAGTTCCGCCGATGGTCCCGGCCACGTGCGTCCCGTGCCCGTTGCAGTCGCTTGACCCAGCACCGTCAGACATCGCCGAGCCCCCTGCCTCGACCCGGCCGCCGAAGTCAACGTGGGAGGAACGGATTCCAGTGTCGACTACGTAGACACTGACGCCCAGT
>NZ_JBNHFF010000228.1:0-5003 GCF_059089965.1 Arthrobacter sp. SPT-J7
CCCGGGAACGTCGAGCCCAGCGCTGCCGGTGGCCACCGCTGTGGAGAGCGTCGCCGCAAGGTGTCCGCCGGCGGAGAATCCGAGTACTCCGACGCGTTCCCGGTCAACAGCGAGGCCGTGGGCACCATCGCGAATGTGGAGCATGGCCTGCTTTGCATCCTCGAGCGGCGCAGGGTGCCGGTCGGGGGCGACCCGGTACCGCAGGACAAAAGCGTGAATGCCCAGCCCGGCGAGCCAGTCAGCAACAGGCTCCGCTTCATGGTCGGCCTGCCGGGCGTAGCCGCCTCCGGGGAGGACCAGGACGGCGGGCCGGTCGCCGGTGGCGGCGGTACGGGACGGGACAACTGTCAGGCGGGGCGCCACGGTCAGGCAGCCGTCTCGGTGCTGCGCCGCAGCGTCACTTCGCCGCTGATTGGATGCGGCCGCACGACGTCGGCCCCTCCCTTTTCTGTACCGCCCGTTCCTGCGTCCCCGGATTCCCCTTCCGGCGCTCCGCCGGCAGCAAGAGCTCCCGGGGCTGTGGCACGGGTGGCAAGGCGCCCGATCTCTTCGAGTGGCAGGCGGACCGTGGAGAGTGCGGGGCGGAAATCGCGGAGCGTCTCGATATCGTCGAAGCCGGCGATGATGGCATCGCGCGGAATGCGGAGCCCCTGCGACCGCAGGGCAGCCGTGGCGCCGATGGCCATCACGTCGTTGACCGCGAAGATGCACAACCGCCTGCGGTCCGCCACATCGCCGGATCCCGTCTGGCGTTCCTTGATCAGCCCTGCAAGCTTGAGGCCCGCCTCGTAGCCGCCCGCCCGGTTGAAGGCAGTGCGCAGGATCTCCGCAGGTTCACGCCCTGCCGCTGCCAGGCCCTCCTGGAAACCGCGCACCCGGTCGTCGGAGGTGAATAGTCCCTCGGGTCCGCCGATGATCACAAAGCCGCCGTCCCAGCCCGAGGCGAGTTTGCCGGCCAGTGCTGCGGCGAGCTCCTGGTTGGGCACGGCCACCACGTGGTAGCCCTCCTTCGCCGTCGCACCGACTACCGGGTGGCCGACGACCGCTACCCGGCCGCCGTTGCGGCAATACCTGTCCAGTTCGGCAGCCAGTTCTGCATTGCCCTCCTGGTTCTCCGGCTGGGACGAGCGTGAGCCTGCGATCACGATGGAGTCGGCGCGGCGGGCTGCGAATGCTGCCACCGCTTCCTTCTCTTCTGCCGGAGTTCCGCCGGTGGTGGCCAGCAGGACCATTTTGCGCTGCTCACGTGCTGCTTCCTGGACGCCCCGGGCAATGGCGGCGAAGTAGGGGTCGGCGATGTCGTGGACGATCAGGCCGATCAAACCGGAGCTGGACTTCGCGAGGCCCTGTGCCTGCGCATTGGGAATGTAGCCAAGGGAATCAGCGGCCTGCCGGACCCTGTCCGCGATGTCCTGGCCGGGCTTGCGCGCGGAACCGTTGAGGACGCGCGAGGCGGTGGCCGGCGACACGCCGGCGAGCCGCGCCACCTCGGTAAGGGTACTTGCAGCCACAGCAACTCCTGGAGACTTTAAGGGGACAGTAAGCGTGCTCACATTATGGCAGTTTGATGCCCTTTGCGGAAAGCGCTTGCCAATATGTTCGGCCGGGTGCATCATGGATGCAGTGGGAATGCGCTTTCCCAACCAGCTTGAGTACTACTGCTCACTCACCGTGGAGGACACATGGGCTTCGAAACTAAGACAATCCGCATTGCCATGAACGGCATCACCGGCCGGATGGGCTACCGCCAGCACCTGCTGCGTTCCATCCTCCCCATCCGGGACGCCGGCGGCTTCACCCTCGAGGACGGCACCCGCATCCAGGTTGAGCCCATTCTGGTAGGCCGCAACGAAGCCAAAATCCGTGAACTTGCGGAAAAGCACAAGGTCTCCGAATGGAGCACCGACCTCGACGCCGTGATCAACGACCCCACCGTCGACATTGTCTTCGACGCCTCCATGACGAGCCTTCGCGCTGCCACCCTGAAGAAGGCCATGCTCGCCGGAAAGCACATCTTCACGGAGAAGCCCACGGCAGAGACCCTTGAAGAAGCCATTGAACTGGCCCGCATCGGCAAGGAAGCCGGCGTGACTGCGGGCGTTGTCCACGACAAGCTGTACCTGCCCGGCCTGGTCAAGCTCCGCCGCCTGGTGGACGAAGGCTTCTTCGGCCGCATCCTTTCCATCCGCGGTGAATTCGGCTACTGGGTCTTCGAAGGCGACGTCCAGGCTGCGCAGCGACCGTCCTGGAACTACCGCAAGGAAGACGGCGGCGGAATGACCACGGACATGTTCTGCCACTGGAACTACGTCCTTGAAGGCATCATCGGCAAGGTCAAGAGCGTCAACGCCAAAACCGCCACCCACATCCCCACCCGCTGGGACGAAGCGGGCAAGGAGTACAAGGCCACCGCCGACGACGCCTCCTACGGCATCTTCGAACTCGAGACCCCGGCCGGCGACCCGGTCATCGGCCAGATCAACTCCTCCTGGGCAGTCCGCGTCTACCGGGACGAGCTCGTGGAATTCCAGATCGACGGCACCCATGGTTCCGCTGTCGCAGGCCTGAACAAGTGCGTTGCCCAGCAGCGTGCGCACACCCCGAAGCCGGTCTGGAACCCGGACCTGCCCGTCACGGAATCCTTCCGCGACCAGTGGCAGGAGGTGCCCGCCAACGCTGAGCTGGACAACGGCTTCAAGCTGCAGTGGGAAGAGTTCCTCCGTGACGTCGTTGCCGGCCGCGAACACCGCTTCGGCCTGCTGTCCGCCGCCCGCGGTGTCCAGCTCGCAGAGCTCGGCCTGCAGTCCAACGACGAACGCCGCACCCTCGACGTCCCGGAGATTACGCTCTAATGACCACACTCATCCTGCCCTCCCACGACGGCGGTACCAGGGAATACCGGCTCCAAGGCGCTACGTCCTGGGCCCGTCCCACAGCTCCGCTGACAGCCCGCCGCGCTTACGCCGCAGCACACGTCATCCCTGAGGTCCTTGCAGACAACACCCCCGGCGCCCCGGCCCGGCTCGACTGGGAAGCCACCATGGCCTACCGCCACGAGCTATGGTCCTACGGCCTGGGCGTTGCCGATGCCATGGATACCGCCCAGCGCGGCATGGGCCTGGGCTGGCCCGCCACTCAGCAGCTCATCAAGCGCACCGGAGTCGAGGCTGCCTCCGTGGTCTCGTCCGGCAACGCGGCCACGGCCGGCAAAACCGTTCGGGACCTCGTGTCCTGCGGAGCCGGCACGGACCAGTTGGACATCGATTCCCTTCCCGTGGGCGAAGCCGGGCTCAAGGCCGTCATCGAGGCGTACCGCGAGCAGATTGCCGTGATCAGCGAGGCCGGACCCAAGGTCATCATTATGGCCTCGCGTGCCCTGGCCAAGGTTGCCGCCGGCCCCGATGACTACCTGAAGGTGTACTCCACCCTGCTGCAGGAAGTGGAACAGCCGGTCGTCCTGCACTGGCTCGGCACCATGTTCGATCCCGCCCTCGCCGGCTACTGGGGTTCGGACGACGTCGCCACTGCCACGGACACGTTCCTGGGGCTCATCAAGGACAACGCGGCGAAGGTGGACGGCGTCAAGGTCTCCCTGCTCGACGCCAGCCACGAGGTAGCCCTCCGCGCTGCGCTCCCCGAAGGCGTCCGCCTCTACACTGGCGATGACTTCAACTACCCCGAACTGATCGACGGCGACGGCACCCACCACTCCGACGCCCTCTTGGGCATCTTCGCCGCCATCTACCCGGCAGCTTCAGTCGCCCTGCAGAACTACGATGCCGGCAACGCCGTGAAGGCCCGGGAGATCCTGGATTCCACCCGCGAACTGGGAAAGCACATCTTCAGCGCCCCCACGTTCTACTACAAGACCGGGATCGCGTTTATGTCCTGGCTTAACGGCAAGCAGCAGGGCTTCCAGATGGTGGGCGGCTTGCACTCCGGCCGGTCCGTCTGCCACCTCGCCAAGACGTTTGAATTGGCAGACCAGGCGGGACTGCTCCGGGACCCGGCGCTCGCCGCTTTCCGGATGTCCGACTACCTGCGCATCAACGGGGTGGGAGTATGACAATGAACCCGGAATCCTCCACTTTCTCCCGCCTCGCCATCAACAGCGCCACCACCAAGAAGTGGACCCTCGCCCAGGTTGTGGAGGGCTGCGTCAACGCCGGGATCCCGTCCATCGGCCCTTGGCGGGACCGGGTGGAGGAAGCCGGCCTGGACAAGGCCGCGCGCCTAATCAAGGACGCCGGCCTGCGCGTCTCCTCCCTGTGCCGCGGCGGATTCCTCACCGCCGCGGACCCCGAGGGCCAGGCCGCCGCACTGGCTGACAACCGCGCCGCCATCCTGGAAGCAGTGGCCCTGGGTACCAAGGAACTCTTCCTTGTTGTCGGCGGACTGGCGCCGGGCGAGAAGGACGTGGTGGCCGCGCGCCAGCGCGTCGCGGACCGCCTTGCAGACCTCGCTCCCTTTGCGGAGGAAAACGGCGTCCGCCTGGTCCTCGAGCCGCTGCACCCCATGTACGCGGCGGACCGCGCCCTCATCTCCACCCTGGGACAGGCCCTGGACCTTGCGGCGCCCTTCGACGCCTCCACGGTGGGCGTCGCGGTTGATACCTTCCATGTCTGGTGGGATCCCGAGCTCAAAGCCCAGATCGAACGCGCCGGCCGGGAGAACCGGATTGCCTCCTACCAGGTCTGCGACTTCAACATGCCCATCGCCGCCGATCCGCTGCTGTCCCGTGGATACATGGGCGACGGCGTGGTGGACTTTGCCACCATCGGCACCTGGGTGCGTGATGCCGGCTACACCGGTGACATCGAAGTGGAAATCTTCAATCAGGACATCTGGGACACGGACGGCAACACTGTCCTGGCCACGGTGAAGGAGCGCTACGCGGAGCTTGTCCTTCCGTACGCCTGACCTGAAACAGACTGCAGGCTCCTGCTACGTCATGGCAGGAGCCTGCGCCCCACCTGAAAGGACCCGGACCGCATCAGCGGTCC
>NZ_JBNHFF010000229.1:0-4990 GCF_059089965.1 Arthrobacter sp. SPT-J7
GCCACCTGCCACGTTGCGGTCGACCCACAGGGGCGCTTCCTAACCGCCGCCTGCTGGGGTGATGGTCAGGTCCTGCTCTACGAATTGGATTCCGACGGCGGCATTACGGCAGGCTTCCCGGCACTGCCCTCGGTAGACCCGCACGCCAGCCAGACTCCGGGCGAGCCCCGGCAGAGCCGCGCCCACGCAAGCCTGATGCTGAGGGACGGACGCATCATGACGACGGATCTGGGCCACGACACCCTCCGGATCTGGAATTATGTGCCCGGATCTGGCTTGGTGGCCGATCACGAGGTGGCCCTCCCCTTCGGGTGTGGCCCACGCCATCTGGTGCAGCATTCCAGCGGCAGCGTTTTTGTGGTTTCTGAATACTCAATTGAAGTCTTCGTTGTCAGGCCGGAAGCCGGGACATTCGAACTGGTCTTCCGGGGCCCGGCCACGTCCGGCGGTAGCCTTCCCGACGATTCCGCCGCTGAAATCTGCCTCAGCCACGAGGGCCGGCACGTCTATGTAGGAGTGCGCGGCTCAAACCTGGTCAGCGTGCTGGAGATCGGGTCCGGCGGGACCGAGCTGGTGCCGGTCCAGGACTTTCCAAGCGGAGGAAACTGGCCGCGGCACCACCTGGTCAGGGACCGTTGGCTCCACGTTGCCCACGAACGGTCGGACAACATAGCCACTTTCGAGCTGGACCGCGTGACGGGCTTGCCCGGGCCTTTGCTCCACAATTTGGAAACGCCCTCCCCCACAGCCCTGGTGCCCGGAGGATAAACCTCGGCGGCCGTGGCGGGAGGGGAGCGCACTTCCTCGCAGGCCGTTTAGGTAGCACGCACAAGTCCGGGCAACGGCATCTCCTAAACGCTGGAGTTGTCAGTTACGGCGCGCCAAGCGGCGGCAACATTCCGTTTGAGCACGACGGCGGAGCGGTCACTTTCCGCTACGACCACTTCACACAGCTGATCATGGCGGGTTGAAGCTCCCTGCCGCCATAGAAAGGGCCACCTGCCGCCAACCCGAAACCGGAAGTGCGGCAGGTGGCCCCGCTGTTAGCCGCGCAGAGCCTCCTCTACCGCCGCCAACAGGGAGTTGAACCGTGCATTGGCGGAAAGATCATCCAGAAACACCGGCTTGCCGTCGGGCCCGCCGAGCGGTACCTGCCAGTTCGGATACAGCGCTTCCGTGGTGCCGGGCTGGTTCTGGACCCGCCGCTCCCCCACAGCATCCACCAGCGCAACGCCGAGCAGGACAGACGGCGCCTGCGCCAGCAGCAGGTGCAGGGCCTCTATGGTCCGTTCTTCGCTGGCCCCGGCAGGGCCTGAAGCATCGTCAGGGAGGTAGCCGCGCTCGCGCACCAAAGCCAGCATCTTCTCAAGTGAGGCCTTGTGCTCAGCCCGCTCCTCAGCCTCGGACCGCTCCAGGAGGCCCAGCCCGCTCCGCAGTGCCACGTGGTCGCCGGCGAGGTACCCGGCGGTGGGCGGAAGGTCGTGCGTGTTCACGCTCGCGAGTGCCTGCGTGCGGTACTTTTCGGGCGCAAGGGGCGAATCGCCGTCGTACTCGAACCAAAGGATGGAAGTACCCAGGACGCCGCGGGCGGCAAGGTAGTCACGCACCCAAGGCTCGAAGGTGCCCAGGTCCTCGCCGATCACCACCGCCCCGGCACGCTGCGCCTCAAGGGCGAGGATACCGATCAGCGCTTCATGGTCGTAGCGCACGTAAGCGCCGTCTCCGGGGGCATTGCCGGACGGAATCCACCACAGCCGGAACAGTCCGAGGATGTGGTCCACGCGCACGCCGCCGGCATGGCGCAGCACGGTTGCCAGCATGTTTCGGAAGGGGATGTAGCCGGCCTCCGCGAGCCGCGCCGGATGCCATGGCGGCTGTCCCCAGTCCTGTCCTTGCTGGTTGTACATGTCCGGGGGTGCGCCCACGCTGGTGTCAGGAGCAAGGACGTCCCGAAGTGTCCAGGCGTCAGCGCTGCTGTGGTCCACCCCCACCGCGAGGTCATGGACGACGCCGAGCCGCATCCCCGACCGCAGCGCCGCCCGCTGCGCGTTTTCAAGCTGCTCGTCGCAAATCCACTGCAGCCAGCGGTAGAACCCGATCCTGTCCGCGAGCCTTTCCCGCAGTGCCTCTGTCTGCGGCCTGCCAAGGGCACTGGCGGGGTCCGACCAGAAGGGGTCTCCGGCCGGCAGGTCCTCCCGAATAGCGGACCAGAGGGCAAAGTCGTCCAACCCCCTGCCGGAGATGCGGCAGAACTCGTCGAAGGCCGCCTGCCGCGCCGGCGACCGGCGGGTGTGGTAGAGCAGTTCCAAGGCCTGGAGCTTGGCCGCGTACACAGAATCGCGGTCCAGCCGCGCGCCCTCCTTGTTCAGGGCAGCAGCTTCCTCGTGAAGCTTCTCCACTGCGGCGCGCTTGCGCGGTTTGAGGTAGGCCAGTTCGGGGATTGCCTCGATCCGGATATACAGCGGGTTGAAGAACCGCCGGGTGGATGGTGAGTACGGCGACGGCTGCACCGGCGGAACCGGCTCGGCCGCGTGCAGCGGATTGACCAAAATATAGTCTGCGCCGTGGGCCGCGCTCAGTGCGCCAAGGTCGGCGAGGTCGGAGAAGTCGCCAATCCCCCAGGACCGCTTGGAACGCACGGAGTACAGCTGGGTAGCCAGTCCCCAGCCGCGGCGCTTTTCCAGCGGTGCGGCTGTGGTCAGCCGGACGGGCACCACCACCAGGGTTGTGGCCGCGGTGGTGCCTTCTGATTCGGCGTGCAGGGTATGCCAACCCAGCGGCAGGTCTTGGGGAAGGGCGAAGGTGGCACGCCCGGTGGCCACACCGTCCACGTCCCGCGGCTGCACCCGGAGGTCCTGCTGAACCGCATCCCGCGTTCCGGCACCGCCTTCAAGCATGATGGTCACCCGGGCTGTGGCTCCGTCCCGCAGATGAACCGGGATCTGTGCCGGCTCGCCCTGCTGGATAACGACGGCGGGAGGCAACATCCGCCGCCACGGCGCCAGTTCCGCTTCCGCGAGTGCCGCCTCGATCAGCTGGTTGGTGTGGGCCTGCACCCCCAGGGAGGCCAAGACCTTAATCAAGGTTTCTTCGGCAACGCTGTGCGGCAGGCCGTCCCAGCCCTGGAAGGAGGTTCCCACGCCATGTGCATCCGCCAGCTGCTGGAGGAGGTGCGGGTCTACGGCTGCGGCGGCAGCTTTACGGTCAGCGGGCAGGCCTGGCGGATCCGCGGGCATCTGCGATTGCTGTGGGTGCTGCTGGTCTGAAGCCGTCATGCGTGTCCGCCTCGTCTGATGTGATGTGGCCCGAACTTACAGTGCTGCCTTGTTGCACCGGGCGTCTGCACCCCCGCGCACAACCGTTGGTTCAGATTATTGCAGGGCGGCGCAGAGGCGAAACCGGAACGCCCCGTGACAGCGGCCCAGGGCTCGAAGTGGGTGCTGACCGAAACTTCGGCGAGGGGACCGGTGGAGCTACCGGCGCGCCAACCAGTCGCGCTGGGCTCCGGCATCCGGCCATCAGCAGCGTGATTATTGGGGCGCGCAGCCAAGAGCACCTGCGGGAGCCTGCGTGCCTACTATGGCTCTCGTGGGCGTTCTTTATACGGTAGGGCACGGGACAGCCTCCCAGGCTGACTTTGGGGAGCTGCTGAAAGGCGCCGGTGTGGCATCCCTCGTGGACGTACGCATTGGCCCCGGCAGCCGCAAGCACCCCCATTTTGGCAAGGACAGCATGTCCGCCTGGCTGCCGGAAGCCGGCATCAGTTACCGGTGGGAGCAGCGCCTTGGTGGTTTCCGCAAGCTACCCCCGGAGTCACCGGATACGGCCCTCCGCAACGATTCTTTCCGGGCCTACGCTGCCTACATGCGGACCAGGGAGTTCGGAGCGGCCGCGGAACGACTGGTAGCAGACGCACACGATCAACCCACCGTGATCATGTGCAGCGAAACCCTTTGGTGGAGATGCCATCGAAGGCTCATCGCCGACCACTGCGTCCTCCTCGCGGGCCTTCCCGTGGAACACCTGATGCCCCGCTCCCGGCCAACCACTCATGTCCCCACTCAAGGGGTCAGGGTGCTGGGCGACTCAATGCAATATGACGTCATCGCATAACCGGGCAAGCTGAACCCTTGACTCCTCAGGACAAGAATCCTACGGTCGATATCGATACTCCCGACTTAGATTTCAAGGGCGTCCAATGCCAATGTCCGAAGAGGAGCGGAGGCTCCTTAAGGAGCTGGAGCTCGGGCTGATCGCCGACGATCCCCACCTGGCCATGGAACTGCTGTCCGGCTACCCCTCACGCCGGTTCAGTTCAGGCTTCTACTACGGTTCAGCCGCGGGCCTGCTCGGCCTTGTGCTCTTCATCGCTGGCGTCAGCGGCCCAGTCATCGGTGTAGCTGTCTCCGGGGTGTTCCTGATGGCTGTTGGTGCTTACCTCGCGCTGAACAGGCATCCCATCGTGCGTCGCCACCGGCGCGGTCTGCCCACGTAGCCCTGCGTCGCTCAGCCGCTGTTGCCCCTGTGGTGAAGCACGTGGGACCAGGAAAAACAGGCCTGCCAGGACGGTAGCGGCTCCGAGCCAGCCCGCGGCCGGCAACCGTTCCCCCACCACAAGGACCGCCAATGCCGCTGCCACCACGGTCTCCACCAGGGAAAGGCCTGTCGCGGTGCTGGCACGCACCCGCGCCAGGCCCCACCCGAACAGGACGTACCCCGCGAACATCGGCACGAGTGCCATGTACGCCCCGACGGTAAAGTTCGCCCACGATTCGACGAGCGGGCGGCCGGTGAAAAAGAGGACTGGCATCAGCAGCGCACCGCCCACCCCAAACACTGTCCCCATGGCGGCCCGGGAGGACACGCCTCCGCCGATGAGGCGATGGGCTGCCCAAGAGTACAAAGCGTAGGTGGCCCCTGCGACCAAACCAAGGGCTATTCCCGCCGCGCTGGCCCACGACTCCGCCGCGGGGCCTGCGCCGCCGCCGGG
>NZ_JBNHFF010000230.1:0-4990 GCF_059089965.1 Arthrobacter sp. SPT-J7
GCGGGCAGCACCCGCTGAAGCACTGCAGCCAAAGCATCCTCAAAGCCCGACGGCGACACCGCCGTCGGGCTTTGTTTTGTCCGGCAGCCCACGGCCACAGGGTTGGAGGCCGCCCACTGGCGCCGCTATCCAACGAGGTATAGCTTGAATCTTGTCCGGCAACCCTCCGCGGACCGGGCTGACACTGAGCGTGAGGCGGACACATGGGGCGTGCGGTGGAGGCAGGCGAAGGCGTACTGGCGGGGATCGGTTCCACCCCACTGATTGAGCTGCGCAAAGTGGTGCCGCCAGGGTCAGCGCGAGTGCTGGCGAAACTGGAGTTTGCCAACCCTACGGGGAGCATGAAGGACAGGATGGCTGTGGCTGCGATCAAAGCCGCAGAAGCCCGCGGTGACATCAGCCCGGGGGACACTGTCGTCGAGTACACTGCCGGGACAACGGGGATCTCACTCGCCTTGGTCTGCGCAGCCAAAGGCTACCGGCTGCACGTCGTTTTCTCGGACGCTTTCAGTGACGAAAAGCGCCGCACCATGGAGGCCTTGGGGGCGACGGTCGAGGATGTGCCAAGCGACCATGGGCGCATCACGGAACAGCTGATCAAAGCAATGATCGCCCGGGCAGGGGAACTGAGCGCGCTACCGCGCTACTGGGCCTGCGACCAGCTCAACAACCGCGATGCCATCAACGGATACCTGGCACTGGGCGAGGAAATCTGGCAGCAGTCCTACGGCCGGGTGGATGCCTTTGTCCAGTTCGTTGGCACAGCCCATTCAATCCACGGCACGGCGCGGGGCCTGCGTGGCCACCTTCCTGGCGTGCGCGTTATTGCCGTCGAACCCGCCGAATCCGCTGTGCTCTCAGGAGACCCCACCGGGTCGCACCGGATAGAAGGGACCGGTATCGGCTTCGTGCCCCCGCTATGGGAGCCTGCTGAAGTTGACGCAATTGAACGGGTTTCCTCCGAGGACGCGATGGCCATGGCCCGGCGCCTTGCCCATGAAGAGGGAATTTTTGTGGGGACTTCCTCCGGCGGGAATGTCGTTGCGGCACTGCGTGCAGCTGAGCAGCTTGGGCCGGAAGCGACTGTTGTCACCGTGATGGTCGACTCCGGCTTCCGCTATTTGAGCACAGGCCTTTACGGACAGGCGGGCAAACACTAGCGTGGCGGGGGCTGCGCACCTATCCTCAGGCAGCCGGCCTGTGTGACGCAGCGTTACCTTACGTGAACTGGTGTTGCTCGGCCTTTGTTGGCGATTGTGACGCGGCCCTACCGTTGATTCATGGCAATTCAGGATATCTACCCCACAGCGCTGCGGTTGCTCGGCCGCCCGGTGCTGGTGGTCGGCGGCGGCCCCGTTGCTGCACGCCGTGCCAAGGGCCTGCTCGACGCCGGTGCCCGGGTCACCGTTGTGGCCCCGGTTGCCTCTGCCGCGCTCCGTGAGCTTGCCGACGCCGGCCTGCTTGCCTGGGAGCCGCGCACCTACGCTTCCTCCGACGTCGACGGCGTCTGGTTCGTTCAGACGGCCACCGGCGATTCCGCTGTGGACGCCCGGGTCGCTGCCGACGCAGAGGCGCAACGCATCTGGTGCGTCAACACCTCCGACCATGAAGCCTCCGCCGCCTGGACCCCTGCTGTCGCCGAGGTGGACGACATCAAGATCGCCGTGAACGCCGGGGGAGACCCGCGCCGCGCCATGGCCGTCCGCGACGCCGTCGCCACCGCGCTCGAAACCGGAGACCTGCCACTGCGCCGCCGCCGGGCTTCCGCCGGAAGCGTCGCCCTTGTAGGCGGCGGTCCCGGTGACACCGGCCTCATCACCGTCCGCGGCCGCCGGCTCCTTGGGCAGGCCGACGTGGTCGTCGCAGACCGCTTGGGCCCCCGGGAACTCCTGAACGAACTGGCCCCCGACGTCCGTGTCATCGAGGTCGGCAAGACCCCCGGCCACCACCCGGTGCCGCAGTCAGAGATCAACCGGATCCTCGTGGAGGAAGCTCTGAAAGGCCACCGCGTGGTACGCCTCAAAGGCGGCGACCCCTACGTCCTGGGCCGCGGCGGCGAGGAAGCCGAGTACTGCCGGCAGCACGGCGTCGAGGTCGAAGTGGTCTCCGGCGTCACCTCGGCGATTTCCGTTCCCGCTGCCGCAGGCATCCCCGTCACGCACCGCGGCCTGGCCAAGGGCTTCAGCGTAGTGACCGGCCACGAGGAACTGTCCGAAGTTCCGGCCCGCCCCGACCACACAGTTGTCCTGCTCATGGGCGTCGGACAGTTGCGCGAATCGGCGTCCGCTCTGGGCAAAGCAGGTCTGCCCGCGGACACCCCGGTTGGTATTGTTGAAAACGGCTATTTGCCAAACCAGCGCGTCACCATCGGCACGCTCGGTTCCATTGCGGACCAGGCGGAAGCCGCCGGCGTCGCAAACCCGGCAGTCATTGTCATCGGTGACGTGGTGCGCGTGAGCCCGTTCGCGCCGTCGCACTTCAAAACCGCTGACTACAGCACCATCACCCCGAACAAGCCCCGAGTCCTCACCAGCTAGCCCACCAACCCAACAAGGTTGGGACGGACCGAAGAAAAGGAACACAGCCGTGTCATCAAGCACCACCGTAGGTTCTGCCGAACGCCCGCTGCGCGTCGCCGTCGTCGGCTCCGGCCCGGCGGGCGTCTACGCCGCGGACATCCTCACCAAGAGCGAAGCCGTCAAGAGCGGCGAGTTGACCGTGAGCATCGACCTCTTTGACCGCTACCCGGCACCCTACGGCCTGATCCGCTATGGCGTGGCCCCGGACCACCCCCGCATCAAGGGCATCGTCAACGCCCTGCACAAGGTCCTGGACCGCGGTGACATCCGCTTCTTCGGCAACGTGGACTACGGCACCGACCTCACCATCGAGGACCTCCGCACCCACTATGACGCCGTGATCTTCGCCACGGGCGCCATCAAGGACGCGGATCTTAACATCCCCGGCATTGAACTGGACGGTTCCTACGGCGGCGCCGATTTCGTCTCGTGGTACGACGGCCATCCGGATGTTCCGCGCGAATGGCCGCTGGAGGCCAAGGAAATCGCCGTGATCGGCAACGGCAACGTGGCCCTGGATGTGGCCCGCGTCCTGTCCAAGCACGCCGACGACCTGCTGGTCTCCGAAATCCCGGACAACGTCTACGCCGGCCTGAAGGCCTCGCCCGTCACCGACGTGCACGTCTTCGGCCGCCGCGGCCCCGCGCAGGTCAAGTTCACCCCGCTGGAGCTGCGCGAGCTGTCCCACTCCAAGGACGTGGACATCATCCTGTACCCGGAGGACTTCGAGTTCGACGAGGAATCCGACCGCCAGATCCAGACGAACAACCAGACCAAGACCATGGTGGGCACGCTCACCAACTGGATTGCCGAGCAGCCTGAGGACCTTTCCGAGCTCAAGGCATCCCGCCGCCTGCACCTGCACTTCCTGCACAGCCCGGTGGAGATCCATGACGACGCCGGGACGCCGGGCAAGGTGGCCGGCATCAGGTTCGAGCGCACCGAGCTGGACGGCACGGGCAACGCCCGCGGCACCGGCGAGATGGTGGACTACCCGGTCCAGGCCGTGTACCGCGCCATCGGCTACTTCGGTTCAGCCCTGCCGGAGATCGAGTTCGACCACACGAAGGGTGTCATCCCGAATGACGGCGGCCGCGTCCTGGATGCCGCCGGCACCCACGTGCCGGGCATCTACGCCACGGGTTGGATCAAGCGCGGACCGGTAGGCCTGATCGGGCACACCAAGGGTGATGCCCTCGAAACCGTGACCTACCTGCTGGAAGACCGCGAAAACCTGCCCGTGGCTGCCGTGCCCGAGGCGGATGCCGTCGTCGACCTCCTGGACGCCCGTGGCGTGAAGTTCACCAGCTGGGAAGGCTGGCTGGCGCTGGACGCCCACGAGCTCTCCCTCGGCGCTGCCGCCACCGAAGCCGGCGGTTCGCACGGCGTTGAGGTCAAGCGTGAGCGCATCAAGGTGGTGCCGCGCGAGGACATGGTTGCCATTTCCCGCGACGGCGTCGCCGCGCAGGTCTAACACGACAGCAACGCGGACCCCACTCCTAGCGGGTGGGGAGGTCACTTCACGCCCATATACCCGCGGGTATATGGGCGCTGGGGTGACCTCGCGTTGTTTAAACTGCGCTATTTCCCGGCCCCGCCGACCGCCATCAGCTCCAGGCGCTTGAGCGTTTCGCGGTTCCGCACGGTGATCATCGGGTCCCGCATGACCTTTGGCACCTTCCTGCCCGGCCCGCGGATGGCGTCTTCGGCGATGGTGACGAGGCACTGGGATCCCTGGTCCTGGAGTGTGATCACGATCCTCGCTTCGCCCATGGGCCAGCCGCGCGCCACCAGTTCCAGGGACTTTCCGGGTTCGACAGCGGCCACCCGGGTGCTGTCGTTGATGAGCAGCGGCCAGGCGCCCACGGAGTGATGGAGGCGCGCTCCGGCCTGGGGCCAGGTGTCGTCCACGGCGCGGATCCGGGATGCGCCCACGACCCAGCCGGAGTACAGCCAGCCGTCGGCAATAACCCGCCATACGTCGGCGGCAGGGGTGTTGAACAGCTGGGACACGGTGGACATGGTGTTCCTTTCTGGGGTGGCTGGGCTGGTGTGGTTCCCCTCCGGAGGGGGAGCGGCGGCAGCATGCGCGACGGCGGGGGGCGGGGGTTGCTGCGCTGCCCGGTACGAGCGCTCCCGCAGGCGTCGGGCCCAGTCGTAGACCTGTGCGCCGGGCGGTCGGTTCTCGAGTGGATTGAAGCGCAGGGGGGTATCTGCCGGCCCGGGGAAGGCACGCAGCCGCAGTTCGCCGCACTGCCGCCACGGGCCCGCTGGCTTGGCCCAGTACAGCCCAAGTACCCACTCGCCGCCCGTGACCGTCCCTGCCGGCAGGCTTATGGTCCGGAGCCCGAGCAATACGGGACCCTTTCGGCCGCGGTAGGGCATCAGGGTGGTGAAGTTGGCAGAGGAGA
>NZ_JBNHFF010000231.1:0-4968 GCF_059089965.1 Arthrobacter sp. SPT-J7
GATCCGCGGCCGGCCCGCGGATCGACGCGGTAATCTCCGGCGATCACAGCATCGCCTCCGGAAACCAGATCATCGCCCCAGTCACCGCCCCCGCCACCGTAGGCGCCATCTCAACAGCAGTCCTCGGCGACTCCACCGCCATCAACAAGGGCGGCAGCTACAAGGACGGGAACCACAAGCACGGCGTTTAAACTGGTGTCCGCCAGCGGCTACGCATCCGTCCGCTGGTGGGCACCAGCACCCAGCTTTGTTGTGAACCATCTAGCTGCAAGTTGTTGACCGGGTCTCGCGAGCCTTGACGATTAACGTTGCAGCCAGTGCAGTAGGGAAACGATCCGTCCGGTGACCGGCACTCGTGCCGGCCACCGGACGTCGCACGCTTTGCGGGCGGTGTCCCGGGCACTGAGTTTCATGTGCGGAAGTGCATCACTTAACGGCGCCTGCCAGCGCTGCATGTGTTGTTAGTCGGAACCCATCATCTACTCCCCCACCACTGGTTAAAAGCGTCGGTCGTTGTGCTGGGATCGTGTCGGTTGGGCCAGCCTACACAGCCCCACAGCATACTTACGGTCGGCATTATGAAAACATCCTGCCCGGAGCAGTGCCGGCCGGTTGGCGCGGATCATCCCGCTCCGCCTTGCACGCTGGGGCAGGAAGACCTCACCTCCTGCTATTGGTGCGGATCGGCGTGAAGAACTTCTGATCGAGGGGGACTGTCGGAATAACGGTGGACCCGCGAATGGCTTGACACGCCGGGTGTTGCCTGGCGGGGTGGACTGATCATGAGCGGAACCATGGATCCCATGGCGACTGATGTGGATCAGCAAGAGTTAGCGCAGCGGCTCCTGGCCCAGGCCAGGGAGCAGGCATCGATTTCGTCGGTCCGGACGGGCTGTTGAACCGGTTGACGACGAACGTCCTGGAGACCGCTTTGGAAGCGCGGAAATGGATGAACACACCTCGGCTACCAAAAGCATGACGTGTCCGGGCGCGGGAGCGGGAATTCCCGCAACGGTACCCGTACGAAGACGGTGCTGACCGAGATTGGGCCTGTGGAGATCAACGTGCCGCGGGACAGTTGACCTGCAGGACCTTGTCAGACGAGTTTGATCACCTGATACGTGTGACCGGCCGCACGGAGTCGCTGTATGAGCACGTTGCCGAGTGCAGTGGCCGGCGTCAGCGACCCTTTCGCGGTCGGCAGCCGGTCACCGTCGAGGGCAAGAGCGAGTGCAGTCTCGCCTGCCATCACGGCGGTGGCGGCATAGCCGGGATCACCGGGGCCGGCAGCAATCGCCTGGTAACGGTGCCCGTCCTCGGTACGGGCGGTTACTCGGGAGTGGAACCAGCCCGCGCGCTGCGTGCTGGTGCTCGGACCCGCACCTGGTGCCGGCAGACAGCGGTCGAGCACCCGCCGGATGGGCGGGAACGCCATCGCGCCCGTGAACGCCCGGAGCCCGAGTGCCATTGCCCTGGCGATGACCGCTCCTGCCGGTCCGGGGGCCACCCCCATCACCTCGCCGTACTGAAGGGAGCGGCCGTAGGCCCAGCCCTGCAACGCGTTGCTGCGGCGCACTATCCGAGTGTTGACCGGAGCCATGATGAAGGGCGCGGTCCAGGTGCCGTCCTCGGAACGGCGCACAGGACCGGCGTCAGGAGGCTGTTGTGTCGTCGGCTCCCGTGTGCGGTCGGGGCTCAGAGCGTAGGGGTTCACGGCTAATGACCTCAGGGCGGTGCTCGATCGCATCGCGTCGAGCTGCCCGCGCATCGATTCGAGCGTGCCTCCGCTGATGCCGCCCTTGGCCGTAGCAACGAGTTGGACCTCGACCAGACCGCCGGCGCCATCGGCTTCTGCTGCCTGATGAAGCAGCAGTACAGCGAGGTCGGACGGCACGGAGTCGTAGCCGCAGGAGTGCACGATCCTGGCCCCGCTCGTCCTTGCCAAAGCGTCGCAGCGATCGATCGCCTCCCGGATGAAGGACACCTCACCGGCGAGGTCGGCGTAGTGGGTGCCGGCCCGTGCGCAGGCGTCGACGACGGGTAGTCCGTGTTTCGCGTATGGTCCGACGGTGGTGAAGAGCACGCGGGTGCCTGCGGCCAGGGCGGTGATCGAGTCCGCGTCCTCCGAGTCAGCTTCGATGAGGGCCCATCTGTGCGCCGCGACCGGCAACTGCGACCTAACCGCCTCGAGTCTGGATGTGGACCGGCCCGCGAGCCCGACTCGCATACCGGCCGGTGCGTGCTCCGCGACGTAGGCGGCGATCAGTCGGCCAACGAAACCCGTCGCTCCGTAGAGAACGAGGTCATGTTCCCGAGATGAGGTGTTCATAACTGCAGCCTTTCACAGCGGAAACTCCACGCTGACACACGGCTCCTTGCTTTGGTCCTACGGAACAACAGGAACTGGCCTTCCGTTCGAACGAGAGAAGTCCCGTCCGCCCGCCCACACCGGGGACAATTCTCGTAGGTTATCCACCGCTACTGCTGCCCAACCGCTCCCAATTTCCAGCCGTGGATAACCTGAACTGACTCCCACCATGGACGGAATGAAGTCGCCACCAGCTCCGGCCGCATGATCAGGAAGCACGCGTCTGCCCGGCCGAAGCAGGTTGACGGAACATCCATTATCGGCGCGGCGAAATAGCCGGGGGCGGCTAACTAGAATGCCGTTTTGCCAGTCGAAACGCTCCCTCCATCGACGTGCTTCTACCGCAAGGCCGGCCCTCCGATCCTCCTTCAGCCCAGGCTTTCCCCGCACCAGGGGAGGGGTGTTCTCCTCGTCTAAATCAGGCCATTTGACTCATCGTCAATTACACATGCACAGGCACAACCACAGGTGCCGCGCGGGCAATAGCTATGTCGCTCCGTACAGGTCCAACTGAGGTGGCGTTTCCGGGCAACGTTGAGGTCTGTGCGCTTACTGCGGGCTATGTTCAATGATGGTAAGGGAACTTAGTATGACTTTAATCGCTGAGCCAATTCATAGGCGGGACAGCCGTTTGCGGCCAGCGAGATATGGAGTACGAAAATGACTGCAGCATCACATGGTCTGGTTGGCAAGAATATGAGCCGGACTAATATTCAGAAAGCCGCACTGGTGACCGGTGCGGTGTTTTTACTGGTGGGTGTTTTGGGCTTCATCCCTGGAGTGACGACGAATTTCGATCAACTGGGTTTTGCCGGGCCTGGTTCCGAAGCCTTGTTGCTGGGCCTGTTCCAAGCTTCATGATCGGCATCGGTGTCCTCCTTTCCCGCGGCGCAGCAACGCGCAGTCGCTAACCATATTCCCGCCAGTCGCTGGTGCTTTCGGGTACCGGCGCGGAGATGGGACAGCGCCATCTAGGATCGAACATGACGGCGAAGATCTCCGTGTCCCGTAGCTTGGACACTTGGCCAGGGTCGGCCCATATACCTGTGCAAAAGGGTCCGGACAAGGCCCTTGAGGACACAGTGAGGCAGTCCTTTTGGAGGTCTGTGACGAACCATAGGGTGTAGCAGTTGCTGCGGCTCTGCAGCGAGTCTGTGGTCCGTGGCAGGCAAATCAATGACTAAGAAGGAAGAATCATGGCCGACCTCACCGCACTTGCCCTTACTTGTTCCCTGACGCCCTCACCGGCACCGTCCAGCAGCGAACTGCTTGCCCGGCACGTCCTGGATGAACTTGCAGGCCATGGCGTGGGCACCGACTCGCTGAGGGTCGTCGATCACAACGTCATGCCGGGAGTGCAGACTGACATGGGCACCGGGGATGACTGGCCGGGAATCCGTGACCGGATCCTCGCAGCGGACATCTTGGTCCTCGCCACCCCGATCTGGATGGGTCACCCCTGCAGCATCGCCCAACGGGTCATCGAACGCCTCGACGCCGAGCTTTCCGAAACAGACGATGAGGGGCGGCCCATCATGTACGGAAAAGTCGCGATTATCGCCGTGGTGGGCAACGAAGACGGCGCCCACAAAGTTATTGCCGATACCCAGCAGGCGCTGAACGACGTTGGCTTCACCGTCCCCGCCCAAGGCGGCACCTACTGGGTGGGGGAAGCCATGCATACAGTGGACTACCAGGACCTCGGCAGCATTCCCGAAAAAACCGCCGCCACGACCGCCAGCGCGGCGCGCAACGCCGCACACCTCGCCCGCGCCCTCACCGCCGCCCCCTACCCAGCCGGGTAGACAAACACCGCGTGAAGGCACCCCGGGGTGAGAACACACCCCGGGTGCCGTTGCAGAATGCCGGGTGCCCGAGCCAGGAAGCTGGTGCTCCCAGGCCATTCAGGGCGGGCGTGAACCCACTGCTCATCGCAGCTCAGGGGTAGGTGATGCCTTCGGTGGCGATGCGTTGGTCCATCTGTCCTACTTCGTCCCGTGCGCCTTCTTCCTGGGCGAGGTTCTGCCGGAGCAGGGCCGCGACCTCGGCCGCGCCGCGCGCTTCAGCGTTCACCACCACGGTCTTGTAGACGGCTATTTCTGCCCTGCTACACAAGAGCCGTGCTGAATGAGGACACGTTACGCAGGGCCTGCGCCGGGGCACTTCGGCTGCTTAAACCAGCCAAGTCACAGCTTTTTGAAACGCGCCGGGGACCTGCCTGGCGGTAGCCTGGCCAACAATATGTGAACCGGGTTACATCCGGACCCATCTTTTCCTGGAGCTGGTGCGAAGTACTGTTGTCCCCTTCCTGGGGTGCCAACATCACATGCGCGTGTATGAGGAGATTTCCCAATGAATAAGACACTTCGCTTTATGGCTGTTCCCACCCTGGCCCTTGCCGGTCTGGCCCTTTCTGGTTCTCCCGCTATGGCCGCGGATCAGTCCTACCAGTCCACGTTGAAGCAGCTCAACGGCAGCGCCGGCTCAGGCACCATCCAGCTCCATGTCACGGGCAACCAGGCCCATGTTGTCCTGAATGTTTCGGGCATGCCGGCCACGTTCATGGACGCCCCGTACCCGCACGTCCAGCACATCCACGG
>NZ_JBNHFF010000232.1:0-4962 GCF_059089965.1 Arthrobacter sp. SPT-J7
GTCCCCGCGGCGGTTGCTCTTCGAGCTGACCTTGACGTCATCCGGGGAATCGACGATTCCCCGGACCAGGTGTTCCAGCGCTTCTGCCAGCAATTTACTCAGCCTCGGTGGTCTCTGCTTCGGCCGGTGCCTCGGCTGCGTCAGACTTGGATGCCTTCTTGGTGATGGCTTCCGGGATGATCACGGAACCCTTTTCCGGGGCAACGAAGGCTTCCTTCTGGGTCTTGGTCCTCAGGGTGCCTTCCTGGCCCGGGAGGCCCTTGAACTTCTGCCAGTCACCGGTGATCTTCAGGATCGCGGCAACCTGCTCGGACGGCTGGGCGCCGACGGACAGCCAGTACTGGGCACGCTCGGAGTTGACCTCGATGTATGAGGGCTCCTCGGTGGGGTGGTACTTGCCGATCTCCTCGATGGCGCGGCCGTCACGCTTGGTGCGTGAGTCTGCAACAACGATGCGGTAGTACGGTGCGCGCATTTTGCCAAAGCGCTTAAGGCGAATCTTTACGGCCACTTTTGTGGTCACTCCTGTTTCAGAAAGGGGGTGAACCCGGCGTTCTGCACCCGTGGGGCGGGCCGTACTTGCGGGCTCGAAGGACAGGATCCGGACGCGGAGAGAGGGGCCACGCAGATCGAGTACCTGTTTATTGTGCCAGATGAGCGCCCTGATTTCGACTTGACACCCCGCCGGCCGTCACCGGCGAAGGCCGGGCGCTCCGTCAGGAGGACCAGACGTACAGGCCGCTGCGCTCGGAGTCGTCGATTCCGCTGGCCAGTTCCGCCAACTGCGCCACGTAGGCGCGGGCCTGGGTGGCATCGAAAGGCATGTCGTCCTGGGCCGCCCACTGTTCGGCGACGTCATCGAGGACGTTGCCCTCCCCTTCGACCTCGTAGGTCAGGAGATCGGCCAGGGCGCGGACCATGGCCGGGGGCACCGCCAGGAGCGAATCGGTGGCCACGTCCACCATGGTCAGCTCGTAGTCGGCACCGCCGGCATGCACGGCAGTGCCTGCCAGCTCACCAAGCTGTTCAACTTCGAGGTCGCTGATTTCCGGGATCCGCACGGCCTGCGCGGCCGGCCCGCTGCCACCTTGGTCCAGGACGCCGGCGCGCTTCAGCGCGCCGTCGTGGGTAGCGACAAAGATCTCGGTGAAGCCCATGGGAATGCCCTCATTCCGTCGACGGTACGGCCTTGCAGGCGGCACCTGCCGCCCGGCCGTTCAGTTTCAGCCTAGTACAAGGCCGCCTGCCGGTTCCCGTGGAGCAGGTGCGGCACCGTCAGCGGGCCGCTACGCGGATCCGGTTGCGCCACGGATCCTCAAACCGCAGTTCCGCCCCCGTGTGGTGCGCCGGCACTCCGGCGACCTTCAGCCGGTCTGCTAGCGCCCCGATGTCGTCTCCGGGCGGCACCTCGATGAGCACCTCACCGAGGCCGAGCGTGTCCTTGCGGGGACTGGCGCCGCGGCTGTTCCAGACATTCATGGCCATGTGGTGGTGGTAGCCGCCTGCGGAGACAAACAACGCCTGCCCGTGCCAGCCTGCGGTTTTTTCAAACCCGAGAATACCCACATAGAAGTCGCGGGCCAACTGAACGTCGCCCACCTGGAGGTGGACGTGGCCCACTCCTGCCACGCTCCCGTGCTGGCGCTGAAGGGACTCTTCGGTGAGGTGCTGCTCGAGATATCGCTGCGGCGGCAAGGCGAGGCTGTCCATCACCACGTCCGTGCCGTTCCAGGACCAGTTGCTGCGCGGCCGGTCCCAGTAGAGCTCAATGCCGTTGCCTTCAGGATCATTGAAATAGAAGGCCTCGCTGACGAGGTGGTCGGCGCTGCCCGTAAAGGAGCGCGGCTCGAACCGGGCGGCGGTGGCGATGGTGGCGGCGAGGTCAGCCTGGTTCTCGAACAGCAGCGCGGTGTGGAAGAGTCCGGCTTCTCCCCTGCCCGGGAGGTTCAACCCCGGTGCGGGCGCGAGGTGCACAAGCGGCTTCTGCAGCCGGCCGAGGTAGAGCCCGCCGTCCTGCTCGGCGATGACCTCGAGACCGAGTGCGCGCTGGTAGTAATCCGTCATCACCTTCATGTCGCCCACCTTGAGCATCACGGTGCCCATGGCGAGGTCGGCAGGAAGAAGATCCTGGCTGGCGGGTTCTGCAGTCATTGAAACTCCCGGCGCTTGGGCCCTTCGGGTTGCGGGCCTATGACTATTAAAATTACTTGAAGGTTCAATTTATTCCAAGTGTCTCAAAGTCAGCTGCGACGCTCGCGGTTCAGCGGATGACGCGGCCTTCCAGCACTACGTGGGCCAGTTCGCTGACGGCTTTAGGGGCATGCCGCGGATCATCATGGCACAGCACGACGTCGGCGCGGGCACCCTCCTGAAGTCCCTCGGCACCCAGCCACCTCCGGGCGCCCCAACAGGCGGTGTCGAGGGCAGCGGCCATTGGCAGGCCTGCGTGGTGAAGGGCCAGAATCTCATCGGCGATCCTGCCATGCGGAATGACGCTGCCGGCATCGGTCCCGGCGTAGATCTGCACTCCTGCTTCGTACGCCTCCAGCACCCGCTCCGCCCGGCGCTCCCACAAGGCCCGCATGTGCGCGGCGTACCGGGGAAACTTAGGCTCCGCCTGGGCGGCGATGTCCGGGAACGTTGCGATGTTGATGAGGGTGGGCACGATGGGTACGCCCTGCTCGACGAACCGGGGAAGGTGCCGTGGCAAGAGCCCGGTGGCATGCTCGATGCAGTCGATCCCGGCGTCCAGCATCTGGTCCAGCGTTTCTTCGGCAAAGCAATGGGCGGTGATCCGGGCGCCTTCATCGTGCACCGCCTGCACGGCGTCCCGGACGAAGGCGGCGGGAAACGAAGGCGTCAGGTCGCCGGCGCCGCGGTCAATCCAGTCCCCAACGAGCTTGACCCAGCCGTCGCCGTCGCGGGCCTGTTTCCGGACAGCTTCCACCAGACCGTCCGGTTCAACTTCTTCGGCGAAGCCCCGCAGGTACCGCCGCGTCCTGGCAACATGCCTGCCGGCGCGGATGAGTACGGGAGCGTTCCGGCTGCCCTGCAGGAAGCGGGTGTCAGCAGGGGAACCTGCGTCCCGCACCAGCAGTGTTCCAGCGTTCAAGTCGGTTCTGGCCTGTTCCTCCGCAACTGCTGCCTCCACCGCGCCGCCGGCTCCCAGCCCGATATGGCAGTGGGCGTCCACGAATCCCGGCAACACCCAGCCGTCCAGGGACTTGAGCGGTTCCCCCGCCGGCCGCTGGAACGTCAGCCTGCCGTCAACGGACCACAACCCCCGCCGCTCGCTGTCCGGCCCGGTGAGGACGGTTCCCGTGAAGTGAATGATCTCTGCCATGGATTTACCTCTTTCCCGCCCCGACAGGCTAGCACCGCAGGATGTGGCAGGGGCCGTCTGCCTTGTCCCTCCCTGACCTTCGGGGGTCTGTGGTAGCTTTCATCTTGACCACACGGGTGCCCCTGCAGGGGCTGAGATCGGGCTGACGCGGCCTGCGACCGTTGAACCTGTCCGGGTAATGCCGGCGAAGGAAGTGAGTAATCCTTGAGTACACCAATTGCACCGTTGAACCCTGCCCACATTCTGTCCGGCTCGGCGGAAGGCGGCCAGGACCACGCTGCTGTCACGCAGTCGCTGAAGTCCCATTCCCTGGCGTTTGTCCGCGATGAAGAATCCGGGATACAGGTGCCCGTTACTGAGATAGCCCTGGCGCCTTCACCCAACGGCGACTCCAATGGTCCGTTCCGGATCTACCGCACAGCCGGCCCGGGGAGCGACCCCGTCCGCGGCCTCAACCCCTTCCGCTCAGCATGGATAGAAGCGCGTGGCGACACGGAAACCTACGGGGGCCGTGGACGGAACCTGCTCGACGACGGCCGCTCGGCTGTCCGCCGCGGTGCGGCCAGCGCGGAGTGGAAGGGCGCCCGTCCGGTGCCCCGCCGCGCCGTCGAAGGCAGGACGGTGACGCAGATGCACTATGCGCGGCAGGGCCTCACCACCCCCGAAATGCGTTTCGTGGCGCTGCGGGAGAACTGCGATGTGGAACTGGTCCGCAGCGAAGTGGCCGCCGGCCGGGCGATCATTCCGAACAACATCAATCATCCCGAGTCGGAACCAATGATCATCGGCAAGGCCTTCCTGGTCAAGATCAACGCCAACATCGGCAACTCGGCGGTCACCAGTTCCATTGCCGAAGAAGTGGACAAGCTCCAGTGGGCCACTCAGTGGGGCGCAGACACAGTGATGGACCTTTCTACCGGCGACGACATCCACACCACCAGGGAATGGATCATCCGCAACTCGCCCGTTCCAATCGGCACCGTCCCTATCTACCAGGCCCTCGAGAAGGTCAACGGCGAAGCAAACGCGCTGACGTGGGAGATCTTCCGCGACACCGTCATTGAACAGTGCGAACAGGGCGTGGACTACATGACCATTCACGCCGGCGTCCGGCTCCGGTACGTTCCCCTGACCGCCAACCGCGTGACCGGCATTGTGTCCCGTGGCGGATCGATCATGGCCGGCTGGTGCCTGGCGCATCACCAGGAAAACTTCCTGTACACGCACTTCGATGAGCTCTGCGAAATCTTCGCACGTTATGACGTCGCGTTTTCCTTGGGCGACGGCTTGCGGCCGGGGGCGACGGCCGATGCCAACGATGCCGCGCAGTTCGCCGAACTGGACACACTCGCCGAACTGACGCAGCGGGCCTGGGAATTCGACGTGCAGGTGATGGTGGAGGGTCCCGGGCACATTCCGTTCCACCTGGTCCGGGACAACGTCGAACGCCAGCAGGAGCTGTGCAAGGGCGCGCCCTTCTACACCCTGGGCCCGCTCGTTACCGACGTGGCACCCGGGTACGACCACATCACCTCCGCGATCGGCGCCACGGAAATCGCCCGCTACGGCACGGCCATGTTGTGCTACGTCACCCCGAAGGAACACCTGGGCTTGCCCAA
>NZ_JBNHFF010000233.1:0-4948 GCF_059089965.1 Arthrobacter sp. SPT-J7
CGAGCCTTGCTCTCCGTCCACCAGGCGGTGGTCAAAGGACAGGCTTAGCGTAAGCACCTGGCGCAGGGCCACCTCGCCCTGATACTCCCACGGCAAGTTCCGCACCGCCCCCAGTGCGAGGATCGCGGCCTCCCCCGGGTTGAGGATGGGCGTACCGGCGTCGATTCCGAAGACGCCGATGTTGGTGATCGAGATGGTTCCCCCGGACAGGTCCGCCGGTGTGGTTTTGCCGGCCCTGGCCGTTTCGGTGAGTTCGGCCAGCGCCGCGGCCAGCTGCAGCAGCGACAGCGAGTCTGCATCCTTGATGTTGGGAACGGTCAGTCCCCGTGGTGTGGCGGCCGCAATGCCCAGGTTGACGTAGTTGAACGCCACGATTTCCTGGTTTTCCTCGTCCCAGCGCGCGTTCAGGGCCGGGTTCCGACGAAGGGCAATAAGCACAGCTTTCGCCGCCAGGGTGAGCGGCGTCAGCTTGTGCCCGCTGAATTCACGGTTGCTCCTCAGCCTGGAGAGCAGGTCCATGGCCGGGGTGACATCTACAGTGAGGAACTCGGTAACATGCGGGGCAGTGAAGGCGCTCGCCACCATGGCGGCTGCGGTGAACTTCCGCACGCCCTTGATGGGCATCCGGGTTTCCCGCTCCCCCTGACGGGCCTGAACCCCGGCCGGAGCTGCTTCATGTGCTGCGTCGCCGGAACGGCCACCGAGAAAGTGCTGGACGTCCTCACGGGTGATCAGTCCGTGCGGCCCGGTCCCGGCCACCATGGCCAGGTCCACTCCAAGGTCCTTGGCAAGCTTTCGCACCGGCGGGGTGGACCGGGGGCGGGTTTCGGCGGGCTTGGCGTCGTCACGCTCCACCAGCGGAGAACGGGTTGTCCCAGGCTCAACCGCCGGGCGGAAATTGCGGGCCCGCCGTGCCGGCCGGGCGGAGCTTTCGACGACGGCGCCGTACCCCACGAGATTGGGTTGCCTTGTGGCCTCCCCTGCCTCCACCGCCCCCAGTCCCGACGTCGGGGATGCCGGGGACCAAGCGGGGGCATCGGGCCCTGGCGAGGGGGCCGCGGCGTCGTCCGATACTTCGAACGAAACGATGGGCTTGCCCACCTCCACGATGGTGCCGGGCTGTTCATGGAGTTCCCGGATGACCCCTGCGAAAGGGGACGGAAGCTCCACCACCGCCTTGGCGGTTTCGACCTCGGCGATCACCTGGTTGAGGCTGACAGTATCGCCCACCCCAACCTTCCAGCTGAGGATTTCCGATTCAGTAAGCCCTTCACCCAGGTCCGGGAGCCGAAATTCCTTGATCATGGTGGCGTTCATCCTTCCAGCCCGCTGAGGGAATTCGGCCGGCCCAGGGCACGGTCCACGCCGTCGAGGATGCGGTCCAGGCCCGGCAGGTGGTGCATTTCAAGCTTGGAGTACGGGTACGGGATGTCGAAGCCGGTCACCCGGACCGGCGCCGCCTCAAGGTAATAGAAGCACCGCTCGGTGATGCTGGCCGCCACCTCCGCGCCGAGCCCTCCGGATTGGCCGGCCTCGTGCGTCACCACCAGCCGGCCGGTCCTGCGGACCGAGGCCACTACGGTGTCGTAGTCCACCGGTGCCAGCGAGCGCAGGTCGATGACCTCGATGGATATGCCTTCGTCTGCGGCGGCCAGGGCGGCGTCCCGGGCCGTCTTCACCAAGGGTCCGTAGGCCACCAAAGTGACGTCCGTACCTTTCGCCAGAACCCTCGCCTGATCCATGGGCACTGCGGAGAGCGGATCAAGGGACTCGTCTACCTCGCCCTTGTCGTGATAGCGGCGCTTGGGCTCGAAGTACAGGACAGGATCGTCGCAGGAAATGGCCTGCTGGATAACAGTGTGGGCGTCCTGCGGGCTCGAGACTGTCACCACGCGCAGGCCCGAGGTGTGGGTGAAGTAGGCTTCCGGGGACTCGGAATGGTGCTCGGGTGAACCGATGCCGCCGCCGAACGGGACCCTGATGGTAATGGGCATTTTCACCGCGCCGCGCGTCCGGTAGTGGAGCTTTGCCACCTGGCTGACGATTTGGTCGAACGCAGGGTAGATAAAACCGTCGAACTGGATCTCCACCACGGGGCGGTAACCGCGGTAGGCAAGCCCCACGGCCGTTCCCACGATCGCTGACTCTGCCAGGGGCGTGTCCACCACCCGGTGCTTGCCGAAGTCCTTTTGGAGGCCGTCGGTAATCCTGAAGACGCCACCCAGGGCACCAACGTCTTCGCCCAGGAGGACCACCTTGGGATCGTTCTCCAAAGATTTGCGCAGGCCGGCGTTGATTGCACGGGCAAAGGTCATCTGGGTCATCAGCGTGCACCTTCTTCTTCTACGGCTTCTGCGGGATCACAGAAGGAGGCCAGGTAACGGGCGTAATGGTCCTGCTGCCGGTCCAGCCAGGAGTTGGGGGTGCTGTAGACGTGTCTGAAGACATCCATCGGCTGCGGCTCCGGCAGGGTGGTGCAGCCCGTGCGCATTTCCAAGGCTACGGCGTCGGCCTTGTCCTTGACCTGTTGTTTCAGCGCTGCCGTCAGCAGCCCCTTGCGGTCCAAAAGTGCCTCCACCCGGCTGATCGGGTCCTTCGCTGCCCAGTCCTCCAGCTCATTGGCGTCACGGTAGCGGGTGGGGTCATCGGCAGTGGTGTGCGGACCCATCCGGTAGCTGACCGCCTCAATGAACGTCGGACCACCGCCGCGCCGCGCCCGGTCCAGGGCCACCCGCGTTGCTGCCATCACCGCCAGGACGTCGTTGCCGTCCACCCGCAGGCTTGGAATGCCGAACCCGGCCGCCCTGTCCGCCAGCTGGACTCGCGACTGAAGCCGCACCGGTTCGGAGATTGCCCAGTGGTTGTTGGTGCAGAAGAACACTACCGGGACCTGGAAGCTCGCGGCGAAGACCATGGCCTCGTTGACGTCGCCCTCGCTGGTCGCTCCGTCGCCGAAGTACGTTACCGCCGCGGAATCGGCGCCGTCGTTCTGGATACCCATGGCATAGCCGGTGGCGTGCAGGGTCTGGGCTCCAATGATGATCTGTGGCGTGGCCATATTGATCGAGTACGGGTCCCAGCCGGAGGAGGCGTTCCCGCGCCAAACGCGGACGATGTCCGTCAGGTCCGCTCCCCTGCAGTATGCAACACCGTTCTCGCGGTAGCTGGAGAACACGAAGTCGTCGGGGCGGAGGGACCGGCCGGAGCCGATCTGAGCTGCTTCCTGGCCCAGCAGCGGCGGCCACAACGCGAGCTCACCTTGCCTTTGCAGGGCCGTTGCTTCGACGTCGATGCGCCGGATGACGGTCATATCCTCAAAGAGCGCGCACAGCTGCTCGTCCGTGATGTCCTGCACCCAGGGGTCGAATTCGGGGTGGCTCACCCGCTCCCCCGCCGGAGTAATCAGCTGGACGAAGCTTCTGCCCTGTCCGTGGATGTCCGCCCTGGCAGCGGCACTGCTGGCACCTGCATTCGGGGCACCTGTGCCGTTTTGGCCCGTTTCGTCTGTAGACACGATAGCCGCACCTTCTTACGTCGTTGACCAGCGGAGCCAGGACTTGTGATCCCGTTGGCCGCCGGCCTTCCGGGCGCCGTTGCTCCGGATACTGTGACCCTACTCACAATGCTCATTGGGTACAACCACCACGGTGATCACTGAGCACAATGCTCTGCCCGGCGCCTCATGACGGTGCTAACGTTGCGCATTATGCAGGCTTTGGATGGCACTGACACCCGCCTTCTGTCCGCGTTGGCGCAGGATCCCCGGCGAACGGTGGTGGCGCTGGCCCAGAAGCTCGGCCTCTCCAGGAATACAGTGCAGGCGCGGATGGCCCAGCTGGAGAAAAAGCACGTCTTCCTTTCCTTCGAACGCAGGATCAATCCGGTGGCACTCGGGTACCGCTGATGGCATTCATTTCCGTCCATGTCCAGCAGCAAAAGCTTGTCCAACTGGCGACGGACCTGGCGGATATTCCGGAAATCATGGAGGGTTACGGGCTCACCGGCTCCGCCGACCTGCTGCTCCGGGTGGTGGCCCTGGATGCCGAGGACCTCTTCCGTATTAACGGGAAGATTCTGGCGTGCGACGGGGTGGACCGGACCGACACGGCCCTGGCGATGGGCGAACTTATCCCCTTCCGGATACAGCCCCTGCTGGACCGGGGCCCGCAGGGCAGCTGACAGTGCCGGCGGCCGGGCATGAAGTACGGCGGCGGCAGCGCGGGCTATAGGCTGTTGCAAGTTATCAGGGGTTCCGGGAGGGCCCCGCAATCAGGCGGTGCCGATGCAGCACGCCGGAAAGGCTCCATTTTGGGCAATCCTCAGGAACCGTACCAGCCGGGACAGCCCGCACATGCCCCGCATCAGCCACCCGCACCCCCGCAGCAGCCGCCGGGCCATGGCGGGCAAATCTACCAGGCTCCTGCCGGCAGTTACGGTGAGCCCGGCCCGTTCGGGCTGCCGGGCCAGCAGCCCCCGCGCAAGAGCCGGCGGAAACTGTGGATCATCCTGGCGGGCATTGGCGGGGTCCTGCTCCTGGTGGTCCTGGGCATCATCATCCTGGTCAACGTGGTGGGCAGCGCCACCCACCAGGCCAAGGGCCTTGCTGACGGGTTCACTACGCTGGTCATCAGCGGACAGAGTTCCCAGGCTTACGATGAGTACCTCGACCCCGCCCTGAAGGAACAGCTGTCCAAGGAAGCGTTTATCAGCGGCGTGGGAACGCTGGAGATGAACGACCAGTGCAAGCCGTCCTACAACGACCTCCAGGTGACCACCGACAACGGGGTCAAGGCAGCGGACGTGGCGGGCGTCATCACCTGTGAGGGCAAGGAAGTGGATCTGGCGTACCGCTTTGAAGGCACCGACGACCTCAAGATGACCAACATCAAGCTGCGGCCCAAGGCCTAGCTCCAAAGATCAGCCACGCAGACACGAAAGAGCAGACACG
>NZ_JBNHFF010000234.1:0-4917 GCF_059089965.1 Arthrobacter sp. SPT-J7
ATGGTGATGGAGAAATTTCCCCTGTTGAGGTAGGCACCGGTATGAAGTTCACCGCGGTCGTGGTCATCGCGCCCGACGACCTTGAAGAGCAGGTCATCGAACACGCTCAAGAGGTGGGTGCCACCGGCGTGACCATCCTGCCGGGCAAGGGCATCGGCGGACAGGCCAGGAAGACTTTCTTTGGCCTCACCTTCGAGGGGACCCAGTCAGTGCTGCTGATGGTGGTGGGAGCCCACCTGACAGCACCGATTCTGAAGGAACTGCATGCCATCCTGGTCAGGGGGACGGAATCGCGGGGCCTGGCTTTCGCCATCCCCATCGAGCACCTGACAGGTATCGACATGCGCCAGGTGGTCAGGTTCGAGGAACACCTGCGTCGCGAAGGCGCCTGAACCAGCCCGTGGCTTCACAAGGAGGAAGACAATGCTCACTGTCAGAGACGTCATGGTTGCCGACGTGGTCACCATCTCCCCGTACAACACGCTGCGTGAGGCACTGTCCATGATGAAGGAGCGGCAGGTGAAGAGCCTGGTGGTGGACCGGCAGCATGCCCACGACGCCTACGGCATGCTGAGCTACCGGGAACTCCTGGATACGGTGGTGGCCCAGGAGGGCGATGTTGACCTCCTGAACGTCTACGACGCCGCCACGATCCCGGCCATCACCGTCAACGAGGACCTGTCCGTGCGGCAGGCAGCAGCACTCATGAGCCGCTACCACCTCAGCCGGCTGGTGGTGGTGGAAGGCAACCGCCTGGTGGGGCTGCTCGCGATGAACGACATCCTGGCCCGGCGCATGGAAGAACTGACGTAATTCGAAGGCTAGTCCTCCGCCTCCACCCACACCGTGCAGTTGGCGGCGTCAGCTACCACGGCTTCCAAATCCCCCGTCCGGTGGATCACTTCCAGCTGCCGGACGGCTCCCGTGCCGGCGTAGAGCAGGTCATCAATCAGCTTTTCCACCTGTCGGAGGTCCCCGGTGTCCTCCAGCGCCTGCCGGATGTGGTTCAGCAGCGCATTCACGACGGCGAGCGCCGGCGTCGGCTGGTATGTCAACGGATCCAGCAGGTCCCCGCGCAGTCCCCACCGGCTGGCCTTCCACCCGGCCAGCCGCAGCAGCTGGGTGGGCACGGCCACGGGCGGGATACCTTCCCGCCACTCGCGGGCGGCGGTCTCCACCAGCCCCCGGCAGATCCCGGCCAGCAGCACAGCGTTCTGCGGCCGGAGGCAGACATCGGCGATGCGGACTTCCACCGTGGGATAGTGACGGGAGAGCCGCGCGTCGAAGTACACCATGCCCTCGTCAAGCAGAACCCCGGTGCTCACCATGTCATGAACCAGCTGGTGGTACGCCTCCGGTGAGCCGAGGATGTCCAGTGGTCCGGCCGAGGGCCAACGGCTCCAGACCTGCGAGCGGTAGCTGGCGTAACCCGTATTCTGCCCGTGCCAGAACGGGGAGTTGGCGCTCAGCGCACCCACAACGGGCAGCCAGATACGGATGCGGTCCAGCACCCCCACGGCTTCTTCATCCGAGTCCACGGAGACGTGGATATGGCAGCCGCAGGTGAGCTGTTCCCTGGCTGTCAGCCCGTACTCGTCCGTCATCGCCGCAAAGCGGCGCAGTGAGGCAGGATGCGGGTCGCACGGCAGAGGCGAGGTGCCCAGGGCGGCAACCCGTACCCCCATCCTCCGCGCCTCTGCATCCGCCATCGCCCGGCCCAGGATGATGTCCGTCTCCAGCCCCGCCATGGTGGAATGTGGCGGACTGACCACCTCGATCATTTCCTGCTGGAATTCAGCAGTGAGGAAAGGTCCTCCACCGGGACCGGCGGGGCGGGTGTACCCCTCGAGCAGTCCAGCAGCCAGCGGCACAGCCTCCCCCGTCTCGGCGCTCACCAGCAGCAGTTCCTCCTCTATTCCGAACGTCCGACGGCGGTGGTCCGCCCCTGCGCTGCCGTCTCCAGTGTGCCCCGGGGTGCTTTCTGTTCCTGAGCCGTCCATCGCCGTCGTCCTTTGTCAATCCATCCGGGCCAGTTCGTCCCAGAAGCAAGCAAGCGTGACGGCGCCGTTCACCAGTACTTCGAGGTTGGCGCTTTCGTCGCTGTCGTGCCAGTGGTCCTCCACCAGGCCCGTCCCGAAGAACAGGACCGGAGCGTCTAAAGACCTGCTGAGCAGTTCGGCAGGCCCTCCGCCGGCGTTGCCCATCCTGCCCACATCGGCTGAGCGAAAGCCCTTGGCCATGGCCCGTTCCAGGGCGGAAACAGCGGGGTGGTCGGGGGTCCAGTAAGGTTCCTGTGCCGTCTCGCGATCCACGCTGAGTGTGTGGCCGTAGTCCTCCCCCACTGTGTCCTGCACCCATTGCCGGAGCTGCTCGGCAACCTTCTCCACCCGCTGGCCGCCCACGGTCCGGAAGCTCAGGTCAACGGATGCCACGGACGGAACGGCCGCACTGGACAATCCCATAGGATCGCCGGCGATGAGTGCCGTGATTTCCACCGCCGGGCGGAGCCACAGGAGTTCCGGAACCGTGTACCCGCGTTCGCCAATGATGCTTCCCGTCTGCGAGCGCTCCACCCAGTCCTCTTCGGTAAAGGGCAGGCGTGCGAGCGCCGTCCGAAAGTCCTCCGGCACTGCCGCAATGTCGTCATAGAATCCCGGGATGGCGATCCGGCCGTCCTCGTTATGGAGACCCGCGAGCAGCCTGCTCAGTTCAAAGGCCGGGTTGGGGACGGCACCGGAAACAGCACCGCTGTGAACATCCATTTCCGGACCGGTGAGCTCCAGGTGTGCGCTGATCATCCCGCGCAGGCTCATACACAGGGCCGGATGATCCTCACGGAAGAGAAGGGTGTCGGAGAACAGCACCAGGTCCGCCTGCAGCCGGTCCGCCTGCTCCTCGAGCAGCCCGGCAAGATGCGGCGAACCGCCCTCTTCCTCCCCCTCGACGAGGTACTTCAGGTTGATGGCAGGTGTTGATCGTTCGGAGCCTTGCTGTACAGGGTGAGAGAGCGTTTGGGTTCTGGCCTCCAAAGGTGATGGAGCGCTTGGGTTCTGGGCCCTTGAAGTGCGAGAGCTTTTGGACTGCCGGGCCAGGTGCGCGCGGAGCGACCACAGGTGGGCCAGGACCTGGCCCTTGGCATCGGAGCTGCCCCGACCGAACAACCGGCCGTCCCGCACCACCGGCTCGAAGGGCGCGGTCTGGTCCCACTGCTCGGGTTTGGCCACCCGCACATCGTGGTGGCTGTACACCAGGACAGTGGGGGCGCCGGGCGCTTCGCACCATTCGGCGTACACCGCGTGGGATTCCCCGGTGGGAAGCACCTCCACCACCGGGAAGCCCACCTCGCGGAAGGCCGCCGCCAGCCAGTTCGCCGAGCGGAGCAGGTCCTTGGTGTGCTCCGGCGCCCCCAACACGCCGGGCACCCGCACCCACTCCGCCAACTGGGCCTCCAGCTCGGCCCGGCAGGACCGGACGAAGGCGCGAAGGTCTGCGCCGTCGTCGTGGTTCGTGCCGTCGCCGTTCACGCCCTGGTTTTCCGGGGCGTGCAGGCCCGGGGCCTCGTGACCCGGGCCGTCATGGCCCTCGAGGCCGTGATACTGCTCCACGGCTCACCGGGGCTGGGCAGGGTTGGTGGGATCGCCCTGCGACGGCGGGTTGATGGGAGGCCCCGGCACGTTGGCGGCCTGCGGGGTCTTCGGCTGGCCGATGTTCACCTCGGGAGTGCTGGGGGCCTGGGGGCCGCGGGGAACGGTGCCGCCCTGCAGGTCGTGGAGCCTCTTTTCGAGGATCTGCATGATGGGCAGGCGGTTCCCGTGTGCCTTCTCGTACGTGATCAGCTGCTCGACTTGCTCCTCGTCCAGGCCTGAGATGCGCGACGGCAGGGTTCCCACCGGCAGGTGGTCGTAGTCGGGCAGCGGCAGTTCCTTGTGCAGGGGTACTTCGTTCATTGTTGTTCAGCTCCTTCGTCCAGTGAGCTCAGCAGGTCGGCGCATGCCTGTTCACAGCGCCGGCACGCCTCCGCGCAGACCTGGCAGTGGTCGTGCATGTCGGCGTGCTTATCGCACTCCTCGGCGCAGGCCCTGCAGGCAGCGCGGCAGGCTTCCAGCAGCGATCTCGTGACGCTGCCGTTGTAGCCGGCGTGGCGGGAAAGCACATTTCCTGTTGTTGCACAGATGTCCGCGCAGTCCAGGTCGGTCCCGATGCACGTGACCAGTTCCGCCACCATGTCCTCACTGAGGCAGGCGTCGGCGCAGGCAGTACAGGTCTGCGCGCATTCGAAGCAGGCGCCGATGCATTCAGCCAGTTTGGCTTTATTGAACTCATCCAGGCCTTTGGGATGGGCATCAATCATGGCCCGTATGTGCGTCATTCCACTCTCCTTTTCGTGACGTGCAGTGCTAGGCAGTGGCCTCGGCGTCGGATGGTTCCGGCACCTGCAGGCCCGAAGCGAAGACGGACTCCGCCATCTGGGCTGCGATCGCGTCCCAGTGGTACTTCTTCAGCAGCTCCCGGGTTTTCGGCTTCGGGGCGCGCGAAGCATCCCGCAGGCCGAGGTTCCGGCACAGCGAAGCAAAGCCGGCGCCGTCGTCGCGCAGGTGCACCACGCCGGGGAAATCAGCCACCACGTCCGGCACGCGGGTGGACACCACGGGAAGGCCGGCGGCGAGGTACTCGAGCGTTTTGGTGGGGCTGATGGAGCGGGTTGCCTCATTCAGGGCGAACGGCATCAGCGCAACATCCAGGCCTGCCATCGCCGCGGGAAGGTCCTTGTAGCAGGTGTACCCTTCGTAGCTGATGTTGGGCGCCTGCGGCAGGCTGGCCGGATCGATCTTGGCCACCGGCCCGTACATCTTGATGTCCCACTCCGGCAGCGCTTTGGCCAGGTCGGCGATGAGGGCCAGGTCCTGCGTTTCGTCC
>NZ_JBNHFF010000235.1:0-4906 GCF_059089965.1 Arthrobacter sp. SPT-J7
AGGCGGGTCTTCTCGCCGCCGGAGAGCACGCCGGCGGGCTTGTCGACGTCGTCCCCTGAAAACAGGAAGGAGCCCAGGATGCCGCGCACCTCTGCGTCCTTCATGTCGGGAGCAGCGGAACGCATGTTTTCCAGGACGGTGCGGTCGACGTCGAGAGTTTCATGTTCCTGGGCGTAGTAACCCACCTTGAGGCCGTGCCCGGCGATTACGTCACCGGTATCGGGCTTGTCCACGCCGGCCAGCATGCGCAGGAGCGTGGTCTTGCCGGCACCGTTGAGGCCGAGGATAACAACCTTGGAGCCGCGGTCTATCGCCAGGTCCACGTCGGTGAAGATCTCCAGTGAACCGTAAGACTTGCTGAGGCCTTCGGCCGTCAGCGGAGTCCTGCCGCAGGGCGACGGGTCCGGGAAGCGCAAAGCTGCCACGCGGTCCTGCTCGCGGACGGCCTCCAGTCCGCTCAGCAGGCGCTCGGCGCGCTTGGCCATGTTCTGCGCTGCGACGGCCTTGGTGGCCTTGGCACGCATCTTGTTGGCCTGGTCGAAGAGGACCTGGGCCTTCTTTTCGGCGTTGGCACGTTCGCGCTTGCGGGCACGTTCGTCAGTTTCACGCTGGGTGAGGTACCGCTTCCAGTCCATGTTGTAAAAGTCGATCTGCGCGCGGTTTGCGTCGAGCAGGAAGACCTTGTTGACGGTGGCTTCGAGCAGCTCGGTGTCGTGGCTGATCACGATCAGTCCGCCCTGGTGGTTTTTCAGGAAGTCGCGAAGCCAGGCGATGGAATCGGCGTCAAGGTGGTTGGTGGGCTCATCGAGGAGCATGGTCTCGGCATCTGAATAGAGAATGCGGGCCAGTTCCACGCGGCGCCGCTGCCCACCGGAGAGGGTCTTGAGCGGCTGGTTCAGCAGACGGTCCGGCAGCGCAAGGTTGGAGCAGATTGCCGCCGCCTCGGCTTCGGCCGCATAACCGCCCGCCGCGAGGAACTCGGATTCGAGCCGGTCGTAGCGGTTCATCGCCTTGCGCTGCACTGCCGCGTCTTCGCTGGCCATCTCTTCATGGGCCAGGCGCAGCTTGCCGACGGCAATGTCCAAACCGCGGACGGACAGGATCCGGTCCCGCGCGAGCTGCTCCATGTCGGGTGTGCGGGGATCCTGGGGCAGGTAGCCAATCTCACCGGTGCGTGTGACTTTGCCCGCAGCAGGGAGCCCCTCCCCGGCGAGAACCCGGGTCAGCGTGGTCTTCCCGGCGCCGTTGCGGCCCACCAGGCCGATCTTGTCTCCCTTGTCGATGCGGAAGCTCACCTGGTCCATCAGGAGCCGGGCGCCGGCGCGCAGTTCAAGATCCTGGACAGTAATCACAGCAGGTAAAGCCTTTCACAGAGGGATAAGCCGCAGCCCAGAGCGTCTGTGGTGGGCGTGGGCGGCAATGGCCGGAGAACGGCCCATCCAAGTCTACCGTCCGCGCCTCCGCTGCAGAACCGCAGCACGGGTGGGACTGTGCGGTCTCGGTGCCGGGCGGTGTGGCGTTTGCCTGCGGCACCATGTCCGTCCGGGCAGGGAAGAACTGGAATACTCGGACAATGGCCGTTCACTTTGAGTGCACAACGCGGACAAGCATGCCCCGACTGGAGCTGTTTGACCTCGCCCGGAGCGTCGACGCACACAAGGCATCAATGGCCACATCCCGCGAGGAAGCGATCGCGGGTGTGACCAGCGGACTTCTCGCTGTGGGCGAGGAAGTAACGTGGCGGGCATGGCATTTCGGCCTTCCGCTACGGATGACGAGCCGGATCACCGAGCTGCAGTCACCTGACTATTTTGTCGATGAACAGGTTCGCGGACCGTTTCGGCGGTTCCGGCACGTGCACGAATTCAGGGAGGATCCTGCCGGGACCACCATGGTGGACCGGATCGAGTTCGAGGCTCCTTTCGGGCTCATAGGTCGCCTTGTCGAAAGACTGGTCCTGGCCCGCTACCTGCAGAAACTCATCGAGGCGCGGAACCGACACTTGGCCGGTGCCGCCACTCGCGGGCTCTAGCTGCGCGAACTGAAACCGAAAATGCCCAGAGTGGCAGCCAGGGCACCGGTTGCACCAGTGGCTTTTGCCGCGCGCCAAGAATTTCACAAGCGGCGCGGGTCATGCTTGCCAGACGTTGGGGCACACGTTGTGCACCAACGAAGTTCAGGGCAAGCAGGTGGCGGAAGGGGCACGATGTTCCGTAACGACATAGGAGGCGCCATGCATCCTCAACCAAGCACATCCACCAATCGAAACCTAAGTCGCCGTCAGTTCGGATTAGTGCTGAGTGGCGGCGCTTTCCTGCTGCTGGCCGGCGGTACCTATGGACTTGCCGGGAGGAGCCGGGAGAACATAGCCACGAGCGTGGCCACGGCATTTGGATCCCTGGCAATTGTTCGAGCCGGACGCCTTGCCCGGCTCGATGACCAAGGACAACCAGCTTTCACCACCCTGGCGGCTGCTGCTTCGCACCTAAAGTCCGGCAGGGGCACCGGAGGCACGCAAATCCGGCGTGTCAGCACGACGGAACAGACCAGCCCCGACGCACATGGTCACAACGGCCGGACGTTGGGAGATGCGGCGGGGCCGGAACCGCTCAACCTCACTTGGGCCGACGTCGTGCTGCTCGAAGTGCAACTTCAGAATGCCGGGGCGGCGCCGGTGCTTTTCAGTCCGGGCCAGCTCCGGTTGAGGCTGGGTTCATCGGCGGTGACAATTACTCCGCGGGATTCTGACCGCGACCCCGGCCCGTTAGCACCGCACAGCTCCGAGCACCTACTGATCAGCTACCTGGCACCACGTGATTCCCCGGAGCTGGAGCTGGACTACTCGGACGAACAGCAGGACCGGACCTACCGGCTGGCGCTCCCGCCCCTGACTGTCACCGTTTCTTGAAGGTGCCACACCATGCGACGCTGATTCCATGGATCTGGAGGTGGTGCCCGGGCTGACGATTCCCGCGTCGGAACTGGACTGGCGGTTTTCGCGCTCGTCCGGGGCAGGCGGTCAACACGTTAATACTTCGGACAGCCGGGTCGAACTCTCGTGGAACGTCCGCGAGTCATTGGCGGTTTCGGAGAGCCAACGGCTGATGCTGCTCACGCGTCTCGAGCCACGCCTCATCGGAGGGGCGATCACAGTGACCGCTTCCGAGCGGCGCTCGCAGCTGCGCAATCGAGGGCTGGCCCTGGCCAAGCTTGCCGACCTCGTGGCCAAGGGCCTTGCTCCGGTTGCGCCTGGCCGCCGGGCAACCAAACCCACCCGCGGCTCGAACCGCCGCCGCCTTGTCGCCAAAAAACTGCGATCAACAACCAAGCAGCAACGCAAGCGGCCCTCAGCCGAGTAGCGGACGTTGAGCACCGAAGAATTTGCGGGACTGAAAGCTCAACCGGGGACTCAGGGAGGTAGCGGTTCGCCGCCAGCATAAGATGCCGTGGGCTTAACCAGCCGCAACTTTTTGGGCGTCTTGGGACAATGGAGTCATGGAATTCAACCGGCTGCTGCAGATCCGCCGTATCTATGCGCAGCCTGCTGCCCTGGAGCTGCCCCGGGGCAAGGAAATCGTCGAACGCTGGCCGGACGCCGACGTTGTGCTGGTGGACAACCACTGGAACATCCCGGAGGTGCACGGCGATGAAACCAACGTGCCGCGCTGGTCCAGGATCAAGACGGAGGCGCTGGTCCTCGGCGTCAAGAAGGCGCTGAGCGTCAAGCCGAACGGCCGTTCCGCGGATTTCATAGCCCCCTCCAGCGCGAACGGTTGCGCCATGGCATGCGCCTACTGCTACGTGCCCCGGCACAAGGGGTACAGCAACCCGGTGACCGTGTTTGCGAATATCGAGCAGATTGCCGGCGCGCTTGAGCGGCACGCCACCCGGCAGGGCATGAAGCTGGAGCCCAACCAGTGCGACCCGGAGCTCTGGGTCTACGACATCGGTGAAAACAGCGACTGCTCCGTCGATGCGCTCATCAGCGACAACGTGGAGGATCTCGTCAGGCTTTTCCGCGACTTGCCTACAGCCAAGCTGTCCTTTGCCACCAAGTACGTGAACCCGGCGATGCTTGGCTGGGACCACGGCGGCCACACCAGGGTCCGCTTCTCCCTCATGCCCGCGGACCTGGCCAAGTCGGTTGACGTCCGGACCTCGCCAGTGGCTGAACGCATGGCGGCAATCAACGACTTCGTTGATGCTGGATACGAGGTGCACGTCAACTTCTCCCCCGTCATCATTACCGACACCTGGCTCAGCGATTGGGAGGAACTGCTGCGGGAGCTCGATGCCACCCTGACAGATGCCGCAAAAGCCCAGCTCGCGGCGGAAATCATCTTCCTGACCCACAACGAGCGGCTCCACGAGGTCAACCTGGGTTGGCATCCGCAGGCCGAGAAAGTGCTGTGGCGTCCGGACCTGCAGGAATCGAAGGTCTCCTCCAACGGTTTCACCAACGTCCGCTACCGTTCAGGGACCAAGGGCCGCTACGTGCGGCAGCTGACGGCGCTCATGGAGCAGATCGTGCCTTACTGCCGGATCCGCTACGCATTCTGAGCACCACAGTCAGCCCACGACGCCGTCACGGCACTGCAAAGGGTCTCCTCCTGCTTGCGGGACCGCACCGCCCCTGCCGGATAGGCGCCGTCGGCGGCCCGGCAAGTAGCCCTCCCTGCCGGGGCCGCGCCGCGCTAAACTTGACCGATCATGATCGGTGCCCGTACCCGTCTTCTCGCCTGGCTCGTCGCCCTGGCGGCCTTCCTCGCGGGTTGTTCGCCCGGTGTCGGCCTCGACGACGCCCACACCGACCGTCAGATTCAAACGTCTTCGGCCCCGCCAGCCGCCGTCGACATTGCCCTCCAGCCTCAGGGGGCCCCCCCCCCCCCCCCCCCCCCCCCCGCGG
>NZ_JBNHFF010000236.1:0-4860 GCF_059089965.1 Arthrobacter sp. SPT-J7
GGGGGGGGTTCGTGTCCCCCCACCCGGTGCGCGCGTGGTGTTTTTCAGCCCCCGACGGGCCCCGGCCGCTACGTGCTTAAGGGCTGGGCCGGTTTTTCCCGGGGCCGGTTACGCCTGAAGGCCGGGTACACCGTCCTGGATCTGGAACGATGCGAGGGTCCTGACCGGGGATCCCGGCGTCGTGACGTAGTCCAGCACCCGGAAGTCCGCGGTCATCGCATCCTTGGTGATCCGTGTGTTTACGTACCCGCGCGAATCGTTGTAGAACTTCAGGTGCGGGTTCCACGCCATCACCGGGTCAGTGGTGGAGCCGGAGCCGTTGCCGGTGGACGTGATGGACGTGCACACCAGCTCCGAACCGACTACCGGCGAGGCGGGATCCTTGTAGTCCACCTTGAGGTCGTTCGCCCAGTTGCGGTGCACGTCGCCGGTAAGGACGACGGCGTTGCGCACCTTCGCGTCCAGCCAGCCCTGGGTGATGCGGCGGCGGGAGGCGGCGTACCCGTCCCAGCCGTCCATCGAGACGTCGTCGACGTCCAGGGCCTGGGCGCGGTCCCGCTCGGCGAAGAACACCTGCTGGCCCAGGATGTCCCAGCGCTGGGTGGAGTTCTTGAATCCGTCCAGCAGCCACTTCTCCTGCCCGGTGCCGGTGATGGTGCGGTTTTCGGCGAGGCGCCCGGCAACATTCTTTTTCCAGCCGTCGCCGGCCAGCTGGTCGTCACGGTACTGCCGGGTGTCCATCATGTGGAAGTTGGCCAGCTGGCCCCACTGGATGGTGCGGTAGATCTTCATGTCGAAACCGGCGGGCACTGAAGATGCACGCAGCGGCATGTTCTCGTAGTACGCCTGGAACGCAGCCGCCCGGCGCTGGCGGAAGCGCTCCGTGCTGTCGTTGAGCTGGCCGGCGTCGCGGTTCTCCGGGACCTCGTCCGCCCAGTTGTTATCCACCTCATGGTCATCCCACACCACCAGCCACGGCGCGATCGCGTGCGCCGCCTGGAGATCGGCGTCGGACTTGTATTGGGCGTGCCGCTGCCGGTAGCCCTGCAGCGTGGTGGTCTCCGGGCCCTGGTGGTCGCGCGGGTTGCCGCCGCCGATCACGTAGCTGTCCTTCTTGTATTCGTAGAGGTAGTCGCCCAGGTGCAGGACCAGGTCCGGGTGGTCCTGGGCCAGGCGGCTGTAGGCGGTGAAGTAGCCGTGCTCGTACTGGGAGCAGCTGGCGAATGCCATGGCCAGCGCGGCCGGCGTCTCGTGCTGCGCCGGCGCAGTGAGCGTGCGCCCCACCGGACTGATGTGGCGGCCGCTGCGGAACCGGTAGAAGTATTCGCGGTTCGGCTTGAGGCCCTTCAGCTCCACGTGGACGGAGTGCGCGGTTTCGATCCTTGCGTGTTCGACGCCGCGGGCTACTACCTTGCGCATGGTGGAGTCCTCCGCGACTTCCCAGGCGACAGGGACCCGGCGGGCGGGCATGCCGCCCAGCCCGTCCTCGGCCAGGGGATCCAGCGCCAGGCGGGTCCAGAGGACGAAGCCGTCCGGCCACGGCTCGCCGGAGGCGATACCCAGCAGGAACGGATTGGTGCGGAGCCCGGCGTCGTCCGCGATGGAGGTGGCTACGGCGGCACCCGGCAGTGCGGCGACAAGGCCTGCCCCGAGGCCGGCTGAAATCAAGGATCTGCGTGAGATGTTGTCCATGCCCTCGACGGTATGGAGGCCGGTTGGACGGCTGCCAAGAGCGACGTGAATGGCCGGTTAACTACATGACAAGAGATCCTATGCATCCGTCACGATCATGTTGGGGCGGAAGCCGAGGGCAGTATGGCATCAAAAACGCCTTAAGGGCGGCAACCACCATGAGCTGCGAGGTAGGAGTCCGAGCGGTGGATGAAGGCGGCCATGGCTTCACGGGTAACGTCTCCCGCCGGGCGGTAGGTGCCGTCTGCCCAGCCGGTGGAGATGCCGGCAACGTTCATCCAAGAGATTTCCTGGTAGAAGGCGGACGAGGGTGTCATGTCTTTGAAGGGTGATACCGCTGGTGCCGCGGCGCCGGCGGCAGCCACATTGCAGTGTTTGCCGGCGTACCGGTTGAGGAACGCCGCCATGGCTTCTCGCGATATGGATTCACCGGGACGGTACGAGCCGTCGGCCCAGCCCGTGGCAAGTTCCGTGGCATCCATCCATGAAATGTGCTTGTAGAACGGATGGCCCGGCGGAACGTCGGAAAAGGGTGACTGGGACGGCGGGCTGTAGGCAGGGCTGCCGGCAAAGCGGTACATGAACGCTGCCATCGCTTCGCGGGTCATGGATTCATAGGGACGGTACGTGCCGTCCGCCCAACCGGTGCTGAGCCCGCGCTCGTGCATCCACTTGATGTCGGACTGGAAGCCTGAATCGCCGATGTCATTGAAGGGCAGGCCTGTGTTGATCGTGACACCGGCGGAGGAGTCGTTGATGTAATCCACGGTGACCTTCGTGCCGGCATGGGTGGTGAAGGTCTGGCCCGCCTGCCAAGTGTGGTTGGCTGCGTAGTAACCGGTGAAGGGCTTGGTGGAGGGCATCAGGACCACGGAGCTGGCAGCCGAGGAGCCTCCGGACTGAAGGATCTTCACGCCGCGGTTTCCATTGACTGCAGTGCTGGCGTCATAGCCGACCGGCAGCCGAAGCTCGATGTAGTACGTCTCCCCGCTTTTAGGGTCGGTGAACTTCACGGCGCGCTGCGCTTCAGTCCCGGCCCACGCCTTGAGGGTGTGGCGCGTGCTTCCGCTTGCAATGCCAAGATCGAGGACCTCATCGCCACGGCCGTACCCCCAGCGGTCCCAGAAGCTGGAGCTGAGCGCCGGCATCGCGTACTGAGCTGCGCCCATGATGTCGGTGGTGTCTCCGTATTCGCGGAGGGAGCAGGAGGGATCCGCGAACCCGCCTGAGCCGTTGGGGCCGACGTCAGGGATCCCGCTGCCGCACTGAAGGCTGTCTGCGTGCATGAGGCCCAAGACGTGCCCGAATTCGTGGGCCATGACATTGTTGGAGAACTTGCTGGGCATGGGCATCAGGATCCGCCCGCCAGCGTCGCCGCTGCTCGCGCCGAATCCGAGAGCCCCGCCCCAGAGTGAGGCGGTGGGTACGAACACGACCAGGGCCGTGTAGGGGCGGTTCACCCAGCCGATTTCCCGTGCCACTGTGGCGGAAATATCAAAGTAGGTCTGCCCCGAGGTTGCTGAGGAACGGAAACCTGCACGGACTGATTCAACGGACATGGACAACCGGTTGTTTGACATCGCTTTCCAGTAGTTACTGGTGGCTGTGACGCTGCTCTTGGCGGCCTCGATGGAGATCGAGTTGACCTGGGACGCAGTGGTGTCGGCCAGCTGTACGGTTACCAGCGTGATCTTGATGTCCCCCCGGCGGGCAAGTCCGGCGACCGATTGCTGCTGGAGGGATTCCGGTGCAAGGTTGCCTGACTCTACGGTCCCGCCTTCTGAAACGTGGACTGAGCGCGGTGTCCCAGGTACCTCGGTAACCGGTACGGTGTCGGGCGGAACGTCGGTGGCAGCGGATGCCGGGCCAGCGTTGGAAGGTACCAGGGCCGAAGAGAGGAGTAGTGCTGCGCACAGGAGAACAGGACGGAGGTGTAGACGCATGGTTGCTTTCGGGGAAAGGCACACCACAGATGGGTCTGTGTCCGGACGGAGCCTGCGCTGAGGAAGTCTCCACCTGTGTGCGGCAGAAAATTGGGTTGTCTTGCTGCGGCTGCCTTCGGGGGCGCCGGCGGCGGTGCGCTAGAGAATGCTGAGGGGTGGGTAGGGCCTGGACTCAGGCGGCTGCTGCGGAGCTGCCTGGCACGGCTGCGTCGTCACGTCAGAAGTCATGGAATTCCCCCACAGAATATTTCAGAGTCGCAGGAGGCGACAGAAGCCACACTAGCACCAGGTAGAACAAGCCCCCGCAGCCGTCTGCGGAAGACTCGGTGCCTCAAGTCCCGGTTTTGGAAGGTTTCCGCTCCTTCGGCGGCAAGCCGGCCACGTAGGCGTAGGCCTTTCCAATCCACGCCCTGGCACGGGCGTCGTCGCCGTCGCCCTCCTCGTTCCACATTTCCGGCAACCCGGTGTAGTCACCCATCGGGCGGTCGGCCGGCCTGAACGGAAGGGTCCGCTCTGAAGACTCGAGCAGGACGCGGTCCTCAGCGGAAAGTTTGATGCCGATGGTCGAGCCGAAGAGCCCGGCGAACATGTTGCCGTTCACGAATGCGCCCAGGTTCCCGAACATCGGCTTGACCACGACATCCGGAAGGTCCGGGACCAGGTTCCTGAACCGCTCCTTGTCACCGTCCGCAGCTTTCGGCATCTCCATGATGGTTCCCTCCCTCAGTTTGCATCCGGTCTGAGCAGGATATGCCGGGCAGGCTTTGTGGTACAGATCCGGGGCCGGTTCCCGAAAACGTCTAGTGCACAAACCCAGGTGGCCGTGGCGGTTCCGGAAAGGGCCAGTGAGGGGGCCTCGGCGGCGATATGTGGTTTGGATCACCCCCGGTTTGGATGGGTGGCGGGGAACACTTCGATGCCGGCCGGCGTTGTGCAAAGGCAACTCCTCTTTTATGGAGCGGCCTATCTTCCCCGAACTGAAGGACACTCCTTGACTCCTCGCACCATCGTGATAACCGGCGCCAGCGACGGCATTGGGGCAGCAGCGGCGCGGACGCTGGTTAAGGCGGGGGAGCAGGTGGTCGTCGTCGGCCGTTCCGAAGAGAAGACCCGCGCCATTGGCAAAGAGCTGAATGCCGACTACTTCGTCAGCGACTTCTCCGAGCTCGCGCAGGTTCGCTCCCTCGCCGCCCAGCTGAAGAGTGATTACCCGCGCATCGACGTC
>NZ_JBNHFF010000237.1:0-4848 GCF_059089965.1 Arthrobacter sp. SPT-J7
GGTTTCCGCGACAGCGCTGCGCCACTCCCTCGCGCCGTACACACCCTTGAGTTCGGTCAGGGCAGGTTCCCAGAACGCCACCGTAGTGGCACCATGCGGTGAGCCATCCTCCGACACCGCCTTGACGGGGGCCCCGATCAGGCGGGCGAAGGAGACCTCGGGGTCGGAAGCGGTTGCTGAGGCCGCAATGAAGACAGGCTCGGGGAAAGCCGAGCCGGCACCGTAGTACGCGCAGATCCGGCGCAGGCGCCGCATCAGGTTCGCTACATGCGAGCCGAAAACACCCCGGTAGCTGTGCGCTTCATCGATGATCACGTAGCGGAGGCGGCGGAAAAATCCTGCCCACCAGGCGTGGTTGGGAAGGATGCCAAAGTGCAGCATGTCCGGGTTCGCCAGGATGAAATTGGCGTGATCGCGGATCCACCGGCGGGACGCCGGGTCGGTGTCGCCGTCGTAGGTTTCCGCCCGGACGGTAGGCAGTTTGAGGGCCCTGATGGCGTTTAGCTGGTCGGCCGCGAGGGCCTTGGTGGGGGACAGGTACAGGGTGACCGCGCCGTCGTCGTGGATCTTTCCGGGATCTGCAACAACCCGAAGCTCAGAGCGATGGATGGCGTCCAGTGCTGGCAGCTGATAGGCGAGCGACTTCCCGGAGGCGGTGCCGGTGGCAACCACAACGTGCTCCCCGCCGTGAGCCATGTTGGCCGCTTCAACTTGGTGGCGGTAGGGCTCGTGGACGCCGAGAGAGCCATAGGCGGCCACAAGATCGGGGTGAACCCAATCGGGCCATGGCTCATGAACCGCCTCGCGGGCAGGGATGGTGCGGACATGACGCAGCTGTTCCGGGTCCGGGCCGCGGCCCAGCAAGGAAATCAGAGAGTCATGGGGGTTCACCCCGATATTCTTTCACCCTGCAACAGGCTGGCAGGCCCGGTTCGCCCTCGGGGTAACCCGGGCAAGTCCCGGGACGTCAGGCTAGCTCAGGGACAAATCAGATCCATCGTGGGATGCCGAAAGCATCAGCACGCTTGAGACGGTGGTCCAGCCCAGGTGGGAATAAAGCTTCTGGCCGTCCAGGGATGCCAGCAGCAGGCCGCTGTGGACGTCATGCTCAAAAGCCTGCGCCGCCAGTGCCCGCATGATGAAACTGCCCAGGCCACGACGCTGGAAAGCCGGTTCGGTGATGATTTTGTCGAACACTGCTGTTTCGCCCACCACAAAAACGCGGCCACTGGCAGCCACAGCCTCCCCCGACCGGACAACCGCATAGTGCACGCCGTCCTGTGAGGAGGTTGTCAGCGCCAGTTCATCGTCCGAAAGCCAGGGGTCCTCAGCGTCCTGGGTTTCCATGTCCACAATCATCATGGCCTGGGAGTCTGAGGTGACGTTAAGCCCATGCTGGCGGGCCAGGGCCGAATACCGGGCGAGGTCGTTCGTCAGGATCGTCAGCACCCTCGCCGGTACTTCCGCCGTCTTTGCCGCCAAAGCGGCAAACTCCTCGTCCGTAGGCTCGGACGCGAAGAACTCCCATTCCCCGGTGGTATCAGCCCGGAGGGCGGCGGGGAAGCGGCCTTCGGAGGATGTCCGGTACCCGCGACAGCCTGCCCAGCCGGCCACCCATACTTCAAGAAGGCCAGTGATGTCGTTAACCATGGTTTCCGGGCTCATGGGATGAGACTATTCCAGCCCGGACACAAGCAACAGGGGTTGGCGCGGCTAAAGCCCCGGTGCTTACGCAATTGTGATGCGCCGGATGGCGGATGGCGGATGGCGGAGGGCTGCAGGGGCAGGAAGGCAGGCTTCCGGAATTGAAGCCGGTACCTTTAAATACGTGGCTTTGAACCGAATTGTGCTCTTTTACGGCTTTACCCCCATCGCAGATCCTGATGCGGTGCGCCTTTGGCAGCGTGCCCTGTGCGAGAAGCTGGGACTCACCGGCCGCATCCTGATCTCCAAGGACGGCATCAACGCCACAGTGGGCGGCGAAATCGGCGCCGTCAAGCAGTACGTCAAGACCACCCGTGAGTACAAGGGGTTCCATGGGATCGACGTCAAGTGGTCCGACGGCGGCGCCGAGGACTTCCCGCGGCTCAGCGTCAAGGTGCGCGATGAGATTGTGTCCTTCGGCGCGCCCGGCGAACTCAAGGTGGATGCTAACGGCGTGGTGGGCGGCGGCACCCACCTCAAGCCCGAAGAACTGCACGAATTGGTGGACGCCAAGAAACAGGGCGGCGAAGAAGTCGTCTTTTTTGATGGCAGGAACGCCTTCGAGGCCCAGATCGGCCGGTTCAAGGACGCCATCGTCCCCGACGTTGCCACCACCCACGACTTCATCAAGGAGCTTGAGTCCGGCAAGTACGACTCCCTCAAGGACAAACCCGTGGTCACCTACTGCACCGGCGGCATCCGCTGCGAGGTGCTTTCCAGCTTGATGGTTAACCGTGGCTTCAAAGAGGTGTACCAGCTGGACGGCGGCATCGTCCGGTACGGTGAAACGTTCAAGGACCAGGGCCTGTGGGAAGGCTCGCTGTACGTGTTCGACAAGCGCATGCATCTCGAGTTCAGCGAGGATGCCAAAACCATCGGACAATGCACCCGCTGCGCGGCGCCAACCAGCAAGTTCGAGAACTGCTCCGACCCCAGCTGCCGCACGCTCACCCTTTACTGTGCCGTGTGCGCCTCCAGCCCGGAAACCCTGAGATGCCCTGAAGGCTGCGCGGCTTGACGGTAGCTGCTGCGAGGGCTGCCGATTCCGGTCGCAAGGACGGCGCCCGAAGCCGGAAATAGTCACAGCCGCCGGAGACGATAGGCATAGTTGGCAGCAGTCCTGGCCTTCACTGTGATGCTCAAGGAAGTCTCGGTAGAGAGATAGATGACGTTTTCACGGTTGACCCCGCATCGCAAACCCAGCTCAACCAAGGTGAGCGAATCGCTCCGGACTGTGAAGGTCACCCGCCGCTGGCTCCGGCATGTGATGGCCAGCGCGTAGGTGCCGGTTTCCATAACGGCGGTGCTTTCGGTCCGCGCTTCGCCCATGGCCAGCAGTCCGGATGAGGCATGGACCACCGGGTGCCCGGTATCGGGCAGGGTCCGGGCCACCCACGCCTCAAGCTCGGCCTCACTGACGGGCTCGCGTCGCATCGGATCGCGGGTAAATACGGGCGCCGGCGCCACCGTCTCGGCAGCCTCGGCAGCGTTGCCCCAGGTCCGGCCGTCGTCGTACGTGTATTCACAGCCGCTGAGCGCTGGCCCTGCCGCCAGCACAAGGCCGATGACGACGGCGGCCACTGGGTTCCGCATCAGCGGCGCCCGGGCTGTCCGCCCTGAAGAAGGCGCGGAGGGCATCCGCACGCTGGGCATAGTCAGACTCTAGGCCAGCGCGCCCCTGCGGGCCATACCTATTCAGTGGGCGTCAGATGATAGGCGTAGATCAGGGGTGCGTCCACGCTGGAGGTGCTGATTTCCAGCGTCCCGGACCGCGGCAAGGTGATCCTGGTGATTTCCCTGCTGCCATTGCACGCCGCTCCGGCGTCCACCACAGCTTCCCCGTTCAATGACACGGCAAAAAAGGCCTTACCTCCGCCTTCGCAGGTCGCCGTCAGGGTGTATTGGCCGGCAGGGACGTTGCCCGCCTCCTGGATGATGCGGTCGCCGTTGAGGATCTTGCCGGCGTCTTCTATCAGCGTGCCGGGGGCGGTTGGCAGTGCAGTTGCGCGCCACCCAGGAACGTCCGCGTTCTCGATCGAGATTACGGGCGAACACCCCGCCAGGGACGCGGCTGCCATACCCGCCAGTGCCCAGGCAGAAAGGCGGAAGCGCCGCGGATTTGCTGGTTGTTTCCGGGCGCGCGAAAAAAAGGAGGGCGGTTTCGGCATAGCTCCACGCTACCCCCTCCAGGGCCTACGCCGGTTTCCGAAGCCGGCACCGGACTAAACTTGAGCGGTGCCCAAATCCCCATACGAGTTCACCGCCGGCAAAATCCCTGACGCTCCACGCAGCGACCTCCCCGAGCTCCTCGCGGCACTTGCCGCGGACCTTCGCCAAGTGGATTACTCGCTCGACGGCGTCGCCGGGCTCCTGGGCGGGTCGGCCTACAACGCATTGAACCGTGACCAGATCATCCCCGCCCTGCTGGCTGCAGAACGCGCGGAGCGGCGGGACGACGGTGCGAAGCCGCTCGCCGCCGTCGTCCGCCTCTGGCTGCTTGCCGAGCCGCAGCACAGTGAAACGCTCGACGCCGCCCTGCCGGGCATCCGTGCCGGGGGCCTGCAGAAGCTGGGGCTGGTGGAGCCTGTTTCCGACGGTTCCCTCGTTGCAGCAAAAGCAGATCTGCGGCCCTACGGCTGGGATGCAAATGAAGACGGCAGCGGCGGCGCCGAACTGTGGGTGGCCAGCGACCTTGCAGCGCATCAGCAGGAGGGGGTACTCCGGCACGACCACGTCCTGGGCATTGGCCAGGCCTCCACCACCCTGGTGCAGGCAACCTTCCGTCGCCATACCAAGCGGGCACTGGACTTGGGAACGGGGTGCGGCATCCAGGCATTCCACCTGCTGCACCACTGCGAGCACGTTACAGCCACGGACATTTCGGAACGGGCCCTGGCCTTTACACGGTTCAACATACTGCTTAACGCCGAGGCGCTGTCCGTGGACCCGGCCCGGCTGGAGGACCGGGTGAGCCTGCGCCTTGGCTCGCTCCTGGAGCCCGTTGCCGGTGAAGAATTCGGCCTGGTGGTCTCCAACCCGCCCTTCGTCATCACTCCGCGGGCTGCAGGGGAGGAAGCATCCGGGCAGTTCACCTACCGCGACGGCGGCCTGCCTGGTGATGAAATTGTGTCAGCCCTCGTGGCC
>NZ_JBNHFF010000238.1:0-4799 GCF_059089965.1 Arthrobacter sp. SPT-J7
GCACCAAAGGCGCGCAGCATGACCCTGCGCTCGGTAGACATGGTCTCCGGCATGGTCAGGATGACTTTGTAGCCGCGGGCAGCGCCCACCATGGCCAGGGCGATGCCGGTGTTGCCGGAGGTGCCTTCAACAATGGTTCCGCCGGGCTTCAGGGCACCGGACTTTTCCGCGGCGTCAACGATGGCCACGCCAATCCGGTCCTTGACGCTGTTGGCAGGATTGTAGAACTCGAGCTTGACGGCGACAGTGGCTTCCAGCCCCTCGCTGAGCCGGTTGAGCTTGACCAGCGGCGTGCCGCCGACCAGCTGTGTTACATCGTCATAAATCCGTGCCATGTACATACGCCTATCTTGTGAGGGGTGAATACTGAGGTCAGCCTAACGAGGCCGCGTAACACCCGCTAAGCGTTAAGCCATGCAGAGTAATATTTCCTGGCCTTGGCGAGCTTGGGGTTGATGATCACCTGGCAATATCCCTGCTCCGGATGCTTGGCATAGTAGTTCTGGTGGAACTCTTCGGCAACGTAAAACCGGGGGAGCCTGCTGACCTCGGTGACGATGGGGTTCGCCCACAATGCCTGGTTCCGCTCGATGGCTTCCTCGAAGAGGATCTTCTCTTCGGTGGTCTCGTAGAACATGGACGAGCGGTACTGGGTGCCGACGTCGTACCCCTGCCGGTTGAGCGTTGTGGGATCATGCAGGGCGAAGAACATGTCCAGGATGACCTCGGCCGGAATCACGTCCTCGTCGAAGGTCACGGCCACCACTTCGGCATGGCCGGTGGTGCCGTTGCAGACCGAGTAGTAGTCCGGGTGGGGATCGTGGCCCCCCGTGTAGCCGGACACCACTGAGGTGACGCCCTTGGTCTTCTGGTAGACGGCGTCGAGGCACCAGAAGCAGCCTCCGCCCAAAACAAAACTTTTCATGACCTCTTCAATGGTTTGCGGCGCCGGATGATTCCCCGGCGGTTGTGCAGCGCCGCTTCAAACATGCGGTCCGGGCGGGGTGATGGGGTAAAACTAAGATTATGGAACCTGTGGACACTGACGTTACCGGCCAGGAAAATCACGACGGCGACGCACCTTCCGGCGCGGAGGCAGCGGCCGGCCAGCCGCAGGCTCCCACCCTGGGTGAGCTGCTACTGGCTGTAGAGGAACTGTGGCCTGAGTCCCTGGCGGAGCACTGGGACGAGGTTGGGCTGGTAGCGGGGCACCCGTCCGCCGCCGTGACCCGGGTGATGTTTGCGGTGGACCCCACGCTTGAAGTCATTGAGGAGGCGGTGGAATGGGGTGCGGAACTCCTGATCACCCATCATCCGCTGCTGCTCAAGGGTGTCACCACAGTCGCCGCCACCACCCCCAAGGGCCGGGCCGTCCACCGGCTCATTGAGTCGGGCACCGCGCTCCTGACGGTGCACACCAACGGCGATTCCGCCGTCGGTGGCGTGTCCGATGTGCTCGCCGATGCCTTGGGCCTGCAGGACGTCGTCCCGCTCACTGTGGCAGCGAATGGCCTCCCGGAAGAGGGGATCGGGCGCGTCGGTGACTTGGCCGATGCCATGACCCTGGGTGATTTCGCAGCACGTGTCTTCGGCATATTGCCTTCCGTGGCGGGGGGTGTGCGCGTCTCCGGAGACAAGGACAGCCTGGTGCAGCGGGTTGCAGTCTGCGGCGGCGCCGGGGATTCGTTGTTCAATGAGGTGCGCGCCAGCAACGCTGACGTCTATGTCACCGCTGACCTTCGCCACCACCCGGCCTCCGAGGCGCGGGAAGCGGCGTTGAACAGCCGGCCCTACCTGGTGGACGTATCACACTTTGCCAGCGAGTGGCTATGGCTGCCGGCAGCCGCGGCAGCGTTGGGGAACGTCCTCGCGGACCAGGGACACGACGTCGAAATCCAGGTCAGCACCACCAACAGTGATCCCTGGGACTTCATCCTCACTCCAGGGTAAGCCTGGCGGGCGAGGGTCCCCGGGCGAGCGTTCGAGGCGGGGGAGCAGGCCAGGCGCTAGAGTCTAGGAAGCGCCGTTCAGGTGCCCGGCTCCGGCCGGAAGTAATTAAGCGGAGGTAACAGTGGCGAAGGCAGCACCGGCGGAACAGTTGAAGTTGCTTGAGCTGCAGGGGCTGGACGCCAGGCTGAAGTCGCTCGCCAACCGCCGCCGCTCGCTGGAGAACGATCCCAGGATCAAGGATCTCGAAGCCGCCCTTTCCGTCGCCAACGGCGAGCTGGGCGCCGCGAAGGTGGCCGTTTACGATGCCGAAGCCGAACTGAAGCGGGCCGAGGCGGACGTGGAGCAGGTTGCCTCCCGGATCGAACGGGATGAGGCAAGGCTCAACAGCGGAACCGGACTGTCCAAGGACCTGGTCGCCTTGCAGAAGGACATCGCTTCCTTGAACAAGCGGCGCTCGGACCTGGAGGACGTGGAGCTCGAGGTCATGGAACGGCTCGATTCGCTCCGGGCCAGGCAGGCTAAGCAGCAGGGGATCGTGGACGACATCCAGGGATCCTTCGGCAGCATCCGGGCCGAGCTTGACGCAGCCCTGACCGAAGTTGAGGCGGAAGGCAGTGGGCTCCGCAGCCAGCGTGCAGCGTTTGCCGCCGCCCTCGATGCAGGAATGCTGGCCGTGTACGAAAAGACCCTGGCGAAGCGCGGAGTGGGCGCCGCAAGGCTGTTCCACGGAACGTCCGAGGCGTCGGGAATGAAGTTGAGCCCCGGCGACCTGGCCGAAATCAAGGCAGCGGCAGCTGACGACATTGTGTTCTGCCCGGACTCCGGCGCGATCCTGGTGCGCGCCGAAGAGTGGGCCTGACCCAACTGGCTGGCATTTACGTCATCAACGGCGGTTTCACAGCGTTAACTGCGACTCAGTTGGGGGAGTGGCGAGGCGAATCAGCCCGGCAGGATGATGTTCAGCGCGTGCGGCTTCCGCGCTGAGCCCTCCACAAGTTCGGCCTCCCACTTTTCGCGGCTGGCCTTCAGTAGCTGCGCCGGCGTCTCCGGTGCCTTGCCCCGCCGGGCCAGGAGATGCCGTGCCAGCTCGCCGCGGGTGTGCTTGGCAAAGTGGCTGACTATCTTCCGCACCCCGTTGACCTCGGTGAAGACGTTGACGCTGACTGTTTGGGCGGCCGGCGGAGCCCACGCTGCCGCATAGGTGCTGGACCGGCAGTCCACCAGGAGATGCCCGAAAACGGCACCGGGCAGGGCATCGGCGAGCTGCGGTTTCCAGAATGCGGCGAGGCGTCCGACGTCAGGCAGCGCCGTTCCCATGGACAGCCGGTATGCAGGCACACTGTCGCCGAAGCGGATGGCGCCCCAAAGCGCCGAAATGACGAGGACCGACTCATCGGCCTTGCGGCGCTGGCCGGCAGTAAGTGTCTTATAGCTTAGGGCGTCGTAAAGCACCCCTGAATAAATCTGGTGCGCCGGAGCCGCCGGTTCAGCATGGAGCCGGGTGTTGCGGTCGACGTCGTCCTTCAGCGACGCCCCGACCCCCAGCAAAGCGAGGGCGTCCTCGTGCGCGCTCACCGTGCCCAGCGCGTCCAGCACCCTGGCCCGGCAGGAGTTCAGCTGCGGGAAGCTCAGCGAGGGCCAGTTGACGGCGGATCCGCGGACCGCGGGTGTCTTGCCTTCAGAAGGGGGAAGCAGAATCAGCACCGTCCGATCCTACCGGCGGAGGGAAAGCGGCACGGCGCCGGTAGACTGGATTTGGATGGGTTGACCAGGCGGCCGCGCGTCACGCAAGTGGCTCGAGGAACGTCCGGGCTCCACAGAGCAGGGTGGTGGGTAACGCCCACTCGGGGTAACCCGCAGGCCAGTGCCACAGAAAACAGACCGCCTGGGTCGCGCCGGTTTGAAAGCGGCACGAAACAGGTAAGGGTGAAACGGTGGTGTAAGAGACCACCAGCTTCCCGGGTGACCGGGAAGGCTAGGTAAACCCCACCCGGAGCAAGGCCAGACAGGGCACGCTTGAGGGCTGCTCGCCCGAGTGTCCGGGTAGGCCGCTGGAGGGCGCCGGCAACGGCGTTCGTAGATGGATGGCCGCTACTCCCGCACTGGCAACGGGGCGGGAGCACAGAACCCGGCGTATCGGTCAACCCATCCACTTAATCGGTTTTGACCTTGGAGGCTGTGTTGGGGATGCTGAACCGTGCCCTCTACTACTGATGGACAATCCGGGCCGGGAACCGCCCCGTGGCCGGTCCCTTCCCCGGGCCGGCAAGTTGTTGCCCTGCTTGGTTTCCTTGCCCTTTCGTATGCCGTCTGCATGCTCGCCTCCATCCCGATCATCCTTAATTCCAACGGCTGGTTTGCCGGTTCGATCAAGGCCCCGTGGATGCCGGCAGGATGGATGTTCCGCGTCGCCTGGCTTTCGCTGTATGCGGGGATCGCCGTGGCCGCCTGGCTTGTCTGGCGGAGGGGAGCGCTGGTCCGGCCGGTGGCACGCACGTATATTCTGCAGCTCGTGTTCAACCTGGCCTGGCCCATAACCTTCTTTGGCATGTACCCTATGCTCGGCGCAGCCGCTCTGTGGATCGCCCTCGCGGTGATCGGCGCATTGGCTTTTATCCTGGTCCTCCTCATCCTGCGGTTCGGCCCCGTCAGCCCGGCCGCCGGGCTGCTGGTGCTGCCCTATTTCTCGTGGGTAATTTTCTCCGCCAGCCTGAACCTTTACTCCGCCATCCATAACTGAGGCGGCCCCAGAGTCGTGTGGAATCCTGGTGTGAGTGATTTCACGCGGCTCGGGCCACCCCGGGGCAGTCTGCCAAATTAGAATGGGTACCGGACGCAGGAGTTCTTCC
>NZ_JBNHFF010000239.1:0-4768 GCF_059089965.1 Arthrobacter sp. SPT-J7
TCCTTCCCAGCCCCGGCCCTCCGCTTGGTGCTTTCCGGCTGCAGGCACGCGTCCGGCCAATGTTGGGCATGGCCGGGGTCATCGTCCGGAGCTCCGGCCCCGGTACCGGGCTGCTGCTGGAACTCAGTGCGGCCGGCGACGTTGTACTTCGCCGGGCCGCCGGGTGGGAGATTCCCGTGGCAGCGGCTCCCGCCACTGAGGTCCTCGCCACTGGCCGGACAGGCCCGTCCACCAAGGAATGGCGGGACCTGGACGTCACGGACGACGGCAGGGCCATCACCGTGGCCGTGGACGGTGTGCAACTCCTGGCCTGGAAGGAGCCCGCAGCTCCCGGCGGGCAGGGCCGGCTGGCCCTTCACCAAGGGCCCCGCAGCCAAGCCGAATTTCTATCGCTCCACGTCTCGGACACCTCCGGCGGAAACCCCGGCGAACTGCTCCTCGACCAGCAGTTCGGCGCCGGCACCGACCTTGCCCGCACCCACCTCGCGCACTGGGCCGGCACCACAGCACACCGCCAGCCGGATGAGTGGACGCTGTTCAGCAGCACCATCAGGCTTACCGGTGCCGTGTCCAGGGCCCGACTCTTTATGGCGGCAAACCACCACGCCCAGCTTTCACTGGGCGGCACCAAATGCCTCAGCACCACGTCCTTCGGCTACCCCGGCGAAGGGTATTACGACGCCGCGGACGTCACCGGACTGCTCACCGGACTTTCGGACACCACGGCAGGCACCGCGGCAGGGCCGCAGGACGTCGAGGTGCCGCTGACAGCACTGCTGCACTGGTACGGACCCGGGCAGGGCCGCGCCGCTGGCCTCCCAGGCCTCCTGGTCCGCCTCAGTGTTGACTATGCTGACGGCCGGCACGAGGTTTTTTCGTCCGGCCCGGATTGGCTGGCGTCCGAGGCGCCCTACCGTCAGTCGGGTTACCGCAATGACGAAGGCGACCCCGTGGAGCACCTGGACGGACTGGCCGCGGCCACCCTGCCCGCCGTCGAACAGATGCCTCCCGCCCTGAGCTACGGCAGCCACCCTTGCCCCGAGTTCCCGGCCCTGCATCCGCGGCGGACGGTGCTGGCGGAGGAGTTCATGGCGCCGCAAGCGTTCCTGACCGCCGATGACGGAACGCTGGTGGCGGACTTTGGCCAGGTCATCCCCGGCCGCCCCGAAGTGGACTTCCTCAACGGCGTCCCCGGCCAGACGGTAATGATACGCGCCGGTTACCTCCTGGGCCCCGACGGCAGGGTGGACGCGGGCAAAACCGCCAGCCAGAACACCGACATGGCCTTCCCCTACACCCAGACCGCGGGTCCGCAGCAGTACCGGGCCACGGTGCACCTGGGCTTCCGCTACCTGGAACTGCCCGGAGTGGACGCCGCGGACCTGTCTAAGGTCGGCGCCGTGCTGGTCCACGGCCGGCACCCCCGCGAGGCGAATTTCACTAGTTCCGATCCGACGCTGAATGACGTGTTCCGGCTGCTGCGGGACTCGGCGCTCTACGGTGTGCAGGAGCAGTTCGTGGACACGCCCACCCGTGAGAAAGGCCAGTTCCTGGCCGACGCCGTCAACATCTCCTACGCCACCATGTCCCTCTTCGGCGAACACGCCTACACCGCCCAGGCGCTGCGGGAGTTCGGTTGGTCGGCCGCCCGCTACTGGACCGACGGAGCAGACAAGGGCCGCTACAACGCCGTGTACCCGAACGGCGACGGCAAACGGGACATTCCCGACTTCTCCCTCATGGTCCCGGAGTGGGTTGAGGAGTACCACCGCCGCACCGGTGACCTGGCTTTGGTCCGGGAGCTGCTGCCGCTCCTCTGTGACACGGCGGAGTACGCCTTGCGGTATATCCCGGCGGAGGGCCCGACGGCGGGACTGGTCACCCGACTTGGTGGCGGCTCCGGCCCCTACCTCCACGGCATCGTGGACTGGCCTGCCCCGGGCCGCTTCGGCTACGACATGGCCTGCGCCGCCAAGACCACCGTAAACACCCAGGCCTACTCGGCCCTCATCTCAACCTCCCGGCTCTGCGCCCTGGCCGGGCAGGAGGACGCCGCCGTCGAGTACGCCCGGCGTGCCCGCACCCTGGCAGGAGCCATCCGTACCCGCTTCCGCGTGGACAGTGTGATGGTGGACGGCCTCCACGCCGACGGGACACCCAGCTCCCACGCCTCCCAGCACGCCACCTCCTTCCCGCTGTCGCTGGGGATCACCGGCACGGAGCACGCCAGGGCTGACGCCCTGCGAATTGCCGGCATGGGCATGCAGCAGGGGCCCCTGACCGTGCACCGGCTGGTCCGGGCGCTGCTGTCCCAAGGGCTCGCCGATGCTGTCCTGGACCTGCTCACCACAAAGGACCAGCCCGGCTGGGCGAACCTCCTCGTGCGCGGCGCCACCTTCACCTGGGAAGCCTGGGACCTTGCGGAAGGCAGCGATTACAGCCAGTCCCACGCGTGGTCTGCCTCGGTGGCCAAGGAGATCCTCGAGCACTTGCTCGGCGTCCGGTACGCCACCGCCGGCGGCCGTGAACTCCTGATCGAACCACCTCTGTGCCGGTTGGAGTATGCTCGCGGCACCGTTCCGGCAGGCAACGGCGACGTGGCAGTCAACTGGCGCCGCGACAGCGGCCTGGTTCATCTGGAATGCACGGTCCCGGCCGGTGTTGCCGCGGTTGTCCGGCTGCCCGCCGGCACCTACGGGATCAAGGGACCTACGGCGGATGCCGCCGTCGAAACTTCCGCGCATGCCAGCGCCACGGATGGCAGCACAAGCCCCGGCGGCGGGCCGGCCGGGAGTCGGGAAACAATGGTCTTCCGAATCCACCCCGGAACCTGGACGTTCACGCCGGCGGGAGCGACCTAAGGAGTCAGGTACGCCGCAGGGTGCGGGCGTTCAGCCAGAGCAGCACACCGATCACTGCTGCGGACAGCATGCCCAGGGCACCGGTGGTGACTAATCCGATCCGTACGCCGAACTGCTCGGTCAGCCAGCCGGCCAGCAGGCCGCCCAGGGCGTGTCCGCCCAGCAGCAGCGGCAGGTACAAAGCCATCACCCTGCCGCGGATCTCCGGGCCGGCCTCCAGCTGCACGGCGGTAGCGGCACTGGTCAGGAACAGCAGCGTCATCAGGCCCACCACCACCAGCATGACAATAAAAAGGATGAGGTTGGGCATCAGGGCCGCCACCAGCTGGGAGAGCCCGAAGAGGCCTGCCGCCAGCACGATTCCCTTCCGGCCCAGGCTCCGCAGGCGGGCCGCCAACAGGGCGCCGGCCAGGGCTCCGATGGCACTGACGGTGTTGAACAGGCCGAACCCTTCAACACCGTTGTGCCACACCCGTTCGGCAAAGGCGGCCAGCACCACGGGCCCGTTCATGCCGAACATCCCCAGGAGTCCGGCCAAGGCAATGATCAGCAGCAGCGACGGCCGTTCCCGGACATAGCGGAACCCCGCCAGGAGCTGGCCCTTTCCCCGCTCCGCCGGGATACTCGGGTGCAGCTCAGCCGGCCGGATAGCGGCGATCAGGCAAAGCACCAGCAGGCACAGCACTGAGTTCGCCGCAAACGCTGCGGCCGATCCGACGTGTGCAATGACGATTCCAGCCAGCGCAGGTCCTGCCATGGCACCCAGCTGGCCGATGGCATTGTTGATGCCGATCGCTGGCCTGAGGGCGGCGTCGCCCACTACTTCGTTGACGAACACCTGGCTGGCAGGCTGGTTGATGGCTGACGTCACGCCAAGCGCCACACAACTGGCGTAAACGGCCCAGACGGTGACGGTTCCAGTCGCGACCCACACGGCGAGGGCCAGGGCAAGGAGGGCAATGACGGCCTGGCAAACCATCATGATCCGGCGTTTGGGAAACATATCCACGAGCAAGCCGCTGAGGGGTCCCACGATCAGCATCGGCAGGAACTGCAGTGCCACCGCCACACCCACGGCGGCCGGGCTGCCGGTCAGCTGCAGCACCAGCCAGTCCTGGGCCAGCCGCTGCATCCACACCCCCACACTGCCGGTAAACACGAGGGCCAGGAAGATCCGGTAGTTGCGAAGCTTGAGGGGCTGGTACCAAGGAGGTTGGCTCTCCGCCGAGCGGAGGGACTGTTCGGAACGCTGGCGGTCGGAAGACACGTCGGACTCAACTCACAATAGTGGCGGGCAGAACCAGGATTAGCGTGCGGGAGTTGCCCGCCGCTGGTGGAACTCAGTACTGAGGCGCCTGATGTCAGGAGCGGGTGGAGCGCAGTTTGACTGCTGCGGCGGCGAGGATCAGGGTACCGGGAACCACCACGAACAAAGCCGCCAGCATCCAGACGAACACCACTGCCCCGAAGAGCGCGGCCGCCAGCAGGAGGGACCCAGTCCAGTCCTTCAGGGACAAGGCCTGGCCGGTCTCGAGGGCGGATCGCCAGGCGCTGGGGGCGTCGGCGCGGGAGCCGGTGAAGTCGGACCACGCGGCGGCAGTGCGCAGGACCACGATGGCTGCCGCAGCAGCCAGGATCAGGGTTGCCGGCAGCACCACTTCCCGGCCCGGCAGCTGCCCCACCCAAGCGAGCAAAAGGTTAAGGACAATCACGACGGCGGCTGCCGCCGTCGTGATACCAATCTTCCAGCTGCCTGGCAGGGCAGCCTTGAACGTGCCCCACAGGCCTCTGACGGAATCGTCCCGGCCGGAAAGGTGCCGTTCCAGATGGGCGATCCCCGCCGCATATGCGGCGGGGATCGTCACCAGCGGAATGGACAGCACCAACACCAACACCCCTGCCAGGAG
>NZ_JBNHFF010000240.1:0-4751 GCF_059089965.1 Arthrobacter sp. SPT-J7
CCCCTTCGCCGGACGGCTTGCGATCTTGGGTCGCACGCCGCCCGGCTCCGACAGGCCCGATGCCACTCACAGGCCGCCGGAAAAATCCCGCTGGGTCCGTCTTTGACTCACCACGAGGCGCGTGGCATCAAACAGTTCAAAACTGGGTACGTCTGCTGCAACAGGTCGTTGTACCCCCAAATTCTTAGGAGTGGAAATGGCTGATCCGGCACGTGCTGCCAAGTTGGCGCAGCGGATTAAGGTTGTTGTTGCTGAGGCCCTGGGCCGGAAGGTTAAGGATCCTCGGCTGGAGGGCATTACTGTTACCGATGCCCGGGTGACGAATGATCTGCAGCATGCCACCCTCTACTACACCGTTTTTGGCGACCAGGCCGTTCAGGCTGATGCTGCCAAGGGCCTGGAGAAGGCAAAGGGTGTGCTTCGGCAGGAGGTGGGGCGCAATCTGAGCATTCGACTGACTCCCACCCTTGAATTCGTCTCCGATGAGATACCTGTTATCGCGTCCAACCTCGAGGAGCTGCTCCGGGAGGCCAAGAAGCGTGACGCCGAAGTTGCCGCCCTGGCTGCCCAGGCCCGGCACGCAGGGGACGCCGACCCCTACCGGAGCGACGCGCCTGGCGATGTGGACATCGACGAAGACGATTTTGATGAAGAGGACTTCGACGCCACAGACAATGGGGAACTCGACGAGAACGGCAACAAGCAGTAGCAAGCACAGCAGAAGCCCCGGATCGCACATGTGGTCCGGGGCTTTTGCTGCCGGGGAAGACTATTCTTCACTGGCGGATCTCCGCCTTCATCACCCGACCGAAGTCCTGCGTCACGTACACGGATTCATTTGTACCGATGACCAGGTGCAGTGATTTCCCCCTGTTCCGCCCCTTATTTGGTCCCCTACCGCGAGCCTCTTGGCTAGGATCGAGCTATGACACAGGCGGACCACGACCACGACGATGCCACGCATTACCTTGAACGGGCCGTGGCCCTCGCCACCCGCAACGTCGCGGACGGGGGCGGACCGTTCGGTGCGCTGGTTGTGACGCGGGACGGGCGGGTGCACGAGGGCGTCAACCGCGTCACCCGCGATAACGACCCCACAGCCCACGCCGAGGTGGTGGCCATCCGTACGGCGGCCGCCGCGATCCGGAGCTTCGACCTGCGCGGCGCGGTCCTCTACACCAGCTGCGAACCCTGCCCGCTGTGCCTCGCCTCTGCCCTTTGGGCGCGGATAGACCGCGTCTATTTTGCCGCGGACCGCTACGGTGCCGCTTCTGCAGGCTTTGACGACGCCGTCTTCTACGATTACTTTTCCGGGACGCGCCCGGAACTGTTGCCGGTCAGCAGGGGTGACGTCCCATCGTCGGACACTCCTTTCCTGGCATGGGGCGCCCATAAGAGCAGGAAAGACTACTAGGCGTGGAAGCCGCCCTCGTCAAATGCCCGCACTGCGGAAAGACCAACCGCATCCCCGCCGCCGCCGCCGGCCGGCCCTGCTGCGGCAGTTGCCGCGGCAGCCTGCCCTGGATCGTGAACGCCGGGGACGCTGATTTTGCCGCAGTGGCCGAGCGGTCACAGGTACCTGTGCTGGTGGACTTCTGGGCCGCCTGGTGCGGGCCTTGCCGTACGGTCAGCCCCGTCCTGGACCAGCTCGCCCATGAACGTGCGGGCGACGTCAAACTGGTCAAGGTGGACGTGGACAAGTCGCCCGGCTTGTCACGGAGGTTTGATGTACAGGCCATTCCCACCCTGGTGGTAATCGTGGACGGCAAGGTGGCCGCACGCCAGGCAGGTGCGGCCCCGGCGGACGTTTTGCGCAGGTGGCTGGACGGGGCTCTACTCGGAACCCGCAGCTGACCCGGGAATCCTCCCGTAATTACCGCGCTGGAACGCGTTCCGGCAGCCTGGCGAGGCCATCCAGCAGGTCCTGTCGTTTGCCGCACAGCGCGATCCGCACCCAGCCCTCGCCGATGGAACCAAAGGCCGTCCCGGGGGCAAGGGCCACGCCCGAATCCGCAAGGAAGAACCGCACCCACCCGCGGACGTCTCCGCCGCTGATGTGGGATACATCTGCCCAAAGATAGAACGCGCCGTCAGCCTTCAAGTATGGAATACCTTTGGCATCGAGCACGGCGGATGCCGCGTCCCGGTTGGTCCGGTAGTGCTCGTGGGCATGCCGGACGTAATCCTGCGGGCCGGTGAGGGCAGCAAGCGCGGCGTACTGCGACGGCGACGCCACACACGAGACAATTGACTCCATCACGTTGTTCATCTTCTGCTCCAAGCCCGGCGGGCACACCAGTGCGCCGATCCGAAGCCCCGTGAGGCCATACGTCTTGGAGAGGGTCAGCGAGGTGAAGACGCGAGCCTCGCCCGGCAGGTCGCCGTCGAACCTTGCCGGGCTCACATGCGGAACGTCGTAGGTGAACGCTTCGTAGCATTCGTCCGAGATAACCCACAGGTCGTGCCGGCGGGCCAGCTCCAGGAGTTCCCGGGTCAGGTCTTCGCTGAGGACCGCGCCCAACGGGTTGGAGGGGGAGTTCAGGACCAGTACCCGGGTCCGGTCCGTGATGAGGGCCTCGATGTCCCCGGTCCTGGGCTGGAAGCCGTGGTCAGGGTAGAGCGGGTAACCCACGGGAACAGCGTTCAGGAGGCGGCTGGTCATGGCAAACGTCGGGTAGCCCGGGTTGGGAATCAGGATTTCATCCCCGGGTGAGAGCAGCAGGCTCATGGCGAAATGCAGCCCCTGCTGGGCGCCGTCCACTACATACACCCTGTCGGCGCCGACATCACAGCCCTGCTGCTCCCGGAACCTCGCGGCAAATGCTTCCCGCAGAGCGGGGATACCTGCATTGGGGGTGTAGTTGGTTTCGTCCCGGTCCAGGCAGGCGATTCCGGCGTCGAGGACGTGGCGGGGGAGCGGGAAGCCGGGTTCGCCGATGCTGAGGACCAAGGCACCGGGGGTACGCCAGGCCGCCTCGGTGATCTCCCGGATCTGGTTGACGGGGACGTTGCGGACGTGGGCGGCAAGCTCAGGCATGCCTGCCATCCTAACCGGGGAGTCTTCAGCCGCTGATGATGCTCCCCGTGCTCCAGGAGGTGCGCGGGTGCCACGACCGGCGCCGATATACTGGGAAGCGTGCTTTCTGGACTGGTGATAGTGGACAAGCCGCAGGGATGGACCAGCCATGATGTGGTTGGCCGGATGCGGCGCCTTGCCGGTACCCGGAAAGTGGGGCACGCCGGCACCCTCGATCCCATGGCAACCGGCGTCCTGGTGGTGGGCATCAACAAAGCCACCCGCCTGCTCACATACATCGTGGGCACCTCCAAGACCTACACCGCCACCATCCGCCTGGGCCAGTCGACAGTCACGGACGACGCCGAGGGTGACGTCACAGCCACGGCCGGCACCTCCGCCGTGGGCGAGCAGGCGATACACGACGCCGTTGCGGCCCTTACCGGGCAGATCCAGCAGGTTCCCAGCAGCGTCAGCGCCATCAAGGTCAACGGCGAACGCGCCTATGCCCGGGTCCGCTCCGGCGAAGAGGTCAAACTCGCTTCCCGCCCGGTGACCATCCACCGGTTCGAGGTGCACAGCATCAGCAGGGACGCCGCGGCCGACGTCGTGGACCTGGAGGTCACGGTGGAATGTTCCTCCGGGACCTACATCCGCGCCCTGGCCCGCGACCTTGGCAACACCCTAGGCGTCGGCGGACACCTCACCGCCCTCCGACGAACCCACGTAGGGCCGTACTCCCTGGAGCAGGCGCGCACGCTCGACCAGCTCGCGGAAGAGCTTGATGTCCTGGAAATGTCCGAGGCAGCGCGGGCGCTGATGCCCAACCGCGAGCTCAGCCCTGAGGAAACCACGGAAATATCCTTTGGCCGGCGCATCGCTGCCGGTGCTGCCCCCGGCAGCCCTGCCGCCGCCACCGCAGAACATCCCGCGGCCGCCTTTGCCCCCGACGGCAGCCTGGTGGCACTGCTTGCCGACGCCGGCAGCTTCGCCAAACCCGTCCTGGTCTTTGCACCAGGCAGCGGCCCCGGCGCCGGCGCCTCCGGGGTGGCCTGAGGGTGGACGCCTATTTCTACATCATTCTGGTGGTGGGGCTTCTGTCCAGCGGGACCTGCGTGCTCGCCGGCATCCTGAAGAAAGCACCGAACGACGTCACCATCCTTTCGGTCGCTGCCGTGGAGGTGGCGCTCCTGGTGTACCTGGTGGGATCCGTAGTCCGGGTCATTGCCGGTGAACCCATTGCCGGGGAGGCCTGGGAGTTCTGGGGCTACCTCGCCACGGCCATGCTCCTGCCGCCCGCCGCCGTCTACTGGTCCATCCTGGAACGCACCCGGTGGAGCAACTTTGTCCTGGCCGCCGTAGGTGTCACCGCGCTGGTGATGGCCGCCCGAATGAACCAGATCTGGTACTGAAGTGAAAGAAGCACGCAACGTGAAAGACCAGCACTCCGCCGTCCCCAACAGCACCAAGGGCGCAAGCGCGAGCGGAACCGGTGGCCGCAACACCCGCAACACGGGGCCCGGACGCCTGCTGATCGCCGTCTACGCAGTCTTCGCCCTCTCGGCCTCTGCCCGTGCCGGCTACCAGATCCTCACCAAGTTTTCCGAGGCACCGCTGGCGTACCTGCTGTCCGCGTTCGCCGCGTTGGTCTATGTCATTGCCACAGTCTCTCTTGCCAAAGCCGGCAGCGCGTGGTTCAAGGTTTCAGTCGCAGCCGTCCTGGTGGAACTGGTCG
>NZ_JBNHFF010000241.1:0-4746 GCF_059089965.1 Arthrobacter sp. SPT-J7
CGCCCCCCATCATCAGGAAGTTGTAGCGGCCCTCCACGGGGTCGATGGCGGGTCCGGAGGAAAAGATGCTGCCGATCGCGTTCCGTCCCACGTTGAGTAGGTAGGCAGCGTAGCCAAGCGACCCGCTGCCCAGGACCATTGCCAAAACCAGGGAAATCACGACGGCGGGCCGTGCCTGCGGCGCCAGCAGCACCGGGCGGATGAGGCGCAGGGTGTTGATAAACAGGAGTGCCCAGCCGGCAGCGAGTGCCACCAGCAGGATCACCAGTGCCAGCGAGGCGAAGGGGTTGGTGATGATGTTGATGAGCAGGGTCCGGTTGAGCAGCAGCAGGAGCACCGCAAGCACCAGGGCTGCCCAGACACAGAGCGTCACCTTGAGTGCCGTGCGGCCCAGTTTGCGGTTACCGGCCACAAGCTGCGCGCTGCCCGGAACCAGGAGGGTCAGAAGCACAAGGACGAAGCCGCGCTTGGTCCGGACCGGGGAGGAAGCACTGACCGGGTAGCGGACCGGATCGGTAAGCGATGTGCCGGAACGGGGCTGCTGGACCTTGCCGCTGGTCATGGCCGCCTTCCTAACGGCTGCCCCGGAGCGAACCGTTGCCCTCGGCGAAAACCTCGCTGACCTTCTGCCGCAGGTTTGCCCCCTTGCGGGCGGCCACGGCATTAAGGTCTGCGGCAAATTCGAGGAGGTCGGCGCGCAGCGATGCCGCAAGCTCGTCGGTACCCGCTGCCAGCATCCGGACCGCCAGGAGCCCGGCATTACGGGCTCCAGCGATGGAAACCGTGGCCACGGGAACGCCGGCAGGCATCTGGACGATGGAGAGCAAGGAGTCCATGCCGTCCAGGGTCTTCAGCGGGACCGGCACTCCGATCACGGGGAGTGGAGTGACGCTGGCCAGCATCCCCGGCAAATGGGCGGCACCACCGGCGCCGGCGATAATCACCCTCAGCCCGCGCTCGTGCGCTGTCTGGCCATAGCGGATCATTTCGGTGGGCATCCGGTGGGCGGACACAACGTCGGCTTCGAACGGAATGCCGAACTCCGCCAGGGCGTCAGCCGCGGCTTCCATGACCGGCCAGTCCGAGTCCGATCCCATTACCAGGCCCACCAGTGGGTTGCCGGCGGGACCGGGGGCGGGGGTGGCTTCGGGACTCATGCTTTCTCCTCAAAAATTGCTGGCGGTTCTTCGGCGGGTACCCGCCCGTCCCGGATAATGCCCGCCACAGTACCTGCACGGCGTCGAACGGAATCAACCTCTGTTGTGGACGACCCCACCAGGTTCACGTGGCCAATCTTCCGGCCCGGGCGCACCGATTTGCCGTAGCAGTGCACCTTGGCCGCCGGCTCGCTGGCCAGTGCCAGCGGGAAGGCGGAAAACAGGTCCTGGTTGTCGCCGCCCAGGAAGTTCTTCATCACCACTACCGGACCCAGGACATCGGTGGCACCCAGCGGAAGGTTAAGGACCGCCCGAAGATGCTGTTCGAACTGGCTGGTGACCGACCCGTCCTGCGTCCAGTGCCCGGTGTTGTGCGGGCGCATGGCCAGTTCATTAATGAGGAAACCTGCGCCGATGCCCGGGGTTTCGAAGAGTTCCACCGCGAGGACCCCTGTCACACCGAGCTCATGGGCTATCCGCAGGGCAGCGTCCTCTGCGGCGGCTGCAACCTCCACCGGAATGTCCAAGGCAGGGGCGATGACCTCGTCACATACCCCGTCAACCTGGATGGTGTGCACCACGGGCCAAGCCCGGGCCTCGCCGTCGGGCGTCCTGGCAACCAAGGCTGAAAGCTCGCGGGCAAAGTCAACTTTAGCCTCCGCAAGGAGGGGACTCATGGCCTCAAACCATTCAGTGGTTTCGGCAGCCTCCTCCGCGGAGGAAATGATCCGGACACCTTTGCCGTCGTAACCGCCGCGGGGAGTCTTCAGGACCACAGGCCACCCAATGTCCTCGCCGAAGCTGACAAGCGCGGCCACGTCCGCAACCGAAGCCCAGGCGGGGTTGGGAAGTTCCAGCCGTTCAATGGCGGCGCGCATCACCAGCTTGTCCTGTGCATGGACCAGCGCATCCGGGCCGGGCTGGACGTTGACCCCGGCATCCTGAAGTGCCCGGAGATAGGCCGTGGGCACATGCTCGTGGTCAAAGGTCATGACGTCCAGGCCCTCGGAGAATTCCAGGAGGGTCCGCAGGTCCTTGTAGTCGCCCACCGGTGAAGAGGGCACTGCCGAGACGGCGGAAACGTCGTCGCCTTCGGCAAGGACGCGGAGTTCGAAGCCGAGTGCAGTTGCGGCTGGGGCCATCATTCGTGCAAGCTGGCCGCCGCCAACTACACCTATCACTGGAAAAGTCACATGGGCCAGCCTACCGAAGACCAGCCCGGATTCCGTGTTCCGTACCTGACTGGATGCTTTTTCGGCACCAGGACCGTTCGGTGGCACAGCATTGGCGGTGGTTGCCGGACCGCCGCGGGAATTTGACGGGCTAAAATGGACCTCTGGCCGTGTGGCCCATTGTTCAACGGCCATGGAGGGTCATGTTTAGCACGCTTGCAGATCGCATCCGGGGGCTCGCCTCGCTTTTTTGGCGTGAAGTGGCCAAGTTCGGCGCCGTCGGCGGTGTGGCTTTCGTCATCGACAACGGCATGACGTATTACCTGATGCACGGCCCCATGACGGACAGCGAAGCCAAAGCCCGCTTTGTGGGCGCGTCAGTGGCAACGATCTTTTCCTGGATAGCGAACCGCCTCTGGACCTTCCGGCACCGGCGGCAGGACAACGTCCTCCGGGAGTTCCTGATGTTCATCCTCATCAACGGCATAGGCATTGGCATCTCCACCGGCTTTACCGCCCTGGCCAAATACGGGCTGGGCGTCACGGACAAGAACATGCTTTTTTTCGCGGGAGTAGCTGGAATCCTGGTGGCCACGGTGGTCAGGTTCTTCGCCTACCGCTTCCTGGTGTTCAACAAGGAACTGGACCAGGAACCGGAGTTTTCCCACGACCATGAGCTCATCGACCTCCACCACCATGGCAAAGGCGCCGGCACAGGTGCGGTGGAGCGCGAGCCCCTCACGGAGGACCCGGCGCAGCCGCAAAAGTAGGGCCGTGCCGCCAGGCCGCCGTTCAGTTGCCGTGGATGCGTTCTGCGGCAATCAGCTTGTCAGTCGCCTCGACATCGGGGTGCGTCAGTACCACTGAACCCCCGCGCCGCCATGCGCCCAGCGCGTTGGCCAGCGTTGCCTCCAGCCCGTCCCCTCCCCGGATGTGGAGCCGCACGCCCTCTTCGTGGGAAATCGCGAACCCGTCAAGCAGGTCCTGGTGGAGGTGCCGGCGGCCGTCCTGGGCAACAATCGCACAAGCCGAGGGGTCAGCCTCGACGTGCTGCATAAACACGTCGCCGTGGGAGCGCACTTCCGCGGCGTAATCGAGGCAGCCTGGCGGAAGGTCGCCGTTCCAGCGCATGGCCAGCGCGGGCAGAGCAACGGCCACGACGGCGCCGTACTTTCCGGCTGCCGGCTCCGGCCGGGCGGTGGCCAGGAAATCCGCCTCGCCGCCGTTCAGGACCGTCTCCAGGCCGAGTTGCCAGCCGGCAAGCGCCCAGACCATTCCCTTCCAGTGCGCCGGCAGGTCGAGCGCCAGGCGCATGCCGGGCTCGGCGTCCAGTTCGTCCTGGAGGAGGTTACTGGTTTTGGCCACCCAGTTGTCCAGCACCTTTCCGGACAGCTCCACGCGCTCCGAATCAGGGCCGTACCAAGTGAGGCGCGGAGCAGTGGAGTTGCCTGTTCGCAGGCTGGTCATCAGGTCGATTGCCGGGGTAGTCATGCCTCAATCCTGCCACCGGCACCACAGCAGGTCACCAAAGCCTGTCCCGCCCCCTCGGAAAATTCCGTGGGAAGTGATACTTATCACACTTAGCGCTAAGCATGCTTGCTGTTGTGCGGTAGCGGAGTGTTTTCCCGACAGCAGGCGGGTTTTTTTGGGGGCTTTCCGCCGCCTGACCCTCTGATAACGGGCAGATTCCGGCCGTGCAGAAAAATTATCGGGCGTGGCGTGCACCTTATTGGGTGCCGGGGGTGATTATTATCCGGGCAGCGGCTTGACTCACCTTAGTTACACGCGTGTAATTAGATAACTAAAGGCACCTGCGTAAATACCGGCACACAACCGAGTGTCCACGTATCCAGGCAGGAGCTGCAACATCAGGAGGGTCGCCGTGGGGCAAGCAGAGCGTATCCAGGAAGATGCCGTAGTGGCCGGTCAGGCGACGGCCAGATACCGTTCGCGGGGGGTGCCCAGTGATTGGTACGTAGACCCGGCGGATCCTGATGCTGCGGAACGGTTCAACACGAACAACAAGGACTTCCTGCAGGACCAGGCCACGGCTTTCCTCGCCGCGCACGAAGCACTCGTGGGCGGCGGTCAGGACCCCGAGGACGAGCTCGATCCTCCCATGGAACTTTCTGCCGGACCGGTTCAGCCCGTTTGGATCGGGTTGCCTTTCCAGCAGGACTTCGGCGACGAAGGCGAGCTCGGCTGGCAGACGGATGCGCTGTGCGCCCAAACCGACCCCGAGGCCTTCTTCCCCGAAAAAGGTGGGTCCACCCGCGACGCCAAAAAAGTCTGCGGTGCCTGCAATGTGCGGTCCCAGTGCCTTGAGTACGCTCTGGCCAACGACGAACGGTTCGGCATCTGGGGAGGCCTTTCCGAGCGCGAGCGCCGGCGGCTAAGGAAGCGAGCAATCTAATTCA
>NZ_JBNHFF010000242.1:0-4718 GCF_059089965.1 Arthrobacter sp. SPT-J7
CAGGCTACAGAAACCAGCATGCGCGTTGCGGCCACTGAGACGCAGGCCGCCCAGGCGCAGTCGAACCTCAGCATCGAGAAGAGCGAGATTACCTCTAATCCCGCGCCTGAGGCCGCCGCCCCGGAGGTAGCTGTAGCCCCGCAGGCTGCCGAGCCCGCCCCGGCGCCGGCTCCCGAACCCGCACCCGCACCCGCTCCGGAGCCCGCTCCAGCACCTGCTCCCGCCCCCGCGCCTGAGCCTGCACCCGTCGTCGCGGTCAACGATCCCGCCGGCGCACAGGCTTACGCTGCCGGCCAGCTGGGGAACTACGGGTGGGCTCCTGACCAGATGCAGTGCCTGAAGACGCTGTGGACCAAGGAGTCGGACTGGACCACCACTGCAACCAACCCGAGCAGCGGCGCGTACGGCATTGTCCAGTCCCTGCCGGCGGAGAAGATGGCCAGCGCCGGTGCCGATTACCTCACCAACTACCGCACGCAGATCAACTGGGGCCTGAACTACATCCAGGAGCGTTACCAGTCCCCGTGTGGTGCGCTGAACTTTCACCTGTCGAATAACTGGTACTAAAAGCAACCTGTGGTGGTAACTATCCACGGGGAGCTCCAGCGTCCAGCGGCGGTATCTGGAGCCGCTGGGCGAAGCCAAAACTCCCGAGGCCCGGTCGGGACGGATTGCCAAAGCGGTGGAGGACCTTAAAGCCGGGAAGAATTAACCCCCGGTCCCGACAACATCAGGATTCGCGGCCGGGGATGTACTGGACGGCCCACCTGTTGCCGTCGGGATCGGCGAAGTACACAAAGTGGCCCCAGTCCTGCACGTCCACATCGCTGACGTCCACCCCGTTGCTTTTGAGGTGCTGGTGCGCAACCTCAATGTCGCTGACCACCAGTTGAAGGTTGGAGCCGGTGCCGGCAGGTGCGTCGGTGAGCCCGTCGCCGATGCAGATTGAGCAGGCGGAGCCGGGAGGCGTCAGCTGGACAAAGCGGATGGAGTCCGTTGGCCGCTCATCAACGTCGGCATTGAAGCCTACTTTGTTGACGTAAAAGTCCTTGGCGCGGTCCACGTCGGACACAGGGACGTACACGAGTTCCAGTTTCCAGTCCATCCGCACAGGCTAACGGCGGGCAGCGGAACGGAAAAGGCTTGATGACTACCCCGCGATGCCGTAAAGACGGTCCCCTGCGTCCCCCAGTCCGGGCACGATGTACGACTTCTCGTTGAGCTTTTCGTCGATCGATGCCAAAACAATGGTCACATTGGCGCCGGAGAGTTCCTCCTCCAGCTTGGCCAAGCCTTCCGGGGCAGCCAGGAGGCAGATGCAGGTTACGTCTGAAGCGCCGCGCTTGAAGAGGAATTTGATGGCCTCGCTCAGGGTCCCGCCGGTTGCGAGCATGGGATCAAGAACGAAAATCTGCCGGTCCGTGAGGTTTTCGGGGAGGCGCTCTGCGTAGGTGATGATATCCAGGGTTTCCTCGTCCCGGGCCATGCCCAGGAACCCGACTTCAGCGGTGGGGACGAGTTTGGTCATGCCTTCGAGCATGCCCAGGCCGGCGCGGAGGATAGGGACCACCAGCGGAGTGGGCTTGGTGAACGCCGTACCCACAGTGGTGCTGACCGGCGTCTCGATGGTGACGGGTTCGGTGCGGACCTCGCGGGTGGCCTCGTAAGCGAGGAGGGTCACCAGCTCCTCCGTCAGCTGTCGGAAGACCGGGGACGAGGTGTTTTTGTCCCGCAGGACGGTGAGCTTATGGGCGACCAGCGGGTGGTCCACAACGAGAGTGCGCATGGGTCAAAACTATCACCCGGCCGCTGGCCCTCCCCTGGCGTCAGCCTCCCGCGCCCGTCCGCGAGGAGCCGCCGTCGCTCCGGCGTAAGGTCCCGCCGTCGGCCCTTTCGGAGGTGCCGCCGGTCCGACGCGACGTGCCGCCGTCGGCCCTTTCGGAGGTGCCCGCGCTGAAGGTGCCCGCGCTGCTTGGCAGCGAATCCCCGCTGTGGTCCTCCCGGAGGACCGGGTGCTCGAAGGTGGGTGCCGGGCCGGCCTGTTCCCGCCTCCGGATCAGGTGGAACATCCGATGGGCCAGGATCACCATGGACACCCATGCCAACCCGAGGAACCACCCGGCCATCACGTCCGTCATCCAGTGATGCCCCAGGAATACCCTGCTGAGGCCCATGGCGATGATGAAGATTGCCCCGGTGGTGATGGCAGTGATTCTTGCCCAGAGCATCCGGAACTGAAGGCACATGATGTACACCAGGACGCCTATAACCACTGTTGTATTGAGGGTGTGGCCGCTCGGGAACGATGGTGATGTCTCGAAGGGCGGTACGGCTTCGGAGTGGTCCGGGCGGGTCCTGCCCACGAGGCGCTTGCCAAGGGTGGTGGCCGTGGTGGAAACAAGGGCTGCGCCGCCCACCAGGACGATGGGGCGCCAGGTCCGGCTCAGGAGGGTCAGCCAGGCCGTGAGGATGCTCGCGAGGACCGGCATGCCGATCCCGCCGCCCACGTTGGTGAAAGCTGTGGCAAAGGCGTCCACTTCCGGGTTCCGCAGCGATTGGGAATATTCCAGTGCAGGGATATCAAGGCTTGCCAGCCCCTCCTCGTCCACCACGTCCGAGTACACCTCGGCTCCCAGCAGGGCCATCGTGATCACCAGCGCACCGCCGATGATCATGGTCAGCCACAGGGCGGCATAAGGCTTGATCCACTTGTCCACGCGGTCTCGGACTGTGCTCATTGCGCCTCCCTGCGGATGTGCGTCACGGTCTCTGGGTACCTTCGAAACTATCATTGAGCCATGGTCTCCGCAGATAGCAAACACGCCGCCTGGATGGGCCTCGCGCTCGCGGAGGCCCGCCGTGCCCTTGCCACGGAGGACGTGCCGATCGGCGCCGTGGTGATAGGCCCTGACGGCGGCGTGCTGGGGTCCGGCCGGAACCAGCGGGAGGAACTGGGAGACCCCACGGCGCATGCCGAAGTGGTTGCCATTCGGGAGGCGGCAGCGCGCTTGCAGGAGCTTTCAGCGGCAAGCGGCGGGAGCGGAGATGGTTGGCGGCTGGCTGACTGCACGCTGGTGGTGACCCTGGAACCGTGCGCGATGTGTGCCGGTGCGATCGTTCTGGCTCGTATTCCCCGCGTGGTCTTTGGCGCCTGGGACGAGAAGGCCGGCGCGGCGGGATCCGTATTCGACGTGCTGCGCGAGCGTCGGCTTAACCACTGGGTCGAGGTTTACGCGGGTGTCCGTGAAGCCGAATGCGGCGAGCTGCTGCGTAACTTCTTTGTGGGGCACCGTCCGCGGCTGTAGGTGCTTGGGTGCTTTTCTCTGTACTGATCTGTGCCTGAACTTTAGCCGCGAAGGACGTCGAGCACGTGCGCAGCTGTCTGTTCCCACCCCGGCAAGCGGTTCCTCGTTTCACGTGCCGCTCCCGCCAAGCGTCCCTGGTTGTGCCGTCCTGCAGCCAGCGTCGCAGGACCTCGGCCAGCAGGGCGGGGTTTCCCGGATCAGCGTCGGACGGAATGGTGACGGCAGTCCCGGGAAGTTGACCGCCCCCCGTTCCAGACTCCACTCAGGTGCAGCGAAACTCAGGGCTTCGACGGCCCCTGTTCCTTGGCGGACCACCACGGGAATACCGTGGGCGAGTGATTCTGTGACCACCATGCCGAACAGTGATGAGGTGCGGCGGATTGGATCCTTTGGCCACCGGTGCAGGCTCCCTACCGGGCAGGGCCACCCGGAGCCCGCCAAGGCCGTGGCGGGCTTCGAGGATGGCAGCCGCCCAACTGCTGGTACAGATCACTCCAGATGCCGCACGTAAAGCCCGCGCCTCCAGCTCCTGCCGCGACGGGGCCGGCATGTGCACCAGCACCCAGGTCTCCTGCCGTGCTTTGGCTGCTGATTCCAGTTCGTCCGGGGCACCCATCGCGATCAGGGTGCGCAGAGCATGTACCAGGCGCGCGTTGTAAACGTTGCCACCTGGGTTGTGCCGGATATTGGCAGGTACCAGGAGCCGGATGGGGCGCATGGGTCAGGCGGCGGAGAGGTCCAGCGAGTAGGTAGCCCAGGCATCCGGATTTTCGCGCAGGGTGACATCGATACCCGCAAGTTCGCGGCCGTCATCGGTGTCTTTGATCTTGCCGGCAACCGACTGGGCGACGTACTCCGCAAGCGCCTCGGTCGTGCTGAGCTTCCCGTCGAAGTCCGGGTGTTCGTCCAGGTTCCGGTAGTTCAAGCCCGCCAGCACCTCCTCGATGATGGTGCCGGCGGCACCGATGTCCAGCACGATGGCGTCGTTATTGAGCGTCCGACGGCGGAAAGCCACCTCCGCGACGAAGGTGGCCCCGTGAAGGGCCTGGGCGGGGCCGAAAGCCTCCCGCGGAAGGCTGTGGGCGATCATGAAGTGGCGGCGGACGGTCAGGCTGAACAATGGGTTACCTCTGCTCTTCGCGGGCGGGGTCCTGGGCGTGTTGATCGTGCGCGTCTTGATCTTGCGGGGCTTCAGCTTGCGGGTCTTGACCCTGCGGGTCTTTACCCTGCGGGTATTCGATGACGTGGCACAGCGCGTCCAAGGTGCCGTCAGCGAGGCCTTGAACTATGTCGGGCAATTCGGTGAACGGCGATGAACCGGTCACGAACGCGTCGAACACCGGATCGGTCAGCAGGGATACGGCGAGGTCCAGGCGGTCGGCATTGGTCCTGCGGTGGCGCCGGGCACGGGCC
>NZ_JBNHFF010000243.1:0-4712 GCF_059089965.1 Arthrobacter sp. SPT-J7
GACCACTACAACACGGCTGTCCGTGTGAAGCAGATCCTGCAGAAGAACAAGGAACTCCAGGACATCATCGCCATCCTTGGTGTTGACGAACTGTCTGAAGAGGACAAGATCGTTGTGTCGCGTGCGCGCCGCATCCAGCAGTTCCTCTCGCAGAACACCTACACCGCCAAGCAGTTCACCGGCGTCGAGGGCTCCACGGTTTCCATCAAGGACACCGTCGAAGGCTTCACCGCCATCTGCGACGGCGACCTTGACCACATTGCGGAGCAGGCGTTCTTCAACGTCGGCGGCCTTGATGACGTTGAGCGCCAGTGGGCCAAGATCCAGGAACAGACCAAGTAATATGGCTGAGCTTGAGGTTGAGATTGTCGCAGCGGACCACTTCGTGTGGTCCGGAGCGGCCAAGATGGTCAAGGCCCGCACCAGCGATGGTGAAATCGGAATCCTGCCCGGCCACTCGCCCCTGCTGGCGATCCTGGCCGAAGGTGAGCTGGCCATCCAGCCGGTGTCCGGTGACCGTATTGCCGTAGATGTTGACGGCGGATTCTTCTCCGTGGACAACGACCGTGTGGTTATTGTTGCTGACAACGCCCACCTGGGCGGCTCGGCTACCTCTGGGATCCGCTAGCACCACCTTGATGGACGCACCGAGTCTTCCGTTCATCGCCATGGCAATCGCTTTTGGATTGCTGATCTTTGCACTGTGCCTTTCGGGGGTGCGCCGCTTCAATCTGCGGCGTGCCCTCGGCACAGTGGACGCCTCCATTTGCATGGCTGGAAACAGCTGGCAGATGGGGGTTTGTCGTTATCAGGACAACGACCTTGAGTGGTTCCGTCTGCTCTCGTTGAGTGTCCGGCCCAAGCACAAGTTCAAGCGGCACTCGCTCGAACTGCTGGGCCGCCGCAAGCCCACTGAAGCCGAGGCAGTCAAGGTCCAGCCCGACGTCGTGATTGTCGAATTGCGGTATGAAGGGCAGGACCTTCGCCTTGCCATGAAGTTTGATGCCTATGCCGGTCTCTCGTCCTGGCTTGAGGCCGGGCCGGTCATCGGCGTAGGTACCTGGCGCTAGCCGCGTGGACTGGCTCTACGACCTCCGGCTCACCGACGGCCCGGTGTACTGGCTTTCCCTTGTCCTGGGCGTCGCCGGTGCCGTGTACCTCCTGGCCCCGCCCCCCCATGTTCGCGCCCGCCGCTGGTTGTTCCGCGCCATCGCCGCTGCTGCCATCGCCTTCGCGCTGGTGGCCACCGTTCACTGGGCTCTCATCAACATCTTCTACGTATTCCCGGCGAACGTTCCGGATCCCGTGCTGCTGTGGGTGGTGCCCGGCGTCGCCGCCCTGATCCTGCTCTTGCTCCGGCTGCCCCGGAGCGGTTGGCGCCGCTGCGCGGCCGGCGTGGTGGCAGTGCTTCTGGTGGCAGCCCTGTCATCCGTCCAGATCAATGCCTACTTCGGGCTCAACCGCACGGTGAGCGACCTTCTTGGCACGGCGCTGGCCCGGATTCCTGCGCTCGAGCCGCATGTGATGCGGCAACCGGGGGAGGCCGACGGCGTTTCCCTCCTTGGGTGGGCACCGCAAGGCGAAATGCCGGATGGGGGAGTCCTCCGGAGGGCTGATATCCCCGCCGTCCTGTCCGGAATGGACACCCGCGAAGCGTATATCTACCTTCCGCCCGCCTACTTCGCGGAAAACCGCCCTGCCCTTCCTGTGCTGGTCCTGGTGGCGGGCCAGCCGGGCGGGCCTGCGGACTGGCTCACCGGGGGCGCCCTGCAAGCCCACATGGACTCCTTCGCCGCTTCGCATGGTGGCGTTGCCCCTGTAGTGGTAGTCCCGGACCCGAACGGCTCGCAGTCGGGCAACACGATGTGCATGGACAGCCGGATAGCCAAAGCGGATACCTACCTTTCCCGGGATGTGCCCGATTGGATCACCTCAACCCTTGCCGTTGACACCAACCACGGCCGGTGGGCCATCGGGGGTTTTTCGTTCGGCGGCACCTGCGCCCTGCAAATGGGAACCCGGCACCCCACACTGTTCCCCTCTGTCCTCTCCTTTTCCGGGGAAGCCGAGCCGGCCATCGCCAAGGAGCGGCAGAAGACCATCGACGCCGCCTTCCCGGGCGACCCGGACGCTTTTGAGCGGCAGACGCCCCTTGCCATCATGAAGGAACGCCGCTTCGAGTCCAGCGCGGTCTACCTGACAGCAGGACAGGATGACCCCGAATTCGTGGCGTACCTGCACACGCTGGCCACGGCTGCCCGGGAAGCCGGCTTCACCGTGCGCGCCCACGAGGTGGAACACACCGGACACTCATGGGATTCGTCCTCGAAGCGGATCGCCGACGCGCTGCAGTTCCTGGCCGACAGGTGGGGACTCCGACAGTGACGCCCTCGAAGCAGGTTCGGACTGCATCCCTTGCCTGGACAACAGTGGGACGGCCGGCACGGGACCGGATCATTGCTGCTCTGAAATCGATGCCGTTCTCCGTGGCCGTGCTTGCGGTGTTCCTTGCCACCGGGGCAGTCACCGGCAGCTACCTTGCCGGGCCGCCAGAGCAGTTGCTGCACGTGGCAGGAGTGAGCGGACCTGGGCTGCGCGCCGGCAACTGGTGGTCCCTGTTCACCAGTCTCTTCTTCGCCACCAATCCGTTGGCTTACATTGCCGCATCCCTGATGATCCTCCTGCTGCTGGGCCTTGCCGAACGCAGGATGGGAACGCCCGCAGCGGCGGGGTTCTTCTTCGGCGGCCAGTTCGCAGCTGTCACGCTGTTCCTGCTGCTGACCCAGCTGGCAGGGTACGTGGGTGACGGATGGCTGGACCGCATGGCCGACGACATCCTGATTGGTCCCTATCCGGCTATCCTGACGGCGGCGCTTGGGGCCAGCGGCAGTCTGCCGGTCCTGTGGCAGCGCCGGCTGCGGACCGGCGTGCTGTCCATTTCGCTCCTGCTTGTTCTCTACGTCGGGCACGCGGAGACGGTGATCGGGCTGCTCGGTGCCGTCCTGGGGCTCCTGGTTGGATGGTGGATCCAGGGCGACCACGGCCACCTGCACCGGCATCGGTCCACCGGCCGGGAGACCCGGAACCTCCTCGCACTCACCGTCGCCGTTTTCGCCGTGGGCCCGATCCTTAGCGGAATAGCGCGGGCGCCGACCGGTCCGCTGGCGCTGCTGCGTGACGTCGTCCTGAACCCCATGCCCACGCTCAGCCAGCTGGTCTTCAACTGCGGCGCCACAGTGGAAGCGTCCTGCCTCGAAGCCGGCAGGGCAGGCTTTGCGGGGCCCTTCGGCCTTGCGCTGGCAGTTGTTCCGGTGGTCCTGCTGTTGATTTGTGCGGATGGTATGCGCCGCGGACGGCGGCTTGCGTTGAACATCGCCCTCGCCATCCAGCTTGCCGTTACGGGGCTGGCCGCCGTCTACCTGGCGCTGTTCGCCCTGGTGCCGTCCCGGCTGCATGGCCCGTCCGCCCCGCCGATGGGATCTGCCTTCGCCCACGTGCTTCCGCTGGTTGGCGTACCCCTGCTGCTGGCAGGGCTCCTGTGGTTCAACCGGCGGCAGTTCCGCGTGCAGACTCTTCCCTCCGCACGGCGGACGCTGGCTCTGGTGGCGGGAGGAACGTGGTTTTTCCTTGCCGGCACGTACGCGGCAGCCTGGTTCTGGGCGGGCGGATTAACTCGCGACGGTGGCCTGCTGGGCCTGTTCGCGGAGCTGGCGCGGCAGTACGTACCAGTTCCCATCCCGCAGCACTACCACCGTGTCTTCGCTGACAGAAACAGTGTGGAGGCTATCCTTTTTGCCTACTCAGGACCGGTGTTCTGGGTGGTTGCGCTGGCTGCAGTATGGTGGGCGCTGCTGGGCGGACACTATGGCAATGATTCCGGGCGGCAGGACAGGATCCAGGCACGCAACCTGCTGCACCAGGGCGGCGGACCGCTGTCCTGGATGGCGCTTTGGGAACCCAACAGCTACTGGTTCAGTCCTGACGGCCAGGGCGCGGTGGCTTTCCAGCGGCACGGCAGCGTGGCGCTGACACTCGGTGGAGCCTTCGGTCAGATGCGAGGCCAGATTGACGTCACCTCAGGGTTCTTGGCCCACTGCAGCCGCCAGGCGATGATCCCAGCCCTCTACTCCTGCGATGACACGCTCTGGCCCATGCTTAAGGAACGCGGGTTTTCGCGGGTGGCCGTGGCGCAGGAGACACGGCTGGCAATTCGCGAACTCGAATTCAAGGGCAAGGAATGGCAAAACATCCGCACCGCGATGAACCGTGCCGCAAAGCTGGGAGTCAGGGCTGTCTGGGGACCTTATGAGTCGCTGCCCGCGGCGCTGCGCTCCCGGTTGAGTGAAGTCTCCGAGGAATGGGCAGCAGGTAAGACGGTCCCTGAAATGGGCTTCACCCTCGGCGGGATCGATGAGCTCGATGACCCGGAGGTCCTGTGCTGCCTCGCCGTTGACGAAAGCGGCACTGTCCATGGAGTGACAAGCTGGCTGCCCGTGTACAACGGCGGGACCCTGGTCAGCCGGACGCTGGACGTCATGCGCCGGGGCGCCGGGGGATTCCCGGGGGTGATGGAATTCCTCATCGCGTCTGCGGTGCTTGAGCTGCGCGCTTCCGTGGAGGTTATTTCCCTGTCAGGCTCTCCGCTGGCAAACGTCCCCGGAACCGGCGGTGATGACAGCGGTGCGGACCGGGCGGATAACCTGGTCCGGATC
>NZ_JBNHFF010000244.1:0-4698 GCF_059089965.1 Arthrobacter sp. SPT-J7
ACGGACAGCGGGATCCGCAGCAAGTACCAGTTCGGGAATACCATCGAGGCCGACTGGACCCCCGGCGGCCGCTTCGTGATGAACAACGTCAAGGCGGGCGCACCGCTCGGCGAAGGAGAAAACCTGGAGGTGGATCCGCCGCGCCGGCTCGTCCAGACCATGCGCGCCCTCTGGGGCGAGGACGTCAAGGCCGAGGGAACCTCGAAGGTCACCTGGGACATCGAGCCCGTGGGCGATTCCTGCCGCCTCACCGTCACCCACAGCGACCTCCGCGAGGGCGCCAACGAACAGCTCTACGGCGGCTGGCCCATGATCCTCTCCGGCCTGAAGACGTGGCTGGAAACCGGCGAGAAGCTCACCACGCCCGGCTCCCTGATGTACACCTGAGTCCCTTGCTGCACAGCTGAGGAACCGCGACGGCGGGAGGCGGCTGCGGTGCCGCCTCCCGCCGTAAGTAACAGAACGTGCTGCTCTTCGAACAACCCACTTCCAGGGGCTGGGCTGCGCTATCCGGCCGGTGGCCTGCTGGTGCCGTCCCATCCCCTGCGGCGCAGGTTGCGTGTGGCCACCAGCGAACCCCCGATGAACAGCACCCCCAGGACCACGGTGGCGACGCCCGCGTAGAACCATCCGCCGCGGCCGAAGATCATCAGCGCGGCACCGAGAATGCACAGGCCCTTCGCAGTGATATCCAAGTACAGCTGCACCTTTGGATTGTCCATAACTACACGATAAACCCCGCGGATGTCTGCGGCAGCGGCCTTCGAAGCCCCTACTCCGTGCGCTGCCGCCACATCAGGGACAAGCCGAACGTCACCAGGCAAAGGACCAGCATGGCGAGCACCATGCGTGCCCAGCTTTCCTGGTCCACGCCGCTGGCCGCGAAAACACCGATCATCACGGTGGCGGTAATCGCGCCGACGTATCTGCAGGTCTGGTAAATGCCTGCCGCAATACCCCGTTCCTGCGGGCGGGTGGAGACAAACATGCCCTGGTTCGTGGCAATGCTCACCGTTCCGTAAGGGACGCCCATCAGGGCAGTCAGCACCACCACCAGCGGGACCACGAGCGTGCCGGTCAGCAGCCACATGAGCGCGGCCACCGCGGTCAGGAGCACGACGCCGGCAATCAGCACCCGCCGCACGCCGAACCTTCCCATTGCACTGACTGCCCATGGCGTGGCGACGACGGACATCGTGGCCAGCGGCAGCATCAGCAGGCCCACGACGCCGGGATCGTAGCCGCCCGCTTCCTGGAGCAGCTGGGGCAGGCCGAAGAACACAAAATAGTAGACGCTGCTGAACACCGCGAAGCCCAGGTAGACCAGCATCAGCGGCCGGTTGCGTCCCAGCAGCCGCAGGTCCAGGAAAGGCCTGTTGAAACGAAGCTCACGCCAAGCGAACAGGGCCGCGATCGCAGTTCCGGCGGCCAGCATCCACCAGCGGTAGCCCGGCGCCACGTTCAGCGCGGCCATCATCACCAGGAGCAGGGCGGACACGAAACCCAGGATTCCCGGGATGTCCGAGTCCCGGACAAGCTCGGCGACGCTGCCGCGTTCCCGCGTCCCGTCCCGTGGCGCATGCCGGACGATCAGCAAAGCGGCCAGTGCCAGCGGGACGTTGATCAGGAACAGCGCCTCCCAGCCCACAAAGCTCACCAGAAGGCCGCCCACCACCGGGCCCACTGCGGCGGCCGAAGTGTTGGCCATCTGGAGCCGGCCCAGCGGGCGCGCGGAATCGACATTCGCCCGGTGGGCTATTGCCCCCACCATTACCACCGCGCTCGGATAGGCCGTGGCCGTGCCCAGCGCCATCACCGCCCGCGCCACGCACAGCAGGGCGAAGTTCGGCGCCAACGGCGCCAGTGCGCACGTGAAGGCAACCAGTGCCATGCCCAGCATGAACATCCGGCGCGGTCCGAACCTGTCGGCAAGCCGGCCCATTACCGGTTGTCCTGCCGCCGAGGCGAGGTAGAAGGACGTGACCACCCACGTGACGGCCGCGACGTCGAGCCCGAAGTCGGCGCGGAGCACCACCAGGGCAACGGCGATCATCGAGGAGTTCAGGGGATTCAGTGCCGTGCCCAGGCTGAGGCCGGCGACGGCCAGGCCAGTCCGGGGTTTGTTGCTCACGGAAACAGTCTGGTGCACCCGAGCCGGCGTGCGCGACTTTGATGAACTAACGTGCCTGGCCGCCGGCCTGCACGGGCGGAAACAACGATTCTTCAACAAGGGCAGTGAGCTCGCGGATGGCGTCAGCCTGCCCCGGCTCTTCAGTGCCCTCGGGGTTCTCGGTGTAGATCACCAGCACAAACGAGGAGCCGCGGTATGTCAGGACCGCAGCGTCATGAAGGTCGCCACCAAGTTCGCCGTACTTGTGGAACACCTCGACGCCGGCCTGCGACCCCGCTGGAATCAGTTCATCGTTGTTGGTGTTCTTCATGGAGCCGAGCAACCGGGCAGTGTTCTCCGCGTTCAGCAGATGCCCGCCGTAGAGACGTTTGAGGACCAGTGCCATCTCCGCAGGAGTCAGGAGATTCTCCTCCGGATCGTAGGCGACGCCGATGGATGCGGCATATTCAGTAAGCTGCGGGTATCCCACTGCACTCATTAGCAGCAGCCACGAATCGTTGTTGCTTTCGTTAACCATGGCCTCGAGCTGGAACGCCGCGTCGTAGTTCCCCAACGGCTGGTCCAGCGCCGCCTGGCCGGTTTCCACCAGATGGTAGTACGCGGCCGCCGTGATGATTTTCGCGGTGCTGGCGGCCGTAAAAGCGTCCTGGTCGCCGAAGGTCAGCGCGGCATCGCCGGACACGTCCGCCAAAGCCAACCCGATCCGGTAATCATCGTATTCCTCCAGGACGGAATCGATGCGGTCCCGGAGAGCATCCGGGGCCGCAGCCACGGGGTCTTCGGGGACAGCGGCGGGGACTGGGCTGGCTGCGCCTGCCGACGGCCCGGACCGGACCGAGGCGAAGACAAGGCTCGCCCCAATGACAAGGGCGACGGCAGAGAACAACAGCGCCAGGAGCAGAACCCTTTGTCCGTTCCGAGGCGCTCGGAAGTGCCGCCCGGCCGGGCGCAGCGCTGGGTCCACCGACATAGAACTCCTGCAAGCTCGACGATCAAAAAGAATGCATCGGGCGCCCAGCGCACACCGATGCTATGGGACCCGATTAAATCACATGAGTTTGGGAGCTCCCTGAACGTCCCTGTCCTATCAGCGGGTGTGGGCCGTAAGTGCTGTGTCCAGGAACTCGAGATGGGCCGGTGCCGTGCGGACCGTCTTGCCGTCGTACTCAGAGTGCTTGGTAAGGAACTTCTTGATGTAGGGGCACACGGGAACGATGCCGCGCCCGGCGCCCACCGTTTCGTCCAGGGCCGCCGCGGCGAGCTGGCCCGCAAGGCCCTGGCCGCCGTATTCCTCGTTGATAACGGTGTGGTAGAAAATTCGCTGGGGTGAAGCACCGCCGTCGTAATCCTTGTAGGCAGCCTTGCCGATCACGTTGCCGGCGTCGAGGATCTCGAAGCGCTGGCGGTCGGGATTGTGGCGGACGGTGATCTGGCTCAAGGAAACTCCTTCAATGCGGTGACGTTGCTGCCCTTGCAAAGCCTAACCCGGGCCGGGCAGCCCTTATTTCCGCATCGACTTTCCCGGCTGACCACCGCCCGCCGTTACGCCCTAGTTCAGGTATCCATTCGGGTCGAGAACATACTTCGTAGCTGCACCGGCGTCGAACTCCGCGTAACCTTGCGGCGCTTCCTCAAGGGAGATGGCCTTGGCGTTGACGTTCTTGGCGATACTCACCCTGTCGTGCAGGATGGCCATCATCAGCTGCCGGTTGTACTTCATCACGGGACACTGTCCCGTGGTGAAGCTCAACGACTTGGCCCAGCCCGTGCCGAGACTCAGGCTCAGCGCACCCTTCTTCGCGGCCTCGTCGATTCCGCCCGGGTCTCCCGTGACGTAAAGGCCCGGGATGCCGAGCGCGCCGCCGGCAGCCGTGATGTCCATGAGCGAGTTCAACACCGTGGCTGGTGCTTCCTCGGCTTCCTTGCCATGGCCATGGCCCCGGGCTTCGAAGCCGACAGCATCAACGCCGCAGTCCACCTCCGGTACGCCGAGGATTTGCTCAATCTGCTCCGCAGGCCCGCCCTTGGTGAGGTCTACCGTTTCGCAGCCGAAGCTGCGGGCCTGCGCCAGCCGGTCCTCATTGAGGTCACCCACAATTACGGCGGCGGCACCCAGCAAGTGTGCGCTGGTGGCCGCGGCCAGACCCACCGGGCCCGCGCCTGCTATGTACACCGTGGACCCAACACCCACGCCGGCGGTAACTGCCCCATGGAACCCTGTGGGGAAGATATCCGAGAGCATGGCCAGGTCCAGGATTTTCTCCATGGCCCGGTCCTTGTCCGGGAACTTCAGCAGGTTCCAGTCGGCATACGGAACCAGGACATAGTTGGCCTGCCCACCGACCCAGCCACCCATGTCCACGTACCCGTAGGCGCTGCCCGGGCGGTCCGGGTTCACGTTCAGGCAGATGCCGGTCTTGCGTTCCTTGCAGTTCCGGCACCGGCCGCAGGCGATGTTGAACGGGACGGAGCAGAGGTCACCGACCTTGATGAACTCAACGTCGCGTCCCACCTCAACCACTTCGCCGGTGATTTCATGGCCAAGGACCAGGTTGGGCGGAGCGGTC
>NZ_JBNHFF010000245.1:0-4676 GCF_059089965.1 Arthrobacter sp. SPT-J7
GGGGGCCATGGGGTGGCCCGGACCGAAATTGTAGGCAGTCATGTCAGCACCCCACACCACCATCGTTGGCGGCGCGGGCTGGCTGAGACCGGGCAGATATGTCATCAATCACAGGCTACCCGAGCCCGTGCCCCTTCCAGCCCGGCCATTACGCCGGCATAAGTGGTTTACTACTGAGGGAAGCAGATTCGACCGAGGAAAAGCCACACATGACGCAAAGCCAGTCGAGGCCCAGGAACCCGGCCAGCTGGCATCCTGCGCCGGAGCGGGAGGGCCTCTGGGTTCTGACGCGGCTTCGCGACTTCATCGACGAAATTGCCAACACCTCGCCAGCCCGGCTTGCGCTGAGTGCGTTCGCCGCCGTGTGCCTGGTGTTCACGTTTTTGTTGTCCCTGCCCATCTCCTCCGCCGCCGGTGTTGCCACCCCTCCCCACCAGGCATTGTTCACGGCCGTCTCCGCAGTCTGCGTCACCGGCCTGACGGTAGTTTCGACGGCGGTGCACTGGTCCTTCTTCGGCCAACTGGTCATCCTGATCGGCATCTTCGTGGGCGGGCTCGGAACACTGACGCTGGCGTCCCTGCTGGCGTTGATGGTGAGCAAGCGGCTTGGCGTCCGGGGCAAGATCATTGCCGCGCAATCCATGAACAACGCAGGCCGACTCGGCGAGGTGGGAGCCCTTCTCCGCATCGTGATCACCACGTCCGTCGTCATAGAGGCCGGTCTTGCCCTGGTCCTCATTCCCCGCTTCCTCATGATCGGTGAAAGCTTTTGGGGCGCAGTGTGGCACGGCCTGTTCTACGCCATCTCGTCGTTCAACAACGCAGGCTTCACGGCCCATGCCGAGGGAATAGTTCCATTCGAAAATGATCTCTGGATCCTTATTCCGATCATGCTCGGAGTGTTCCTCGGCAGCCTGGGGTTTCCCGTCGTGATGGTGTTGATGCAGAACGGGCTCAACTGGAAGAAATGGAACCTGCACACCAAGCTGACGATCGAGGTGTCCCTCATCCTTTTCGCAGCGGGAAGCGTGCTGTGGGCACTGATGGAATGGGACAACGTCCGGACCATCGGAACACTTGATTTCGGCGACAAAGTCTTCCACTCAATCTTTGCCTCCGTCCAGATCAGGTCGGGTGGCTTCAACCTGGTGGACCAGAATCAGTTGGAGTCCACCACCATGCTGCTGACTGACGCACTCATGTTTGCAGGAGGCGGATCGGCGTCCACCGCCGGCGGCATCAAGGTGACGACAATAGCCATCATGTTCCTGGCCATCGCCGCCGAGGCCCGCGGTGATGCTGACGTAACGGCCCACGGCCGTACCATTCCGGAAGGCGCGATGCGGGTGGCTATCTCCGTCATTGTGGCAGGAGCGACACTGGTGTCAGCTGGTTCCTTCCTGTTGTTATCCATCAGCGGTCAGTCACTGGACCGGGTGCTGTTCGAGGCGATTTCAGCCTTTGCCACTTGTGGCCTCAGTACAAACCTCAGTGCCGAGGTGCCGCCGGCCGGAACATACGTTCTGACCGCACTGATGTTCATGGGGCGCGTTGGAACAGTAACCCTTGCCGCCGCCTTGACCCTGCGCCAGCGCAGCCAGTTGTACCACTACCCCGAAGAGAGGCCCATCATTGGCTAGTTCCTCAGACGCTCCCCGGCGGCCCGCCCACAATGCCCCGGTGCTGGTTATAGGGCTGGGCCGCTTCGGTTCCTCCACCGCCGAGCAGCTGGTCAAGCAAGGCCGGGAAGTGCTGGCCATCGAACGGGACCGGACCCTCGTACAGAAGTTTGCTCCCCTCCTGACCCACGTCGTCGAAGCCGACGCCACCAACATCGACGCCCTCCGGCAGCTTGGCGCACAGGAGTTCAGCTCCGCAGTCGTAGGCGTTGGCACCTCCATCGAGTCCTCGGTGCTGATTACCGTGAACCTGGTGGATCTTGGCATTGAGCATCTGTGGGTAAAGGCCATCACACCCTCGCACGGCAAAATCCTCACCCGCATCGGCGCAAACCACGTGATCTACCCGGAAGCCGACGCCGGTGTCCGGGCGGCCCACCTGGTGTCCGGGCGCATGCTGGATTTCATTGAGTTCGACGACGACTTCGCGATCGTGAAGATGTACCCGCCTCGCGAAACCGTCGGGTTCACCCTCGACGAGTCCAAGGTCCGGTCCAAGTACGGCGTGACGATTGTGGGCGTCAAGTCACCGGGCGAAGACTTCACCTATGCCCGGCCGGAGACCAAGGTCTCCTCCCGGGACATGCTGATCGTCTCCGGGCACGTGGACCTGCTGGAACGCTTCGCCGCCCGGCCATGACCGCTGGGCCCACGCCCGCAGGGTTCCCTGGCCGAGCTTGCGAGGTTAGGGGGCGGGTGGGGATTAGCCAAGCTGCCTGGTGATCTCCGCTGCCCTGTCCGCTGCTGCCCGCGCTCCGGCGGCAATGATGGACGGAATGCCCCGCTCATCGAAGGTGGCGATGGCCCGTTCCGTGGTGCCGTTGGGGCTCGTAACCGCTTTGCGCAGCGCCGAGGGACTGGCGCCTGGCTCGGCAAGCATAAATCCGGCGCCGGCTACCGTTTCACGGGCCAGGAGCAGGGACAGCTCGGCATCCAGGCCGAGCTCCTCCCCCGCAGCCGCCATGGCCTCAGCGAGATAGAAAGCGTAAGCGGGGCCCGAGCCGCTGATGGCCGACAGGGCGTCCACCTGATCTTCCGGCACCTCAACAACAGTTCCAGCGCCCTTAAGAATGTCCTTGACCTTTTGCAGCTGTTCCGGGCTGCAGTTGGTACCTGGCGAGACCGAGACAACACCGCGCCCCAGTTTGGCCGGGGTATTGGGCATGCTGCGGATCACCGGCTGGCCGGCGGGCAGGGCGGCTTCAAGCTGGGCGATCGAGACAGCTGCCGCCACACTCACCACCACAGTGCCAGGAGCCAAAGAGCCGCTGATTTCGCGGGCGAGGTCGGTGATGCCAACCGGCTTCACCCCCAGGATCACGACGCCGGACCCCTTGGTTGCCTGCTTGTTGTTGTCCGGCTCTTCCTCACCGGCGATAGCGGTGATGCCGTGATGGCGCTCGGCGAGTTCCGCGGCCCGCTCCGCGCGTCGTACGGTGGCCACGATGTCAGCCGGATCCGTCCCGGCTTCCAGCAGTCCACCGAGGATGGCTTCGTTCATTGACCCACAGCCAAGGAATGCGATTCGGTTGCTCATGGCTCCATCATTGCAGTTTGGTCCCGTCGGCGCAGAAACCAGTCAGCAAACATCGCCTGAACGGGAACTGGCGGTAACAGGTTCACAGGTTGCTCACATGTTGAGCGCAGCTTCCTCACAAGTGCGGTCCCTAGAGTGGTTATTACCTCATTGAGGGTGCGAGTGATGCGGCAGGCATGGGGATGCCTGCCAGGGCACCGGCGTACGGAACAGGTTTTCCCCCATTTTCCTGTTTTGACCGCCGGTGCTTCCGCTTTTAAGCGCCGGTTGAGATCCGGGGCACGCCTTTCAGACGCCAGCTTCGATAGCCGCCGGTGCAACGTGGGGAGCGGGCTCCAGCGGCCCGGAGAACACCAGCTGGTCGAGGCGGCGGAGGATCAGCCCCTCTCGGAGCGCCCACGGGCAGATCTTGATTTTCTTGAACTTGAAGAGCTCCAAAGCCGCCTCTGCCACGAGCGCCCCGGCAAGCAGCTGGTGCGCCCGTGCTTCTGAAACGCCCGGCAGGTGGAGCCGGTCTTCGGCTTTCATGGCAGAGATACGCTGCGCCCAGACCCCGAGGTCCGACCCGTGCAGCTCGCGCTTGACGTAGGGCCCCGCGGCGCTGGGAGCGGCACCGGCGATCCGGGCGAGGGACCGGAAGGTTTTAGAGGTTCCGGCGACGACGTTGGCCCGGCCCAGCCCGTCGAACTCGCGCACTGCGGGCTTGAGCGTGGCACGGATATAGCGCCGTAGTTCCTTGACGCTCCTGGCTGAGGGCGGGTCCTCGGCCAGCCAGTCGCGGGTGAGACGGCTGGCTCCCAGCGGCACCGAGGTGGCGACCTCCGGCAGTTCGTCCTGGCCAAAGGCCATCTCGAACGATCCGCCGCCGATGTCCAGGTTCAGGATGGGCCCGGCACCCCAGCCGTGCCAACGCCGGACTGCGAAGAAGGTCATGGACGCTTCTTCGCTTCCCGTCAGTTCCTGCAGCGTGACGGTCGTTTCGTGTTTGACCCGGGCCAGGACTTCGGGGCCGTTGGTGGCCTCGCGGATGGCGGAGGTACAGAAGGCAAGGAGATCCTCGGCTTTGTGCCGGGCCGCGAATTCCCAGGCTTCCAGCACAAATTCGGTGAGTTCGTGCTGGCCAGCGTCACTGATGCTGCCGTCCGGCTCCAGGTACTGGACCAGGGACAACGGCCGTTTGTGCGATGCAAAGGGCACGGGCCGCGCGCCGGGGTGGGCATCAACGAGGAGGAGGTGGACAGTGTTGGACCCGATATCGAGGACGCCTAGCCGCATGCTGCCATTATTCCCCGGCCCGGTCCTTCCGATCCAACTCGCGCGTCATTGAAGCGGGCATGGGGACTTTCACAAGCGGGCCCCGGGTAGACGTCAGTTTTCGGTGGGATCGGCCGGGGCGTCGTCGGGAAGGTCATCGGCACGCTTGAAGTCGCGCTTGATGTTGGCAATGCCTTCGGGGTTGA
>NZ_JBNHFF010000246.1:0-4650 GCF_059089965.1 Arthrobacter sp. SPT-J7
GCTGCGGGTTTCGCCGGGGCGCCGAATCCGGCGGAGCTGGCAATTCCCGTTGTGCCGGCAGCTTCGGCGGATGCTGCTTGACCGCCGTCGGCAAGGGCGCCGTCCGTTCGGGTGCCGCCGTCAGGGCGGCTGCTCTGCGCTCGCCCAGCGTCAGCGGATGTCGCGGACGACTTTTTCCGGTTGAGCCACCACCAGGCAAAACCGGCAATTACGACGAGCAGAATGATCCAGAAGACAAAATCCATGGCGGGTCCTTCGGTTGGATGGCAAGGTGCACTTTCCCCCGACGCTACGTCGGCGCCACAGCGCTGTCTAGCTCTTTGACCTGCCCGGACGCTCAGCCACGCGTGGCACCAAGGGCACCGTTTCCTGTTCCAAAACACGGGTTCCGGCTGACACTGCATGAACGTAGGCGGGGGTGACGTGCACCACAGATCGGAGGGGCGCCTGGAACCTCTGATCTCACTATTCGGGATGACAGTCCACTATCTGATGGAAATAATCGCTGTTTTCCGCTTAACGGGCACCGCCCTGTCGTTGGGTCCTCCCGTGGAGCCATAGAATTTCCCTTATGAGTGAGGACACCCTGATCACGACCGACAACAAGCCTGACATCAAGCCCCGCAGCCGGGTAGTAACTGACGGCATCCACGCTGCCCCCGCGCGCGGTATGTTCCGTGCCGTGGGCATGGGCGACGATGACTTCGCCAAGCCCCAGGTCGGTGTCGCCAGCTCCTGGAACGAAATCACTCCGTGCAACCTCTCGCTGAACCGGCTCGCGCAGGGCGCCAAGGAAGGTGTCCATGCCGGTGGCGGGTTTCCCATGCAGTTCGGCACCATCTCCGTCTCGGACGGCATCTCGATGGGCCACGAAGGCATGCACTTCTCGCTGGTTTCCCGCGAAGTCATCGCCGATTCCGTGGAAACGGTGATGCAGGCCGAGCGCATCGACGGCTCAGTCCTGCTGGCCGGCTGCGACAAGTCACTCCCGGGCATGCTGATGGCAGCCGCCCGTCTGGACCTGTCCAGTGTCTTCCTCTACGCCGGCTCTATTATGCCCGGCTGGGTGAAGCTGGAGGACGGTTCCGAAAAGGAAGTTACCCTCATTGACGCCTTCGAGGCCGTCGGTGCCTGCGCCGCCGGCAAGATGAGCATGGAAGACCTGACGCGCATCGAAAAGGCCATCTGCCCGGGTGAAGGCGCCTGCGGCGGCATGTACACGGCCAACACCATGGCCTGCATCGGCGAGGCCCTGGGCATGTCCCTGCCCGGCTCCGCCGCCCCGCCCTCGGCAGACCGCCGTCGTGATGAATTCGCCCGCAAGTCCGGCGAAGCGGTGGTGAACCTGCTGCGCCTGGGCATCACCGCCCGCGACATCATGACCAAGAAGGCCTTCGAAAACGCCATCGCCGTCACCATGGCTTTCGGCGGCTCCACCAATGCCGTGCTGCACCTGCTGGCCATCGCCCGGGAGGCCGAGGTTGAGCTGACCCTCGACGACTTCAACCGCATCGGCGACCGCATCCCGCACCTCGGTGACTTGAAGCCTTTCGGCCGGTATGTAATGACCGACGTCGACAAAATAGGCGGCGTGCCCGTCATCATGCGCGCACTGCTTGACGCCGGCCTGCTGCACGGCGACTGCCTTACCGTCACCGGCAAGACGGTTGCCGAAAACCTCGAGGCCATCAACCCGCCCGATCTTGACGGCAAGATCCTGCGCGCGTTGGATAACCCGATCCACAAGACCGGCGGCATCACCATCCTGCACGGATCCATGGCCCCCGAGGGCGCAGTGGTGAAGAGCGCAGGCTTCGACGCCGACGTTTTTGAAGGCACTGCCCGCGTTTTCGAGCGCGAACAGGGTGCCCTCGACGCGCTGGACAACGGCCAGATTCACGCCGGCGACGTCGTGGTCATCCGCTACGAAGGACCTAAGGGCGGCCCGGGCATGCGCGAAATGCTGGCCATCACCGGCGCCATCAAGGGTGCCGGGCTGGGCAAGGACGTCCTGCTGCTCACCGACGGCCGTTTCTCCGGCGGTACCACCGGCCTGTGCATCGGGCACGTTGCTCCCGAAGCAGTCGACGGCGGCCCCATCGCCTTCGTCAAGGACGGCGACCGGATCCGCGTGGACATCGCAGCCCGCAGCTTCGACCTCCTGGTGGATGAGGCCGAGCTCGAGGCGCGCAAGGTGGGTTGGGAGCCTCTCCCCGCCAGGTACACCAAGGGCGTACTCGCGAAGTACGCCAAGCTGGTGCACAGCGCCAGCACCGGCGCATACTGCGGCTAAGGCCTGCCCGATGGATTCGGCCCGAGGCGCCGAATCCATTGGGTTCCTCGGCCTTAGCCTTATTAAGCCCTGCCCCCTTTTGCGGTCGGCTACTGTAGGGCGGGCAGGGGTTGATCCTGTACCCCGGGATCAAAACGTGGACACTGGAGTCCACATGGTGAGATGGGGTAAGGTCGCATTGACACGTATCTCGCCCAGAGGGAAAACTGAACGCATGACTTTCGTTACCAACTGCACCGCTGCAGATGCAGTCGTCGTCCTTACCCAGCGCGTGGCACATTAGCCAGGTAACGAACCGTCACGCGCAACCCCTCGAAGAGCCGCCAGGCTGAGGGGTTTTTTTATTTCCCGCAGTTTCCACGAACCACAAATGATCCACAAGGAAGAGTCCGATGAGCAAAGGATCGCCGATCAGCCCCTCGCTGATGGCTACTAAGTCCGCTGGAGCCGCCAAGGCTCCGGAACGCGCCGACCGAACGGCCGACCACGCCGTCGTCGTCGCCGACCTTGCCGCCGCCTCTCCTGTCCTTGGGCCGAACAACGTTGTACCGCCAACGGTGATGACCGGCTCGCAAGCTATCGTCCGCTCGCTCGAAGAACTCGGCGTCGACGATATTTTCGGTTTGCCCGGTGGCGCGATCCTGCCCACCTATGACCCCTTGATGGCCTCCAGCATGAACCACGTCCTGGTCCGTCACGAACAGGGAGCCGGCCACGCCGCGCAAGGCTACGCCATGGTTACCGGGCGGGTGGGCGTTTGTATCGCCACCTCGGGCCCGGGCGCCACCAACCTCGTCACCGCCATCATGGACGCCCACATGGACTCCGTGCCGCTGGTGGCCATCACGGGCCAGGTGTCCAGCGGTGTCATCGGCACCGATGCGTTCCAGGAAGCTGACATTGTGGGTATCACCATGCCCATCACCAAGCACTCTTTCCTGGTGACCGACCCCAATGACATCCCGCATGTGATGGCCGAGGCGTTCCACCTCGCCTCCACCGGCCGCCCGGGACCTGTCCTCGTGGACGTGGCCAAGGACGCCCAGGTTGGCCAGATGACGTTTTCCTGGCCGCCTCGGATTGACCTGCCGGGCTACCGTCCGGTCACCCGCGGACACAACAAGCAGGTACGCGAGGCTGCAAAGCTGATCGCCGCAGCCCGCAAACCTGTGCTGTACGTGGGCGGCGGTGTGGTCAAGGCGCATGCCTCCGCCGAGCTGCTCGCACTGGCCGAAGCCACGGGTGCCCCGGTTGTGACCACGCTGATGGCCAAGGGGGCCTTCCCGGACTCCCATTCCCAGCACATGGGCATGCCCGGCATGCACGGCACCGTTTCAGCCGTGACCGCACTGCAGCAGTCAGACCTCTTGATCACCCTTGGCGCCCGTTTCGATGACCGCGTTACCGGCGTGCTGAAGACGTTCGCGCCCATGGCGAAAGTCATCCATGCAGACATCGACCCTGCCGAGATCTCCAAGAACCGCACCGCCGACGTCCCCATCGTTGGCTCCGTCAAGGAAATCATTCCGGAGCTCACCGAAGCCGTACGCAGCCAGTTCGAGGCTGCAGGTGCTCCAGACCTCACCACCTGGTGGGCATTCCTTAACAACCTCAAGGAAACCTACCCGCTGGGCTGGACCGAGCCGGACGATGGACTGACTGCTCCGCAGAAAGTCATCGAGCGCATCGGCGCGTTGACCGGTCCGGAAGGCATCTACGTGGCGGGCGTCGGCCAGCACCAGATGTGGGCAGCACAGTTCATAAAGTACGAGCGCCCGCACGCCTGGCTCAACTCGGGCGGCGCCGGCACCATGGGCTATGCCGTCCCGGCTGCCATGGGTGCGAAAGTGGGCGAGCCAGACCGTGTGGTCTGGGCGATCGATGGCGACGGCTGCTTCCAGATGACCAACCAGGAACTGGCCACCTGCGCCATCAACAACATCCCCATCAAGGTTGCGGTCATCAACAACTCCTCGCTGGGAATGGTGCGGCAGTGGCAGACCCTCTTCTACGAAGGCCGCTACTCGAACACCGACCTCAACACCGGCCACGACACCGTCCGCATCCCGGACTTCGTCAAGCTGGGGGAGGCCTACGGTTGCGCTTCGTTCCGCTGCGAACGCGACGAGGACATCGACGCCACCATCCAGAAGGCCCTCGAAATCAACGACCGCCCCGTGGTCATCGACTTCGTGGTGAGCCCCAACTCCATGGTGTGGCCGATGGTGCCCGCCGGCGTGAGCAACGACCAGATCCAGGTTGCCCGCAACATGACCCCGGAATGGGAAGAAGAGGACTGACCATGAGCCGCCACACACTTTCCGTCCTGGTGGAAGACAAGCCCGGCGTACTGACCC
>NZ_JBNHFF010000247.1:0-4621 GCF_059089965.1 Arthrobacter sp. SPT-J7
CCTGACGTTTGCGGGCAGCCTCCAGGGGGTAACCCGGACGCTGCCGCTGGAAATCTACCTCCAGCGTGAAACTGACCCGGATGCCGCCGTCGCCCTCTCCCTGGTGCTGGTGGCCGTGGCGGTGGCCGTGGTGGCGCTTGCGTACCGCCGGCCCGGCGGGCGGGCAGACCCGGCGTCCGCGCACCGGACGACGACGGCCGGCGCCGCGGTGAGGAACGTCGCGTGACGTTCCTCTTTGAGGCGGCCGTGGCCGGGCGGGGGTTCGACGTGGCACTGACGGTCGGTCCACGCGAAACGGTTGCGGTGATGGGGCCGAACGGGTCGGGCAAATCCACGCTGCTGGCCGTGGTCGCGGGACTGCTGCGGCCGGACAGCGGGCGGGCGGAGCTTAACGGACGGACGCTGTTCGACCTCTCGCCGGGCAGGAGCCGATGGGCGCCGCCCCATCACCGTGGTACGGCGCTGCTCGCCCAGGAACCCCTGCTGTTCCCCCACCTCAACGCCTTGGAAAACGTGGCCTTCGGTCCGCGGAGCACCGGGGTGGCGAAGCGCCGGGCGAGGGCCGATGCCGTCCGCTGGCTGGCCGAAGTGGAAGCCCAGGAACTCCGTGGCCGCCGCCCCGCCGAGCTTTCGGGCGGCCAGGCCCAGCGCGTCGCGGTGGCCAGGGCGCTGGCCGCGGACCCGGGACTCCTCCTCCTGGATGAGCCGATGGCTGCGCTGGACATCCAGTCCGCGCCGCTGCTCCGCCGCCTGCTGAAACGGGTCCTCGCAGACAAGCCGGCGATCATCATCACCCATGACGTCCTGGACGCGCTGATGCTGGCGGACCGCGTGGTCATCCTGGAAGGGGGCCGGATCTCAGAGGAAGGCCCGACCCGCGAGGTACTCGAACGGCCCCGCAGCACATTTGCGGCCGGGCTGGCGGGGCTGAACCTGATTCCTGGAACTCTCGGCCGGGTCGGGTTCAGAACATCAGACGGCCAGATCATCGCCGGCCATGCGGAGGAAGCAGGCCCGGCGGGGGAAGGTGACCGGGCAGCGGTGGCCGTGTTCCCGCCGTCGGCCGTTTCCGTTTTCCTCGATGACGCCCATGGCAGTCCACGCAACTACTTCGAGGTGACCATCACGGACCTCGAACCGCACGGCGACCTGATCCGGGTGCGGGCGGGACGCCTGGCAGCGGATATCACTCCCGCCGCTTCGGCAGACTTGGGCCTGGCCCCCGGCCTGCCCGTGCACTTCGTCGTCAAAGCGACGGCCGTAGCAATTTACCTTGCTTGAGCGGGCACGCCGCTGCCTGGGGCGCGATATTCGAAAAATAGGGGAGCCACCAGCCGCCCTATTAATGCCTTGCTTGAACCGGCGCGGTGCTCCCCGGAACCTACATCCCCGGCAGGTCCAGGGACTCGTAAACCTGGATACTTGCGCCGGGCATCATGAGGTGCGGGTGCCCGTCCAGAAGCGCCTGGGCACCGGCAAGGTCCTGCGCCTGGAGGATCGCATAACCGGCCACGCCGGTGCTTCCGTCCGCCGTGCGGGTTGCCGTGATCTCCTTCCCGGCACCCAGCGGGTTGCCCATGTCCACCAGGCCTTCACCTGCCCGCTCGGCCCATGCCAGCCAGGCTTTCATGCCCTCCTGGGCTGCCTCCGGCGAGCTTTCTGCCATTTGCGCCTGAGCGGATTGCGCTGCGATGTAGAGAACAACAAACTTCTTCATTGCCTGTCCCGTCTGCCATGCGCCGGCGGCACCGTGCTCCCGGTCACAAGGCGATCCTAGGGCGGATCGGCAGCCCTGGAAACGGGTGGCCGCCCGTGTCGTGCGTCCTGGTTCGCTCAGGGAAAACAGGAAATAAAAGTACCCTCACCAAAGTTGAGCGTAGTAGACTCAACCTAAGACAACAGGCTTTGAAAGGAGCTCTCTTTGGACGTCAAATTCACCACCAAGAGCCAGGAGGCTCTTTCGGCTGCCGCCATGAACGCCTCCACGGCCGGCAACCCTCAGGTGGAACCCGCCCACCTGCTCAAGGCGCTGATGGACCAGCGTGACGGCGTCGCCGTGGCGCTGATCCGAGCCACCGGCGCGGACCCGGACGCCGTAAGCGTCCAAGCGAGCAGCGCCATCAAAGCGCTGCCGGCCACCTCCGGCGCTTCCAGCCAGCAAGCCCAGCTGTCCCGGCCTGCCCTGCAGGCCATCCAGAACGCCAAGGAGGAAGCCGACCGGCTGGGCGACACTTTCGTCTCCACCGAAGTGCTTTTGCTGGGGCTTTCCGCCGGAAGCGACGCGGCCGCCCGGTTGCTGCGCGACGCTGGCGCCTCCCATGAGGCCCTGCTCGCCGCCCTGCCCGGAGTCCGCGGCGACCGGAAAGTCACCAGCCCGGACCCGGAGAACACCTTCCAATCCCTGGAAAAGTTCGGCACGGACCTTACCGCCATGGCCCGGTCAGGCAAGCTGGACCCGGTGATCGGCCGCGACACGGAAATCCGGCGGATCGTCCAGGTCCTGAGCCGCCGCACCAAGAACAACCCCGTGATCATTGGTGAGCCGGGCGTCGGCAAGACCGCCGTGGTGGAGGGTCTGGCCCAGCGCATCGTGGCGGGGGATGTGCCCGAAAGCCTGCGCGGCAAGACCCTGATCGCCCTGGATCTTGCCTCGATGGTAGCTGGCGCCAAGTACCGCGGCGAATTCGAGGAACGCCTCAAGGCCGTCCTGGAGGAGATCAAGAACTCCGAAGGCCAGATCGTCACCTTCATTGACGAAATCCACACGGTGGTGGGCGCAGGTGCCACCGGCGAGTCCTCCATGGACGCCGGCAACATGCTCAAGCCCATGCTGGCGCGCGGCGAGCTGCGGCTCATCGGCGCCACCACCTTGGATGAGTACCGGGAGAACATCGAAAAGGACCCGGCACTGGAGCGCCGTTTCCAGCAGGTGTACGTGGGGGAGCCCAGTGTTGAGGACACCATCGGCATCCTCCGCGGCCTGAAGGAGCGCTATGAGGCGCACCACAAGGTGGCTATTGCCGACTCCGCCCTGGTGGCCGCGGCGACGCTTTCAAACCGCTACATCTCCGGCCGCCAGCTGCCGGACAAGGCCATTGACCTCGTGGATGAGGCCGCATCCAGGCTGCGCATGGAAATCGACTCCGCTCCGGAGGAGATTGACCAGCTGCGCCGCGCCGTGGACCGGCTCACCATGGAGGAGCTGGCACTGGAAGGCGAAGCCGACGCCGCGTCGGTGGAGCGCCTTGCCGCACTCCGCGCTGACAAGGCGGACAGGGAAGAGGAACTCGCGGCACTGAACGCCCGGTGGGAGGCCGAAAAGGCCGGCCTCAACCGGGTGGGCGACCTCAAGGCGAAGCTGGACGAACTGCGCTCCACCGCGGACAAGGCACAGCGCGAAGGCGACCTGGAGACGGCATCGCGGATCCTCTACGGCGAGATCCCGGCCCTGGAGCGTGAGCTGGACGCTGCTGCGGAAGCGGAAGCCGCTGTCACGGACAAGTCCGCGCAGATGGTTGCGGAGCAGGTGACCGCGGACGACATCGCCGAGGTCATCTCGGCCTGGACCGGCATCCCCGCCGGCCGCATGCTGCAGGGTGAAAGCCAGAAGCTGCTGCACATGGAGGAGGAGCTCGGGAAGCGCCTGATCGGCCAGAAGAAGGCCGTCACGGCGGTTTCCGACGCCGTCCGCCGCGCCCGCGCCGGCATCAGCGATCCCAACCGCCCCACGGGCTCGTTCCTGTTTCTCGGCCCCACGGGCGTGGGTAAGACGGAGCTTGCCAAGGCCCTGGCGGACTTCCTGTTCGACGACGAGCGCGCCATGGTGCGGATCGATATGTCCGAGTACGGGGAGAAGCATTCGGTGGCGCGGCTTGTGGGTGCGCCACCCGGTTATGTGGGCTACGAGGAGGGCGGCCAGCTGACCGAGGCCGTCCGCCGCCGCCCTTACTCCGTGATCCTGCTGGACGAGGTGGAGAAAGCCCACCCGGAAGTCTTCGACATCCTCCTGCAGGTGCTCGACGACGGCCGCCTCACCGATGGCCAGGGCCGCACCGTGGACTTCCGCAATGCAATCCTGGTACTGACGTCCAACTTGGGCAGCCAGTTCCTGGTGGACCCCTCGCTGGATGCCGAGGCCAAGCGGAACGCTGTGATGGCCACCGTCACCGCCTCCTTCAAGCCGGAGTTCCTGAACCGGCTGGATGAAGTGGTGCTGTTCGATCCACTGTCCGTGGAAGAGCTGGCCCGCATCGTTGAACTGCAGGTGGCCGAACTGGGCCGGCGGCTGCACGAGCGCCGGCTCACCCTCGACGTCACCGACGGCGCCCGTGCCTGGCTGGCCATGTCCGGCTTCGATTCCGCGTACGGTGCCCGGCCGCTGCGCCGGCTGGTCCAGCGGGAAATCGGCGACCGCCTGGCCAGGGCCATCCTGTCCGGCGAGATCGCTGACGGGGACACGGTGCTGGTGGACACGGCCACCGACGTCGTTGAACTCACCATTGAAAGGTTGGAGGCCCTCGCCGGGCCCAACGGCGGCGCCGTCCCGGGAACGGGGCTGGTGGTCCGCCGGAAGGCTTAGTTCCGCGGATTGGTCTCGAGCGTGCTGCCCTGGTGCCCCAAG
>NZ_JBNHFF010000248.1:0-4604 GCF_059089965.1 Arthrobacter sp. SPT-J7
GTTCCAGCATTTCCAGGACTTCTTCTCCAACCCCGATTTCCCGCGGCTGCTGGGCAACACCCTGATCCTGGCGTTCCTGAACCTCGGCATCGCTTTCCCGCTGACCATCGTCCTGGCGCTGCTGCTGAATGAAGTCCGCCTCTCGATCCTCAAACGCACTGTCCAGACGCTCGTTTACATCCCACACTTCCTGTCCTGGACCATCGTTGCCTCATTGAGCTTCCTGCTCTTTGCCCTGGACTTCGGCCCGCTGTTCCTGTTCCTGAACTCGGTGATGGGTACCAACATCGATTTCCTGTCTGATCCCAACTGGTTCCGGCCGCTGATTGTGCTGCAGGAAATCTGGAAAAACACCGGCTGGGGAACCATCATCTTCCTCGCCGCGCTCGCCACGGTGGACCAGGACCAGTACGAGGCAGCCATCATCGACGGCGCCGGCAGGTTCCGCCGCGTCTGGCACATCACGCTGCCCGGGATCCGGTCCACCATCATCGTGATGCTGATCCTGGCCATCGGGCAGATGCTGAACACCGGCTTCGAGCAGATCTACCTGATGACCAATGCGCTGAACCGCTCCGCAGCCGACGTGTTCGACACCTACGTGTATTTCGTGGGCATTACGCAGGGCGCCTACAGCTACTCCACCGCCGTCGGGCTCTTCAAATCCCTGGTGGGCCTCGTGCTGATCTTCGGCACCAACGCCTTGGCCAAACGCTTCAACCAGAGCGGACTGTTCTAGCCATGAAAATCCACAACACCACCGGCGGGCGGATCTTCGACGCCGCCAACTACGTGTTCCTGTCCCTGGTCGGCATCATCACGCTGCTGCCGTTCATCTACGTCATCGCAGGATCCTTTGCCACCGAAGCGGAAATCACCCGCCGTGCGTTCTTCGTCTGGCCGGAACAGTTCACCCTGGGCTCCTACGAGTACATCTTCTCCACCCCCGCGTTCATCAGGGCGCTGGTCACCACTGTCCTGGTCACCGCCGTGGGCACCCTGGTCCAGCTCGCGTTTACCGTCACCATGGCCTACCCGCTGGCCCAAAAGACCCTCCGCGGCCGCAAGGTCATCCTGTCCCTGGTGGTCTTTGCCATGGTGTTCTCGGGCGGCATGATCCCCACGTTCCTGCTGGTGAAGGACCTGGGCCTGCTGAACTCCTACTGGGCCCTGATCCTGCCCGCCGCGATCAACCCGTTCAGCCTTATCATCATCAAGAACTTCTTCCAGGAACTTCCGCAGGAGCTGGAGGAATCGGCCAAGATGGACGGCGCCACCGAGATCGGGATCCTCTGGCGGATCCTGCTCCCGCTGTCAAAGCCGGTCCTGGCCACGTTCGCGCTGTTCTACGCCGTGGGCATCTGGAATGACTTCATGTCACCCCTGCTCTACCTCTCGGATAACTCGAAGTGGACCCTGCAGATGTACCTGCGGCAGGTCACGGCAGCGTCGGACCTCCTGGGTACCGGCAACGTGGACCCCGCCTACATCCCGCCGGAGCAGGGCATCAAGTTCGCCGTCATCGTGGTGGCAACCCTGCCCATCCTGATCTTCTACCCGTTCCTGCAAAAACACTTCGCCAAAGGCATGCTGATCGGTTCCGTCAAGGGCTGACGCACTCAACAAGCAGGGGAGCCTGCACCAAGAGAAAGCACTGAAGCACCCATGAAAGTCCTGCTCGCCGGAGATTCCACGGTCGCCAGCTGCCCCACGCACGAGTACCCCATGAGTGGCTGGGGAGCCCAACTGCCCCCGCACACCTACACGTGGGCTGCCGTGCACAACTTTGCCAAGGGTGGCGCCAGCACTGAGTCCTTCCGGGAGGAGGGGCTCTGGGGACAGTTGCTGGCGGAGGCAGCCAATGGCGACCTGGTGCTGATCCAGTTCGGCCACAACGACCAGAAGAAGCCGCACCTGGCGGCGCGCACGGGCTACGCCGCCAACCTGCGCAGAATGGTGGCCGAGGTCCGTGCCCTGGAAGCGCTGCCCGTGCTGTGCACGTCGGTGGCGCGGCGGCACTTCCTGGCCGGCCCGTCGTCGGACGCTTCCTTGGAGGAGAGCCTGGAGGATTATCCGGAAGTGGTCCGGGAGATTGGCCTGGAGCTGCGCGTGCCGGTCATCGACCTTAATTCGTGGACCCGCGCGCTGTACGTGCGGCTGGGGCGGGAGGAGTCGGTTTCCCTCTTCTGCCACTTCGCATCGGGCGAACACGCACATTGGCCGGACGGACTGACGGACAACACCCACTTCTCCCAGCTGGGTGCAGCGGTGGTGGCAGAGCACGTTGCGGAGCAGCTTCAAGCGCTCGGGCTGGCCCCAGTGGGCCTGGAAAGTACGACGGCGGGGCGCGGCTAGGTGGGAGCCGCAGGCCTCGAAACGAAGGTACTTTACAGCAACCCGCTCAACGGTCCGGCGGACGTGGCGGACTGGGTGGGCGAAGGGCCCCTGAGCCTGGGCAGCCACGAAGGGGCCTTGGAACTGTCCGGCGCCCTGGACGACTCGGAGTTCGGCGACCACGCGCACTGGACGTTCTGGTGCCCGCAGGAGTTCCCGGACGAAATCCGGATCAGCTGGGAGTTCCGCCCTCTCGAGGAACCTGGGCTGGCCATGGTGTTCTTTGCTGCGAACGGGCATGGCGGACGGGATTTGTTCTCTTCTGAACTCTTGCCGCGGACGGGCTACTACCCGCAGTACCACTCAGGGGACATCGACGCCCTGCACATCTCGTATTTGCGGCACAAGTACTCGTCGGAGCGGGCCTTCCGGACCTGCAACCTCCGCAAGAGCGCCGGCTTTGAGCTGGTGGCCCAGGGCGCGGACCCGTTGCCCCCTGCGGAAGATGCCGTGGATTTCTACCGGATGGAAGTGGTGAAGGACGGCCGGAACGTGGACTTTTCCATCAACGGGCTCCCGCTCTTTGACTGGCAGGATCCATCGGACAAAGTGCTGGGCGGAGGCTACCTGGGGTTCCGGCAGATGGCACCGCTCCGCGCGGCCTACCGCAACCTCATCGTGGAAAGAATCTAGCGCCCGGTTCCGTTACTTCTGCCAGCCGAGCCAGTCGATGGCTTCCTGGGCAATGGCTGCGGGTACCGTGTGCGGGCCCGGGAACTCCCGGTACGTGACGTCATAGCCACCCGCTTGGAGCGTGGGCACGAGCCGGCGGCTGGTGCGGTCGATGGGCAGGACGGTGTCCGTGTCTCCGTGGGAAACGAAGATCCGGGGTTTGCCGCTGCGCGGAACGGTCGGGACGAACCCCGGGGAGAAGGCAATGACCCGGGAAAAGAGGTCACCATTGGCCAGGCCCAGGGCCAGTGCGTAGGAAGCGCCGTCCGAAAAGCCACCCACACCGATGCGGTTCGGGTCCACGAAGACCTGCTGGAAAATTCGCTCCATGGCCCGGTTGATCACCTGGACATCAGGCCCGAAGGATCCCCGGACGCCGTCCCAGGTTGAGCCCCGGGAAGACGGTGCCGCCAGGACGATTCTGTACGTCTCGGCAAGGGCGGACAGCAGGGATAATCCTCCTGCCGCCCCACCCCCGGCGCCATGCAGCAGGAGGACCAGCGGGACAGGTTGGCCGGGTTGCAGCCCGGAGGGCACGTAGAGCAAGGTGTCCCGGACAGGCTCCAGGCCCAGGCCCTGCTGCCCGGGAGCAGGTGCCTGCCCGGGCTCGTTTCCGGGCCAGCCACTCAAAGCAGCAAAATTCAGTGTGGTTTCTTTAGGACGGTCCATTTCTTCTCCCGAAGAGGCTGGGAGCGCTGCTGCCATTGCCAGCGCTCCCGCGCCAACCACGAAGCTGCCTCTGGCCATCTTCCGGTCTCATCGGCCCTAGTGGCTGGTGGTCCCTTTGTGTGATTCGAGCAGGGGCGGAATCCAGCGGTCGGCGGCAACGCCTGTTGAGATGGAGTAGACGGCTTTATGCAGCACATCAACCACCTGTTCCCGGGGAGTCCAGGCTGTAGGAGGAGCACCCATGCCGGTGGCATTCTCAAGGGTCTGGTCGAAGGCGAGCCGCACGGCGGTGTGCTTGGTGTTGGCGAAGGGGCCGCGGATTCCGGTTGCGGCCCACAGGCCGCGGAGGGAGCCCAGCGCGGCCCCGGTGCCCCAGTGCATCAGGTGGTTCCACATAAATGGCTTTTCCGCCTGACTGGGGGTCCTGCCCAGGAGGGTAAGAAGGGTCCGGGCGGGAACGTAGGAGTTGGGTCGTTTCGTCAGGAGCTGTTCGGCTTTTTCGCCGGCAGTCATCACTGCCACGCCGGCAAGGCCGCACACGGCGCCCTTTCCTGCAGCCGCCAGCAGCCGCCGTCCCCTCGTTTCACCTTGCATGTACTGCTCCAATCTGCTTCGGGCGTACCTGGAATCATTGGTCCCTGATAGGTACCCAGCACAATGGAGGCCCTAACCTAGGCGATGGCTTCCAGCGACAGTTCCTCGACCGCCGACTGAAGGGCATCCAGGTCGAACCACGCAACAGGCAGCACGTCATGGATAAAGGCATCAAAATCAAAGGGATGGCAGTGCCCGCCGTGGTTCCAATAGAGGATCCAGAGATCGATCAGGCCAAGGTCCTTCCGCTGCAGCAGGTGTCTGGCTCTGTGCCG
>NZ_JBNHFF010000249.1:0-4570 GCF_059089965.1 Arthrobacter sp. SPT-J7
GCTCCACCGACAATCCGCCGGAATCAGTAGATTCCGGCGGATTTTTGTTTCCCCGCGCATCCACTGGAAGTCCGGTATCGGCGCTGCTGCCCCGTCAGGACACAACAAAAGGGCCGATTGGCGCACGGGACAAAAGTGCATTAAGCTGATCAGGTTGCTTCGGCGGGACGTTCTCCCAGTGAAGCAAAGTCCGGGGCTGTGGCGCAGCTGGTAGCGCACCTGCATGGCATGCAGGGGGTCAGGGGTTCGAGTCCCCTCAGCTCCACCGGTCATCCTCCTGCCAGGAGGAAGCAAATAGGAACCATCCGTCGGGATGGTTCCTTTTTGCTTCCCCAGCAGGCCTTTCCTACAGCCACTGCGCCCTGCGCAGCGGCGGGGGGTCGCCGCCGGGCCGCTGAACCAGAACCTGGTTGACGCCCGTCAGCCCGTTCTCAAACCCGAGGGCACTGGAAGCCATATAGAGCCGCCACACCCGGGCCCGTCCGGGGCTGGTCAGCTTCATCGCCTGGTCCCAATGCTCCTCCAGCCTGCTGACCCAGGCACGCAGGGTGAGCGCATAGTGGCGGCGCAAAGCCTCCACGTCCAGGATCTCGAAGCCCGCAGATTCCAGGGCAGTGGACATCCCGCCCAGGCTGATCATCTCGCCATCCGGAAAGACGTACCGGGGGATAAAGGAGTCCGGGTCCGGGGCGGTAGGGCCGGCGTTCCAGGAAATAGCGTGGTTCAACAGTCTGCCGCCCGGCCGCAGCAGACTGTACAACGCAGCGGTGTAGCGCGGCATTTCCGCCCGTCCCACATGCTCTGACATTCCAATGGAGCTGATGGCGTCGAAGGGCCCGTCCTGGACATCGCGGTAGTCCTGCACCCGGATATCAATTCTTTCGGTAAGGCCCGAATTTGCCGCCCGTTTGCGTGCGAGAATGGCCTGCTCCTGGGACAGGGTGACGCCCACCACCGTGACGCCATACTTCTGAGCAGCGTGCAGGGCGAAGCTTCCCCAACCGCAGCCCACATCCAGCACGCGCATCCCCGGTTTAAGACCCAGCTTGCGGCAGACGAGGTCCAGCTTTGCCTCCTGCGCTGCATCCAGACCCTCGGCAAGCCGGTGGCCGGCTGGAGTCCGGCCGTCCTCCTCTGCTGGCCACACGGCACAGGAGTAGACCATGGACGGGCCCAGGACCATGGCGTAGAAGTCATTGCCGACGTCGTAATGGTGGGCGATGGCGGCGGAATCCCTGCGGCGGGAGTGAAGCCTGCCTTTTCGGGCAATCCGCGCTTCCTCCGGGGGAGGAGCAGGGTTGGGGCCCAACGCCCCGAGCCGCACGGCGGTCCGGAGCAGGGTCCAGAGTTCCCCCACGGTGAGCGGCCGGAACGGACCGGGCTCAGCAAACTTACCGGCCGAGCTCAATGCGGTGAAGGCTGCAAACACGTCCCCGGGTGCATCAATGTCACCGGAGACGTAGGCCCGGCTCAGGCCCAGCTGCCCTGGCGACCAAAGCATCCGCCTCAGGGCACGCCGGGAACGGAACTCCAGGACAGGTGCTCCCTCCGGCCCGGCCTCCGAGCCGTCCCAGGCCCGCAACCTCAATGGTATTTCCCCAGTACCGAGCACGATGGCCAGGGCCTTGGCGAGCCGTGCTGCGTTTCCGGTTCTAGTGGTCATGTGGTCCTCCTGTCTCCATGGGCCAAGACTAAGGCCGGGACGCCCCGTCCGACTATCATGGGTGGGTGAATCCTGCCCGTGCCGACGTTGTTGTCATCGGCGCGGGCCAGGCCGGGCTTTCCGCTGCTTATCACCTCCAGCGCCGGGGGCTTGACTTTGCAGTGCTCGACGCCGAGGAAGGTGCGGGCGGCGCATGGCGGCACCGGTGGAAGAGCCTCAGGATGGCAACCGTGAACGGTATCAGCGATCTCCCCGGTATCGCCAAGCCCGCAGTGGACCCCAAGGAGCCGAGTTCGGAGTTCCTGTCGCGCTATTTCCGCGATTATGAGGAGCAACTGGGCCTGTCCGTCCAGCGGCCCGTGAAAGTAAGGTCGGTCAGCCGCGAAGATACAGACCCTGCCGGCAGGCTGCTGGTCAGCACGTCGCGGGGCGAGTGGAGCGCTGCAGCGGTCATCAATGCCACGGGCACCTGGACCCGCCCGTTCTGGCCCATCTATCCGGGGCAGTCGCGGTTCCGGGGCAGGCAGCTCCACGTTGCCGACTACGTCTCAGCCGAGGAGTTCGCGGGTCAGCACGTCATTGTGGTTGGCGGCGGGATTTCCGCTGTCGGGCTCCTGGACGAAATCTCCCGTGTCACGTCCACCAGCTGGTTCACGCGGCGGGAGCCGGTGTGGCGGGACGCCGAATTCGACGCCAAGGCCGGCCACGATGCCGTCGCACTGGTGGAGGAGCGGGTGCGCCAAGGCCTGCCGCCGCAGAGCGTGGTGTCTGTGACCGGCCTTATCTGGACACCCGCCCTCCGTGCGGCGGCAGCCCGCGGTGCCCTCAACCGGCAATCTATGTTCACGTCCATCGAACCCGACGGCGTCCGGCTGGCCGACGGGCGCGTCCTGGCGGCAGGTGTCATCCTGTGGGCCACCGGGTTCCGGGCGGAACTTGAACACCTCGCGCCGCTGCACCTTCGTGGACCGGGAGGCGGGATCGTTATGGACGGCACACTGGTGGCAGCCGAGCCGCGGATCCATCTGGTGGGCTACGGGCCGTCGTCGTCAACCATCGGTGCCAACCGCGCAGGCCGCGCTGCGGTAACTGCAATTCTGAAACTACCGGGGATCCGGCCGGCCGCCAGGACGGTAAATTGGGGCTGACGGCGGAATCAGGGCAGGGGCAATCAGGGCCAGGGGCAAGCAGGGCAGGAAACGGCCCAGGGAAAACTACAACCGGCAGGAACAAGGTGGTACTGAAGACTCTTGAAGACGTCCTTCCGGTCCTTCGCCGGCGGCCGGATGTGGAGGCGCCGAACCTGCAGGCATGGGATGCCACCGACCGGCTGCTGCTTGATTCAGCCGCCGCGCACGTGTCCGCCGGAAGCACAGTGGCCATCATCGGTGACCGCTACGGGGCACTGACCCTGGGTGCCCTTGCAGTCCTCAATCCCGGCGCGGTTCGTGTGCACCAGGACCTCATCACCAGCGAGCAGGCGCTGCGGCTCAATGCCGCCGCGGTGCTCGGAAACGGGGCAGGGGACGGTCCTTCCTTTACCCAGCTTCCCCTCGGAAGCGACCTCCTCAAGGACGCAGGAACTGTCCTGCTGCAGTTGCCGAAGACCCTCGCCGAGTTGGACGAAATTGCTGCTTCAGTAGCCCGGTACGCGCCGCCGGACGCGGTGCTCCTGGCCGGGGGCCGCGTGAAGCACATGTCCCTTGGCATGAACGCTGTCCTCGAGCGCCACTTCGGGTCCGTCACCCCGCAGCTGGCCAGGCAGAAGTCCAGGGTGATCACGGCGACCGGTCCACAGGGCACCGGGGACACGGAGCGCTTCCCTGTCGTTGAGCACCTGGCCGAGATCGACCTTTATGTTGCCGCCCACGGTGCGGTGTTTGCCGGGCCACGGCTGGATATCGGAACCAGGTTCCTCCTGACGTTCCTGCCGTCCATGCGGCCGGCACAGCACGCCGTCGACCTCGGCTGCGGCACGGGAATCCTGGCCGCGATGTACGCCCGGCAGCATCCAAGCTCAACAGTCACCGCCACGGACCAGTCCGCGGCCGCGGTGGCCTCTGCACTCGCAACTGCCCGGGCTAACGGCCTGGCAGGGCAAATCCGTGCGCTCCAGGACGACGCTATGGCCTCCTTGCCGGACCGGAGCACGGACCTGATACTGCTGAATCCGCCGTTCCACGTAGGCGCCGGCGTCCACGCGGGAGCAGGGCTGAAACTCATTGCAGCAGCCGGCCGCGTCCTGGCCCCCGGAGGAGAGCTGTGGACAGTCTTCAACCGCCATCTGGCCTACTTTCCCGCACTTGAGCGGCACATTGGCCCCACCGTCGTGAAAGGCCGGAACGCCAAATTCACGGTGGCCCTCAGTACTCGCCGCAGCACGCAATGACCATGCTGGAGGAAGCTGCTGCAGCCGGGAGAGAACACAGGCCAAAGGACCGCCGCGCCGTCGGCCGTTCCTATGGGTCTGCGACTGTGCGTAACGTACGATTCAGACATCAGTAACTATGCGCCGGAGACGAAGGGGACGCCGTGACTGAGATCCGCCAATCCTCACCAAGGCGCGGCACCAACCTGCCCCGGATGGGTGACTTCAACCTGACGGTGATCCTCGAGGCCATCCGCCGCTCATCCGGCGGGCTGAGCAGGGTGGAGCTCGCCCAGATCGTGGGCCTGTCGCCGCAGACCATCTCCAACATTTCCCGCCGCCTGCTGGACCAGAACCTCATTGTTGAGGCAGGCAAGGAAGGCAGCGGCCCCGGTAAGCCCCGCACCATCCTCCGCCTCAATCCAGGCGGCATGTTCGCTGTCGGAGTGCACCTTGACCCCGCCGTCACCACGTTCGTGGTCCTGGACCTCGTGGGCGCGGTGGTGCAGCATTCCCGGATTGAGACACCCGGCGGCAAC
>NZ_JBNHFF010000250.1:0-4569 GCF_059089965.1 Arthrobacter sp. SPT-J7
AACAAAGGGAACGCAACCCCGGTCCCGCATCGAGTACGAGGAGGCCGGCCATGGCGAACACGGCAACGGCGACAGCGTCGGACGCCGCAACCCCGGGAAATATGGGCGACGTGCGCCGAAGCAATCTTGCCCTCGTCCTGGGTGCAGTGGCACAGTCTCCGGCCGGGTTCCACCTGACCCGGGCGCAGATTGCAGCAGCTACGGGACTGACCAAGGCGTCCGTGTCCAGCATTGTCCTCGACCTTCTCGAAGCGGGCATTCTGCACGAAATTGGCATCAACCCCCAGGGCGAGCGCGGCCGGCCCGGGGTTGGACTGGAATTAAACCCTGCACGCGGTGTTATGGGTATGGAAATCAACGTGGACTACATCGCTGCCGGCGCCACCAGTCTTTCCGGGGCCGTGGTGGTGCAGGAAATTCGTGAACGGGATAACCGCGATACTGCAAGCGCGCCTGTAATGGCGGCCCTCGCTTCGTTGGCTGCCAAGGTGCGGGCGGCGGCCGCGGCCATGGGGATGGACGTTTTGGGCGGAGGACTGGCTGTCCCTGGACTCGTGGATGCCGGCAGTGCAACTGTCATCACTGCCCCCAACCTGGGGTGGGTGGACGTAAAGCTGGACGTTGCCCGGCTGCTTCCCGGCCTGCCGTTGGGTATCACGCTGTTCAATGAGGCCAATGCTGCTGCCCTCGCTGAACTGGCCCACGGTCCCCACCGCAAGCAGGACTTCCTCTTCATCTCCGGCGAAGTGGGTGTTGGCGGCGGGCTGGTCATCCGGTCGGAGCTTTTCACGGGCCCGGAAGGGCATGCGGGGGAGGTGGGCCATATTGTGGTCGACCCTGAGGGCAGTCCATGTTCGTGTGGTGGAACGGGTTGTCTGGAGACGGTGGCCGGGCAGGACGCTATTTTTGCCGCCGCGGGAATTGAAGGAAAGCGCCAGGTGAGGTCGGAAAGTATGTCCGCCCTGGTGAAGGCGCTTGCTGCGGAAGAGCCGGACGCAGTGCTGGCCGTGCAGCGGGCCGGGCGGTCTCTGGGTGTCGCGATTGCCTCCACGTCACGGGTTACCAACATCAGGGCCGTTGTGCTCGGCGGGCACTTCGCCGTCCTGGAGCACTGGCTGCGCCCGCCGCTGATCGAAAGCCTCAGCAGGTACGCACCCGGAAATGTTCTTCCGGAAAACATCACCACTGCCGCTGTGGGGGAGGGAGGAGCCCTGTTGGGTGCCGCGGGCAGCGTGGTCCGTTCCCTCCTGGAGGCGCCGCACCGGCTGCATTCCTAGCGTCCCGCCGCGACACTGCGCGCATGGCTGCCGGTGGGTCCGTTTGCCGCCGCAATGATCGTCATCGTGTTGGCCGAGGTCCGCGCCGGCTTGCACCTGGGGACGGCGACTCATTCACTGGCGGGTCGGGTGGGTGTGCTACGCCGTGGCGCTTCTCCTCACCGCCGTGCTTGTCCTGGCCGCGGGGCTCATCGCTATGCTAAGGGCCTCCGCCCCTGGCCTGGCACAGCTGACGTGGAGCCGGCTGCTGACCGTTTTCGCCGTCCGGCTGGTCAATCCGCCGAGCCCGCCGCCCATGGGCTGGCCACGGTGGTTAACGGTTTCGTCCTGGCTTGGGCCTAAAACTCCACCAGCGGCAGCGTCCTCATCGTGATGCTCCTGCATGGGGCACAGAACGGCACGGGTGGACTGATCCTTCAATTTTTCGGCGGCTCCGCCGACGCCCCGACGCCCCGACGCCCCCCAGGTGCTACCGGATCTCTGCGATGACCTTCGGTGTGCTGATGGCGGCCGTAGCCGTTATAACCCACGGATGGCTGGGCGTCTCCCCGAGAGGCCTGCGCGGGACTGAAGCGGAGTCCTTCGATCAGGCCTGAGCCTGGCACACAGCACCGGAGGCATATAAAGCCAGAAGTGGCCCAGGCCCGCGTTGCCGCAGGCCCGAGCCACTTCCGCAAGTGCCCCAGGAGGGAATCGAACCCCCGACCGGCGGATTAGAAGGCCGCTGCTCTATCCCCTGAGCTACTGAGGCATTGGTTTCGGAGCCGAATTCCGGCGCCTCAAAAAGTTTACATTGCCGGAAGTGCCGGTGCTGTCACGGGTGCGCAACGGCCACTGTTCCTCCACAGGGGGCGCGGAGGGGCTGGTTGTGCACATATGCAAGCCGAAGACTCCCCGGTGGACCCGCACGGGCGGGATGCTGGTCCTGCCTGCTAAGGCATCACCACATGAAGACAAGGACGTAAAGATGAGCGACACCATATTGATCCGGGGCTTCGTTGCCACCGAGATCAAAAGCTCCACCACGCCAGGGGGAGTGGCCACGGCTTCTTTCCGCATCGGGTCCAATTCCCGCCGCTTCGACAAGAAGTCGGGCACCTGGGGCGATGGCCACACGAACTGGTTCACGGTCCAGGGCTACCGCCAGCTTGCGGCCAGCATGGGCTGCAGCATAAGGAAAGGGCAGCCGGTAATCGTGGTTGGCAAGTTGAAGATCCGCAGTTGGGAAAAGGACGGCCGGGTCTACTACTCACACGTTATAGATGCTGACTCCGTAGGTCATGACCTCACGTGGGGTACAGCCAACTTCATCCGGTCCTCCACCAAACCACTTCTGTCGCTCGTGGAGCAGGAGTCTTCCATGGACGGCGAACCTCGCTCCGGCGGGGACGCACCGTTCGACGAGCCGGAGGACAGTGAAGAAGACCTGCACGGCGGCGGCGATCCTGCTGCAGCTTTCGTCGAAGACAGCAACGGCGACCTTCTCGCCCTGGACCTGGAAACGGGGGAACTCGCCGAATCCGGAGTTTAGGAATTCCTTGTATCAACGCCCCCTTGGATCCCTTGGCGGGCAGGACCGCGGCACCCCCGGCCGCGCCCTGCCCGCCCAGGCTGTGAAACGGCCTCCGGACCACATGGCAGAATGACACCATGCGGACCAGCCCTGACCACCGGCAGAACAGTACGGCCGGCGCATCGTCGGCCGCTCCTTCAGCTTCGCGGCAGGTACGCGCACACCGCCTGCTGGTTGCCATGACTGGCGCCGCGCTGGCAGCTGCGTTGTCAGGGTGCGTGGGTGGGCTGCCGGAAGCCCAGCGTGGTGCGGCGAAACCGGCAACTGCGGCGTCACCCACTGCCGCCTCGTCCAATGGACCCGGCTCCTCCGAAACCTCGGCCGGGCCGCTGGCGGATACATCCGGAGGGCAACCGACTGACAGCCCGGCGGCCGCCACCGAAACGGTCAGGAAGACCGTCACGGACACCCTGGGCAGGCTGGCGGCGGGATCTCCCAAGCCCGCTACCGCGCAGGTGACCGAAGCCCTGACAGGAGCGGGACTGGACCCGGCAGCATTGCAGGTTTCCCAGAGCCGGACCCCCACCGGCCTGGAAGTCGACGCCATCGATGCCTCCGTGCTCCAAGGCAGCGACTGTGTCATCGGCCAGGTCCGCGACGGTGCCGTCACAGTGACGGTCCTGCCGGTACTCGCCAGCGGCAAGTGCTTCGTAGGCTCCTGATCCTGGTTCACCGAATGTGAGATATGCCCGCCAACCCACTAGATTTGGAACCATGGCGGAATTTATCTACACAATGACCAAGGCCCGCAAAGCCGTTGGCGAAAAACTCATTCTTGATGACGTAAGCATGTCCTTCTTTCCCGGCGCCAAGATCGGTGTTGTGGGCCCGAACGGTGCCGGTAAGTCCACCATCCTCAAGATCATGGCCGGGCTGGACACCCCCTCCAATGGTGAGGCCCGGCTCAGCCCCGGCTACAGCGTGGGCATCCTCCTCCAGGAGCCACCCCTGAATGAAGAAAAAACCGTCCTGGGCAACGTCCAGGAAGGCGTCGGGGAGATCTACGGCAAGATCCAGCGCTTCAACGAAATCTCCGAGGAAATGGCCAGCCCCGATGCTGACTATGACACCCTCCTCGAAGAGATGGGGCACCTGCAGGAAGCCATCGACGCCGCGGACGCCTGGGACCTGGACTCCCAGCTGGAGCAGGCCATGGACGCGCTCCGCTGCCCGCCGGCGGACGCCGACGTCACCAACCTCTCCGGTGGTGAGCGCCGCCGCGTGGCCCTGTGCAAGCTGCTCCTGCAGAAGCCGGACCTGCTGCTCCTGGACGAGCCCACCAACCACCTGGACGCGGAGAGCGTGCTGTGGCTCGAACAGCACCTGTCCACGTACGCAGGCGCAGTCCTCGCCGTCACCCACGACCGTTACTTCCTTGACCACGTGGCCGAATGGATCGCCGAAGTGGACCGGGGACACCTGTACCCCTACGAGGGCAACTACTCCACGTACCTGGAGAAGAAGCGGGCACGCCTGGAGATCCAGGGTAAGAAGGATGCCAAGCAGGCCAAGCGCCTCAGCGAGGAACTGGAATGGGTCCGGTCCAACGCCAAGGGGCGCCAGACCAAGTCCAAGGCCCGCCTCGCCCGCTACGAGGAAATGGCGGCAGAGGCAGACCGGACGCGCAAGATTGACTTCTAAGTAATCCAGATCACTCCTTGACCCCGCCTGGGTGGCCTGGTGCTGGAGGCCAAAAACCTGCAGAAGGGCTTCGAGGAC
>NZ_JBNHFF010000251.1:0-4537 GCF_059089965.1 Arthrobacter sp. SPT-J7
TATCCAGCCACCCGCCATCACCTCCTGCAGGATTCTTGGGCGTTCCCTATCAGGTTCAGTCCCCCTCGGATCAGCCATAACAACCAAACGTGATGGCACCTCGAGGGAGACCGGCGCCCTAGTGGGCTTTCGGCGGCAGGCGTATCCTGTTCACGCCAAGGCACATCCGCCCAGCGTGAGAGGGGAAGTTTATGACCATCCCGCCAGTGCACGAGCCCGAGCCGTTCCCGCCGGAACCGGGTCCGGACCAGCCTGATCCCACCCAGCCCGGCCATCCTGGCCCGAATCCATTTCCGACGCCGGCTCCTCCCGGACCGCTGCCTGTCCCTGATCCAGGTCCTGCGCCGCTACGTCCCGACCCCACCCGCAGTTAGAGCAGAATTTCCACACACGGAAGGGGTCTTCGCGCAGCGCGGGGGCCCCTTCCGCTGTGTCCTGCGCGGATGGGAAAACGGGAAAAATTCTTCCTCGAAAGTGCTTGCAGACCTCCTTGGCCAGTGGTAAAAAATCTGTATCAGCCAATACAGATCGGCTGAGATCAAAAACAGTGTTGGACCGTCTCTTTCGAGGAGGGAAGCCATGTTGATGCGAACCGATCCGTTCCGCGAGCTGGACAGGCTGGCCCAGCAGGTCCTCGGCACGGCGGCGCGCCCGGCAGCAATGCCAATGGACGCGTGGCAGGAGGACCAGGAATTTGTAGTCGCCTTTGATCTGCCCGGCGTCACAGCGGATTCAGTGGATCTGGATGTGGAACGGAATGTCCTGACGGTACGGGCGGAACGTCCGGAACCTGCGGGCAAGGACACCGAGTTGATTGCCTCCGAGCGGCCGCGCGGCGTGTTCAGCCGCCAGCTGATCCTCGGGGACACCCTGGATACTGACAACGTTAAGGCTACATACGACGCCGGTGTCCTGACGCTGCGGATTCCTGTCGCCGAAAAGGCCAAGCCGCGCAAGATCGAGATCGAAACGAAGGGGGCACAGCAGGAAATCGCCGCCTAGTTTCAGCACAGAATCGGAAGTCGGGCATTGATTGTTGACTGCCTCTTAGGGCGTTTGTCATTCTGAGCACGCCACCGCGCTAAATAGCGTACCGGCAGTGACGCCTGAACTTGCCGATACGGTGGCCCCCGGGCTTTGTCCGGGGGCCATCCCATGTGCGGGCCGCGCCCAGGCTTCAGGTGTTCAGCTCCAGCATCAGCGCGGGCAGTTCGTCGGCCAGTTCGCGGGCAAGGAACCCGAGGGGGCCCATCCTGCTGGCAAGCCTGTCGGCCGCTGCGGCATGGAGGTGCGTTCCCCAGCAGGCGGCCTGTGCGCTGGTGGTTCCCCGGGCCCGGAGGCCAGCGATCGCCCCGGCCAGGACGTCCCCGCTGCCCGAGGTCCCCAGCCCGCCGTAGCCGGTTGTTATCTTCCAGAGTTCCGCCTCCTCCGGTGCGTCCCCGCCGGAGGGCCGTGCGATGAAGCCTTGGCAGCTCACCACGGCCTGGAACTTATCGGCGATCTCAACCACGTCCGCTGTCAGGTCCTCCACCTCCCGGCCCAGCAGGATAGCTGCCTCCTTGGGATTAGGCGTAAGGATCAGGCGGCCCTTCCATGGGTCCAGCCGGTCCGCCAGCTTCACGAGGCCACCCAGGGCATAGGCATCGAGTACGACGGCGGGACCACTTCCCGCGCTTCCTTCACCAGAGCCTGAATCACCGGAGCTTGAATCCCCGGAGCCTGAATCGTCGGAGCCGTCCGCTTCCCGGTCCAACAGCGCCCGCAGCAACTCCTCGGCAAGGTCCGGATCGTCGAGTCCGGGGCCAATCAGGATGGCATCGGCACGGCCGAGGTATGAAGAGATCCGGTCCAGTCCCTCGCCGGTCACGGACCCCTCTGCGGTTTCGGGCAACCCCATCGCCCCGCATTCGGGAAGCGCCACACCGAGTTGCATGGCGACGGATTCGGCCACCGCGAGGGTGAGCTTTCCGGCGCCGGCCCGCAGCGCAGCAGTACCGGCCAGCAGTGCGGCACCGGGCGTGGCCCGCGCACCGCCGATCACCAGCACCGAGCCGCGGGAATACTTGTCCTGGCCCGGAGCCGGCAACGGCCAGTCGCGCAGCAGTGACGGCGTCACCAGGGTAGGCGAAGCAGCGGCAACGGAATCACTTGGGGTGGACACTGGCGTCTCCTGCGTGTTCGGTGACTGTAACACCCTGCTCGCTGAGGTGGTCCACCACGTTGAAACTCTCCAAAGTCCAAGGCCCTTCGCCGGACGGGCGGACGTACCGGGTCAGGGAGGCATTAAGCACCGACGTGCTCGCCGCAAGATCGAGGATCTCCCGCTCCGTCATTCCCTCCAGCACATACCGGAACAGCAGGATCACGGCGTCGTGGCAGACGAGCATCACCCGATGCCCGGTGCCGAGGTTGTTCAGTTCATCCAGGACGGACCGGAGCCGTAGGGCCACATCAGCCCAGGATTCACCGCCCGGCGGCCGGTAGTACATCTTGCCCAGCCACTCCCGGCGCTCTGCCTCTTCCGGAAAGCGATTTTCAACGCCCCGGCGGGTCAGCCGGTCAAGGATGCCGAGTTCGCGGTCCCGCAGCCGTTCATCGGTCCGCACTTTCACCGGCCAGCCCGCGGTCTCAATGGCGATCTCGGCGGTCTGGCGTGCGCGGGCGTAAGGGGAGGAAACGACGGCATCCGGCCGCAGGTCCTCGGTGATCCGCGCCAGCGCCGTGCCCAGGGCCTTTGCCTGCTCCTGCCCCGTACCCGACAGGTTCACGTCAGCGTCCCGCGCGGGCACCTCGATGACTTCTGCCCCCGCCAGCCGCGCATCAGTTGCAGCCACGTTGCCTTCACTCTCACCGTGGCGGATCAGGATCAGTTCCACCGCCCCGGCTTCCTGGACAGCCTCAGTCAGCCCGTCCTCTTTCACAAAGAATCACCCCGTCCTTGTCCGTGCCGAATGCAGGAACATTACCAGCGGCGTACCCACCGGGCAGTGTCAGTAAACGGAGGAAAGCAAACCGACGACGGCGGCTCGCAGCCAGGGGAGCCAGGCACCCCGCCTTGCTGGCACCGCCGGCAGGGGTTAGCGTTCCGGCGTCAGCGCCTTCGAGAACACTGTGCCGCCGTTGGCATTGCGCAGGCTCACTGTGAAGGAGTCCTCATCCAGCTGCACGTGCCCGAAAAACTGATTCTCGCCGTCACGCGGTGATTCGCCAGGGAAGCGTCCGGCCTTGGCGAAGACCACCTCGGGGCCAAAGGTGCCGTCCATTGCATTGGGGCCAAAGGATCCTGCCGCGATGGGCCCGGCCACGAACTCCCAGAACGGGTCGAAGTCGGAGAAGGCCGCGCGCTCGGGGGAATAGTGGTGGGCGGCGCAGTAATGCACATCGGCCGTCAGCCAGACCACGTTCTTAACCCGGTTGTGCTTGAATGCGCTCAGCACCCCGGCAATCTCAAGCTCGCGCCCCAAGGGTGCACCGGCGTCGCGGTTTGCCAGGCTCTCCTGGTTCACGGCGCCATCGGGCACAATGATGCCCAGCGGGAGGTCCGCAGCAATCACCTTCCATGTCGCCTTGGATGTGGACACCTCGCGGATGAGCCAGTCCACCTGCTCCTGGCCGAGGATGGGCGTTGCGTAGGGCTCCTTGCCGTCTGTGTTCGGCGACTTGAACGTGCGCATGTCCAGGCAGAAGATGTCCAGCTGCGGGCCGCGGCTGATCTTCCGGTAGATGCGCGCGGGCTGGTACTGGCCGGCGTCGTCGAACGTTCCGGGCCGCCACAGTGCTGAGGAGTCGGCGATGGGCATGTTCTCCTGCCACGCCTGCCGGCCGCGTGCTGCGAGGGTGTTGACGTCGCGCACGGTGTAGCGGGGGTCGTCGAGGATCTCGCCGGGGTACCAGTTGTTGGTGGTCTCGTGGTCATCCCAGTTGGCAATGACCGGGACGTCCGCGAACATGGCGCGCATGTTGGCGTCCATGGAGTTGTACCGGTGCCGGCCGCGGAACTCGGTGAGGGTTTCGGCCACCTTGGACACCTCCTCGGTCACCAGGTTCCGCCACACCTGCCCGTCCCGTTCCACTACGGTTTCGGTAAGCGGACCGTCAGCGTACACGGTGTCGCCAGAGTGGATGAAGAAGTCCGGCCGCGTCTGGTGCATCGCCCGGTAGCCGCGCATCCCGCCGATCTCCTTGTTGATGCCCCAGCCCTGCCCTGCGGTGTCGCCGGTCCACACAAAGCTTTGGGCGGACGACGCCGGTACGTTACCTCCTGCGCTTGTGTCGCCGGTGCGGCCCCTGCCGTCGAACGTCCCGGCATCGGGGGCCGTGCGGAAGGTGCCGCGGACGGCCTCGCCGGCAGCGCCGCCGTCGTCCTCGAAGCTGATTTCGAGGGCAAAGCGCGTGTTGGAGGGGAGGTTCCCGGCGTGGATCTTGGCGGTGAAGTCGGAAGCCGGGGTGGCGCGCGGCCCGTGAACAGGGCGCCCACCGGAGCCGCGGCCGCGCACGATCCCGCCGCCGCCGGCCACCGCCCGCCGCACCGCCGTCA
>NZ_JBNHFF010000252.1:0-4528 GCF_059089965.1 Arthrobacter sp. SPT-J7
TCCTGGGCCACGAACTCTCCGGCCGGATCGCCGCCGTCGGCAGCGACGTCGACCCGGCCCGCATCGGCCAGCGCGTCGCCGTCGAGCCCCAGCGCCCCTGCCGGAAGTGCAAGCAGTGCAAAGCCGGCCGCTACAACCTCTGCCCGGACATCGAGTTCTACGCCACCCCGCCGATCGACGGCGCCTTTGCCGAATACGTGACCATCCAGTCCGATTTTGCCTATGACATCCCGGACAGCGTCAGCGACGAAGCCGCAGCCCTCATCGAACCGCTATCCGTCGGCCTCTGGGCCTGCGAACGCGCGGGGATCCGTCCCGGCAGCCGGGTCCTGATCGCCGGTGCAGGCCCCATCGGCATCATCGCCGCCCAGGCCGCCCGCGCCTTCGGTGCCACCGAAATCTACATCAGCGACATCGCCGAAGACCGCCTCGCGTTCGCCCTGGAACACGGCGCAACGCACGCGCTCAACGCGAAGACCGACAGCGTGGAAGGGCTCGACGTCGACGCGTTCATTGACGCCTCCGGCGCACCGCAGGCCGTCCGCGCGGGAATCAAAGCCGTTGCACCGGCCGGCCGGGTGATCCTCGTGGGGCTCGGCGCGGATGACGTCGAACTCCCCGTCTCCTACATCCAGAACCGGGAGATTTGGCTCTCCGGCGTCTTCCGCTACACCAACACCTGGCCGCTGGCCATCCAGCTTCTCGCCGACGGGAAAGTGGACCTGGACATCCTGGTCACCGGCAAATTCGCCCTCGCCGAATCCGAGGAGGCGCTCAAGGCCGGGAAGCAGCCGGGCCAGCTCAAAGCCGTCGTCTACCCCGGCCGCTGATGGAGGCCGGCGCTGCCGCTGTGCGGCCCGGGGGCCAAGCCTTCCGGGCACCGCAGGTACAGGTGGCCATTGCGGAACTGCGCAGCCGCCTCTTGGCCGGAACGCGGACGGTGCTTGGGATTACCGGAGCACCTGGCTCAGGAAAATCCACCTTTGCTGCACTGCTGGGGGAGCTGTTCGGCAAAGACGTCGCGGTTGTCGTCCCGATGGATGGTTTTCATCTGAGCAATGCCGTCATTGACGGTGGGCCGCTCCGGGACCGTAAGGGTGCTATCGAGACCTTCGACGTCGGAGGTTACGCGTCCTTGCTTCAGCGCCTGGCGCGGCCGGTTGAACCGGTGGTTTACGCTCCGGATTTCAACCGGTCCATGGATGAACCAATCGCTGCCTCGATTGCGGTCCCTGCGGATCTTCCCCTGGTCATCTCTGAAGGAAACTACCTGCTGGCGGACAGTCACGGGTGGCAGGGGATCCGGGAGCATTTGGATGAGGTCTGGTACCTCGAAAGTCCGGAGGCTCTTCGCCGCGGGCGCCTTACCGAACGGCACGTGCTTTTCGGCATGGACCGTGTGGACGCTGAGAAGTGGGCGCACGGTACGGACCAATTCAACGCCGAGCTGGTCCACGCAACCCGGCACAAAGCGGACAGAATCATTCCCTGGTCCTGACCAGGGAGAAGACCACGGCAAGGAAGCTGTTATGCGAACCCAAGATCTGACATCTGAACCCCTGCCCACCCAAGACGTGGCTTTAACCGTGATCGGTGAATCCCTCGTGGACATCATCGTCGACCCCCGCACTGCCGGCCCGGCGGACGCGCACGCTGGCGGGAGCCCAATGAATGTGGCCGTGGGGAGCGCCCGGCTTGGGTTGGCCACGAGTCTGGTGACGCATTATGCCGACGACTCGAACGGGGTTCTGATCGACCGGCACCTGCAGTCCAACGGCGTGTCCGTCATCAGGGGAGGAAGCGCCCCCACTTCGACGGCGACTGCAAGGCTCGGCCCCGACGGCGCCGCCACGTACACGTTCGACATCAGTTGGGACCTCAACGGGGCATCGCTGGCTGCGCTTGCTGCAGTCCAAACCTCAGCCCACGTGCACACGGGATCCATTGCCTCTGTTCTTTCCCCGGGCGATCAAACCATTCTTACCCTCCTGGATGCCGCCAAGGAGACCGCCACAACCAGTTACGACCCCAACTGCCGCCCTGGAATCAGCCCGGACGTGGCAGCGGCACGAAGCCAGGCCGAACTTTTCGTTGCGTCCAGCGACATCGTCAAGGCCAGCGACGAGGACCTGACCTGGCTCTACCCGTACCGCACCCCGGAGGAAAGTCTGGGAGCCTGGCTGGAACTCGGACCATCCCTCGTGGCCTTGACCCGGGGCGCAGCAGGCCCCGTCATCCTCACGAAGCAAGGACGGGTGGAAATGGCGGCGGAATCCATTGCAGTGGCCGATACGGTCGGCGCCGGAGACTCCTTCATGGCAGCTCTGATAGCCGGGCTGGCCCAACTTGAAGCACTGGGCTCCGCTGGCCGGCCAAGGCTGCGCGCACTGACGTCGGCTGACGTGCATGCCCTTGCCGGCTACGCCAACCGGGCAGCCGCGATCACCTGCTCACGGCCGGGAGCGAACCCGCCCCATACGGCCGAACTAGGACACCTGTCCGCAACAGCACTGGTCAAAGGAGCGTGACGCATGCCGGCCCTGAACAATATGACGCTTTCAACCCTCCCGTCTCCACTGGTGAAACCGTCTTATGACCGCTCCGGCCTGACGCCAGGCATTGTGCACTTTGGTGTTGGAGGTTTCCACCGTGCGCACCAGGCCATGTACCTGGACCGCCTGATGAACGCAGGGCTCGCCCTAGACTGGGCAATCGTTGGGGTGGGCGTGCTGCCCACCGACGCGCACATGAAACAGGTGATGGACGACCAAGACTGCCTCTACACCCTCACGGTCAAAAACCCCGACGGCAGCAGGGAAAGCCGAGTAATCGGCTCGATCATCGACTACCTCTTCGCACCTGAGGACCCTGAAGCCGTCATCGAGAAGATGGCGTCCGAGGACATCCGCATCGTCTCTCTTACCATCACCGAGGGAGGTTACAACTTCCACCACCTCACCGGCGAATTCAACGCAGCCAATCCTGATGTCATGCACGACCTGACACCCGGCGCCGTACCAAAGACAACCTTCGGCCTGGTCACCGAAGCTCTCGCCCGACGCCGCGCACGGGGACTGGCCCCCTTCACCGTAATGTCTTGCGACAACATCCAGGGAAACGGCGACGTCGCCCGCAAAATGTTCGCCGCGTACGCGCACCTCAAAGACCCCGAACTGGGACGATGGATCACTGAACACGTCCCCTTCCCCAACAGCATGGTCGACCGCATCACTCCCGCCACGACCGATGCCGACCGAAGTGCCATAGCGGACGAATTCGGGACCAGCGATGCCTGGCCCGTCGTCTGCGAGCCGTTCGAGCAGTGGGTCCTCGAAGACCATTTCAGCATGGGCCGGCCGCCCTTCGAACACGCGGGCGTCCAGCTCGTCGAAGACGTTGAACCTTACGAACTAATGAAGCTGCGGCTCCTCAACGCCAGCCACCAAGGCATGTGCTATTTCGGCTACCTCGCCGGCTACCGCTACGCCCACGAAGCAGCACAGGACCCAGTCTTTGCCCAATTCCTCCTGGATTACATGGACAAGGAAGCAACCCCCACTCTCCGGCCAGTACCCGGCATAAACCTCGGAGACTACAAACGAACCCTCATAGAACGGTTCTCCAACGAGTACGTCCGGGACACCCTGGCGCGGCTCTGCGCAGAAAGTTCCGACAGGATCCCCAAGTGGCTCCTGCCAGTCATCAGAGAAAACCTTGAACAAGGCGGAGAAATCCACCGCTCGGCGGCAATTGTTGCCAGCTGGGCACGCTACGCCGAAGGCATCGACGAGCAAGGGAAACCCATCGACGTCGTCGACAGGCTCAAAGAACCACTGATGGCAGCAGCTGCGCTGCAGCACGACAACCCCCTGGCCTTTGTCTCCAACGAAGACATCTTTGGTGACCTGAACACCAACGAACGCTTCGCAGCGGTATACACACAGGCCCTCCGGGACCTCCACTCCGGAGGCGCCCGGACTGCTTTGAAACATCTGACGCTGCCGTCCGAGTAGATGCCATGGTCAACCACCGAAGAACCGCGTTGCCGTGGCTTCTCGCCGCAGGTTCAGTGCTGATCCTGCCCTGCATCCTGGCGTTGCTCCTGGACCTTCACCCAGGCACCACCTACACGGATCACCTGCCCTCAGCGATACTTCTTTTGATTACAGGCCTCGCGCTGGCGCTTTCCCCGCTGCAGCCCGACAGAACGAAAGATACTGTGCCGGAGGAACACAAGGACGCGTTGGCGTACGCGATCCGCACAGGAGCGCTGCCCATAGCCAGTCTCTTCAGTGACTGGCGCAGCGACGTCGAACGCCAGGGGAGGACCTACTCCCGGGCCCTGCGGATCCTGCCAACCGCGACAGCAGTAGCCCTCAGCTTGGATCTCTATGCCGGACGCATTGATCCTGCCGGTTCCCCCTTCTTGCTTTTGGCCGCAGAAGCAACCCTAACAATCGGCCGCGGAACTTACGTATTTTATGCCGTTCTGCTCACTAAAATCTGACGCCTAGAGAACAAGATGTGC
>NZ_JBNHFF010000253.1:0-4511 GCF_059089965.1 Arthrobacter sp. SPT-J7
TGCTCTCCCAAACCAACGGCGGCGACGAACGGTACCAAGTCCATGTTGCCGAACTTCAGCTTCCGGACGCAACCGCGGCAGGCCTCGCCGTGCTCCGGCGGGCCGTTGCCGAGGCGCCGATCAACGGGCTCGACACAGCGCTGGTTCCTGCCGGCCTCCGCGCGGCCGAACGCAAGCTCCTGATCCTGGACGTTGATTCCACCCTCATCCAGCAGGAGGTCATCGAACTCCTTGCCGCCTATGCGGGCAAGCGGGAAGAGGTGCACGCCATTACCGAGGCTGCCATGAGTGGGGAGCTGGACTTCACCCAAAGCCTCCACACCCGGGTTCAGGTCCTCGCAGGGCTGCCGGCCGACGTCGTCCATTCCGTCTCTGCAGAAGTGAAGCTCAGCGAGGGGGCCTCCGACCTCGTGGCGGCTTTCAAGGCCGCGGGCCACGTGGTGGCTGTTGTGTCCGGCGGGTTCAACCAGACCCTGGAGCCCATTGCCGGCGAGCTGGGCCTGCACTACTGGCAGGCGAATGAGCTGGAGATTGTCGACGGCGCGTTGACAGGCAAGGTACTCGGCGCAGTGGTGGACCGGGCGGCGAAGGAGAAGTACCTGCGCGCGTGGGCCGCCGCCGAGGGCATCGCCCTTGAACATACCGTGGCCGTGGGCGACGGCGCCAACGACCTGGACATGCTCGGCGCTGCCGGGATCGGGGTCGCGTTCAACGCCAAGCCGGCCGTGCGGGCCGTAGCAGACGCCGCCGTCACCATGCCGTACCTCGACGCCGTCCGTTACATCGCGGGCGTTTGATCCTTTTTCAGCGTTTAACCGCGAAATGACATGTCGCGGCAGTGCCCGTTGGGAACGTTGCCGCGACATGTCATTTCGCGTTGTTAGTGAAGCTAGCTGGTGGGCTGGCCGGCGCCCTTGCCGAAGTAGTCCGCGCCGCCTGCGTACTCGGTGTGGCCGGATTCGATGTCGGCGGTAACCATGCTGGCCACCACTTCAGCGAACTCTTCCACCGAGTAGAGCTTTCCGGCTTCGGCCCGGCGCGCTTCGATGGCACCAGGGGTGGAGCGGTCGAGCAGCGTTGCGGTGACGGTGCCCTCGATCATGTCGCCGGACACAACTACAAGGGTAATGCCTTTTTCGGCGAGGCTGGGGATGAGTTCGCGCAGAGCGTCCTCCCCGGCACGCTTGCTGCGGGCCACCGGCTCGTAGGCATCCATGGTGGGCACGGTGTTGATGAAGTGGGCCTGGTGGCTGGTAACGAACACCACGCGGGAGCCTTCCTTCATCAGGGGCACGGCTGCGTTGAGCATGTTGACCTGGGCGTCGCGGTTCAGTTTGAGCGCGTAGTCCTCCCCCATGCCGGTTTCCATGCCGCCGGAGGCGTTGAGCACCAAGATGTCCAGCGTCCCGAAATTTTCCATGGCCGCGGAGGCCAGGGCCTGGACGCCTTCCTGGGTGGTGAGGTCCGCGCCAACGGCGACGGCACGCCCACCAGCGGCTTCGATCCCCTGCACCACCTTGTTGGCGCGCGGCGCCTTCTGGCGGTAGTTAACCACGACGGCAGCACCCTGGCCGGCGAGGATCTTCGCTACCTCAGCACCAATGCCGCGCGATGATCCGGTGACGATGGCGGTCTTGTTGTCCAGCAGTCCCATACGAGCTCCCTTTGTTCGAAACGTCTAAATCGCTGAAGGTCTGCAGTCCATCATGCCAGCGGCCGCTGCCGATCCGCTTGTGTGACCCCCACAAAGAAGGGCCGTACTGCTAGTTTTGAGGCGCCGGTCAGTGGCCCATGCCCAGGCCGCCGTCCACGGGAATGACAGCACCGGAGATGTAGGCGGCTTCCTCGCTGGAGATCCAGCGGACCACGTTGGCAACCTCTGTAGCCTCGGCAAAACGGCCTGCCGGAATGCTGGAGAGGTAGTCCTTCTGCGTGGCTTCAGGAAGTTCGGCGGTCATGTCCGTGTTGATGAAGCCGGGGGCCACCACGTTAGCGGTGATGCCGCGTGAGCCAAGTTCGCGGGTCAGCGAACGGGCAATGCCCACCAAGCCCGCCTTCGAAGCGGAGTAGTTGATTTGGCCTGGGGCGCCGTACAGGCCGGACACCGAAGAGATGAGGACCACGCGGCCCTTGCGCAGGCGGATCATGCCCTTGGAGGCGCGCTTGATGACCCGGAACGCACCAGTCAGGTTGGTGTCAATGACGGACGTGAAATCATCTTCGCTCATGCGCAGCAGCAGGGTGTCCTTGGTGATGCCGGCGTTCGCCACCAGGACCTCCACCGGCCCGTGGGCCGCTTCCACTTCCTTGAAGGCTGCGTCCACGGACGCCTCGTCGGTGACGTCGGCCTTCACACCCAGGATTCCCTCCGGCAGCTTGGACTCGCTGCGGTAGGTCACGGCCACTTTGTCCCCGTTGGCCAGGAACGCTTCGGCGATGGCCAGGCCGATGCCGCGGTTGCCGCCCGTGATGAGGACGCTGCGGGGGGCGGTGGCTGCTTCAATCATGAAAAAGGCTCCGGATTTCTGCGGCTGTGTGCCGCGGTAAAAGAGGGGTGATTTGGCTGACTTCGATCTTAGCGTCAGCCCCGGGCCTGGTTTGGGTGCCACTGCCGTTGGTGAGAGAATTGAGGCAAGCCTTTGGAGCGTGATCAATCACCGTGACCCTTGAAAACCATGCGGGACAATCCGCGCCGGGAGAACCCGGGCGGTTCTCCGGCGATTCGGAAGTCCACAGCATCACGGATGCCGCGGGAGCCCATTCCGAGGACATGCACCAGCGCATGGTCAAATACGCGCTGGCCATGGGAATCCGCATGGTCTGCCTGATCCTGATCTTCGTGGTGGACGGCTGGCTTAAGCTCGTTATGGTCGCTGGAGCAGTGTTTCTGCCCTGGATTGCGGTGGTCATAGCCAATGGCAATGACAACGCCGAGGGCCACAGCGACCTGCTGCTGGAATCTGCGCCATTGACAGAGATCGAAGGCCCGCCCGCTCCATCCCCCGACGATGAGCACGGCAGCGAGGTCCTGCAGGGCGAGTTGATTGAAGACGACGAAACACCATCAGGGCAGGAGCGAAGGGCATCATGAGTATTTTTGACTTCGCAGCAGGAACCGATCCTGCGGTGGCGGAAGCCGCTGCCATCTGCTCACGGAAGGCGTGCAGGGCCCAGGCCTCCTGGCAGCTCCAGTGGAACAACCCGAAGATCCACTCCCCCGAGCGCCGCAAGACCTGGCTGGCCTGCGCAGACCACCGCGACTGGCTGGAGGATTACCTTCAGACCCGCGGCCTTTGGAAGGAAACTCTGCCGCTTGCGGACCAGGGCGTATCCGGTGCCCTGGAGCAGGACAGCTGAATGTACCGTTTCCTCTTCTCCAGCAAGTGGCTGGGTTATCTCCTGCTGGCTGCCATCTTTGCATCCGCGTGCGTCTTCCTGGGCCGCTGGCAGATGGACCGGCGCGCGGAGACCCTGGCAGAGATCAACCGTGTCGTGACCAACTACTCGGCCACGCCCATCCCCTTCTCCGAGGCCAAGGAACAGTTCAACAACCGACTGGACCCTGCCATGGAGTGGACACAGGTGGAGCTGAAAGGCTCGTACCTCGCCGATGAGCAGCGCGTCGTCCGGAACCGGCCGCTGAACGGCCAGCCGGGCTATGAGGTGGTTGTCCCCTTCCGCCTCACCACAGGCGAAACCGTAGTAATTGACCGGGGATGGCTGCCCATCGGCAACAAAAATCCGGGCAGCCCTGATTCGGTGCCGGAACCTCCCACCGGTGAGGTGACCGCCGTCGTGCGTTTGAAGCATCCGGAACCTGAACTGCAGCGTGGGGCACCGGAAGGCCAGCTGGCTTCCATTGACCTCGCCGCCTATTCGGCCCAGCTCGGACATCCCCTGCTCACGGGGGCGTACGGCCAGCTCGCATCAGAGACTCCGCCTGCCGCGGAAATGCCGCTACCGTTCCCGAAGCCGTCCATCGAGGAAGGCACGCACCTGTCCTACTCCCTGCAGTGGTTCGCGTTCGGCGTACTGATGTTTGTGGGCTTCGGCTACGCGGCCCGCCAGCAGGCCCGGAACGCAGCGATCGACGCCGAGGACGACGACGATGAGTCCGCGCGGCCAATTCACTCCGCGACTGCCGCCACACGCCGTCGTCCGCCAGCTCCACGCAAACGCAGGCATGCGACCTCGGAGGAAGAGGAAGACGCCCTCCTGGACGCCCAGGGGTACTGAGGCGGGGTGCCTTCGCTCCGCTTGTGCCGGCGCCGCGTTGGCCTATGGCGGCTAAGCCAGGGTGATGAGGTCCAGGTAGTCTTCGTTCCAGTGGTCTTCGACGCCGTCGGGCAGCAGGACGACGCGCTCGGGGTTGAGGGCTTCCACTGCCCCCTCGTCGTGGCTTACCAGGACGACGGCGCCGCTGTAGTTCCTGAGGGCGCCCAGGATTTCCGCGCGGCTGGCGGGGTCGAGGTTGTTGGTGGGCTCGTCCAGGAGCAGGACGTTGGCACTGG